>NZ_LGRP01000002.1:233257-491761 GCF_001636635.1 Paenibacillus sp. O199
GTTCGTCATCCCGAATGATCTGGCTGAAGGCGGCGTTACAGGGATTACAATTATTTTGTATTACCTCTTTGAATGGTCTCCTGGACTGATGAACTTGCTCCTGAATGGTATTTTGCTACTTGTGGGGTACAAATTTCTGGACAGAACGACAACGGTGTATACCATTATTGCGGTGGTATTTAACTCGCTGTTCCTGCACCTAACCGAGAGCTGGACGATCGCATCAGACGAGCTCTGGATCAATACTATTTTTGGTGGATTATTTGCCGGTCTGGGTATCGGCATGATTGTTAGAGTAGGCGGCACAACGGCGGGCACCGTTATTCTGGCCCGGCTTGCCAATAAATATCTGGATTGGAACATCAGTTATGGACTGTTATTCTTCGATCTGATCGTGGCGTTCTCGTCTTTCTTCATTATAGGGCCGCAAGGTTTGATGTGTACGATTGTCATGTTGTTCGTCGGAACCAAAACGATGGAGTTTATTATTGAAGGGCTCAATCCGAAAAAAGCAGTTACGATTATATCTACCAAACAGGATGCCATTGCTCAACAGGTCATTGAGAAGATGGATCGGGGAGTTACCGTCTTGTCTGGTCATGGCTACTATACGAAAAACCCGAAAGAGATCTTATATATTGTCATTAGTAAACAAGAAGTTCCAATGCTGAAGAAGATTGTGCGAGCGGAGGACGAAATTGCTTTCATAACGATCCATGATGTGCGTGACGTATTTGGTGAAGGATTCATTGAATTGTCCAAATCGTAATGAAACGTATATATAAGGAAGTAAGGAGCTGCGGTGTTTATCACTGCGGCTTTTTTGATTTACATAATGTAAAGTCGAAATTGAATGATTACGATGAGATCAGGCCTTGATTTTGAAATCATATCATCCGATACAGACAAAAAGCTGTACACGTTTTAAAGCCGATGATATATTAAATTTAATTCGTTAAGAAACTTAACTAACTACAAAAGGAGGCGATAAAATGGCTGGCACACCGCAGTATATCCGCAATCTGAACGAGAATTTGATTATGGATGCGCTGATCGCAACTGGTGCGATGTCCAGGGCAGATATCAGTCGTCAGACCGGACTCAGCAAACCTACGGTGTCGTCGGCGATTGAACATCTGATTGAACGAAATCTGGTGCTGGAAACCGGTAGAGCCGACAATGCCCAGGGTCGCAAAGCAACACTCATTCGATTCAATGAAACAGCTTACTATGTCTGTGGTATTGATATTGGGGCAACCCGAATTCGGATCGCACTCTCTGATCTGAATGGTGAGATTGTGGATTACAGAACGTATCCAACATTATCGGTCCAAAGCGGTGATCGAGCAGGGACGGCAATCCTTGATGTGCTTCGAAGCCATATGGATGAATTACTGACGGAAAATCAATTGAATTGGGATCAAATCCAATGTATTGGTTTTGGCATTCCAGGTGTTGTACTGCCGGACTCTGGTGATATTGATCGAATCGTTGCCCCGTTAGAGGGATTGGAAAAGTTGCTCTCGCTTGAATCATTGTCGGGAGCCTTCCCGTGTGAAGTGATCCTGGAGAACGATGTGAACCTGGCTGCACTGGGGGAGTACAGGGGTGGAGCAGCAGCGGATTCCAATCTATTTGTGTTTTTCTCCATCGGTACTGGAACGGGTGCAGGCATCATGGTGAACGGGCAATTGCTACGAGGCATGGGCGGTTTGACAGGCGAGCTCGCGGAGATGTTGTTGGAAGAGGGGCGTCGATTGGAGGATGTTTTGTCAGCGGAAGGTCTGATGGAACTGACCAAGCGTCAGTTGGATGCCAGTCTTCTTGAGGGTCCTGATTCTGGTATAGAATACCTTCGTGAACACCTGACTCCTGAGAAACTGTTTGAAGCTACCCGAGGTGGAGAATCGCAGGCTGTGAAGATTCTGAAACAATACAGCCAAATGATTGCTTCGGCTCTGCGGAATATCTGTGTCGTGCTTGCTCCCCATCTCATTGTACTTGGCGGAGGTATCGGGGGAAATGGGGATGTGTTATTGCCGTTTCTCAGACAGATCGTATCTGATCAATTCCCGGCGAAGCCTGAACTGATCTGTTCAGAGCTGGGCGAGCGGGCTGTAGTGACTGGAGCAGTGCAGGTAGCCTTGCAACAGACGATGTTGAATCTTCAGCATGAGGCATTGGAATAAAAGGTCAAAATGAGATTTGAATTAAACATCAGCTAGGCTGATTTAAAAATAGAGAAGATTCATTAGACATTGAACGGGTTGAACATCGCATATAGGAGGACAAAGCTATGTTTACCGACAAAAAGGAATATTCATTTTCAACTTGCTGGAACATCAAACGTCATACTACGGGTGAGGGCATGATCGAGGAGATCAAATCCCTAGGGTTCAGACAAGTGGAGCTGAATTATAACGTGACGGACGAATTGCTGCAAACGATTGAACCGATGATTGAACGGGGAGAAATCGGCATATCCAGTGTGCACAATACGTTTCCGCATGTAGCTGATCCCGATTATGGAACCGATTCGGTTCTGCTCGGTTTCGACGATGAGCCTCGTCGTAAGCGGGCCATTGAACTGCTGCTCGGTTCAGCTGAATATGCACATCGGTATGGTGCGAAGGCAGTTGTCGTGCATCCAGGCGAGGTGCCGTTTGAATATAATATTGATGAAGCATTGAAAAAGATATATCACGATCAAGGGCCGGACTCCACGGACTATCAATCGTTATGGCAAGAGATGATTGAGAAGCGCGAGGCGGGGAGTGCACATTACCTGAAGCGAATTCAGGAGAGTCTGGAAGAAGTGTGCGAGTTGTCGGAACAGCGCGGGTATGGGGTGAATTTTGGCATTGAAACCCGATCTCGCTGTTACCAAATGCCGACGCTGCAGGAGGCGGGCGCACTTATCCGCAGCATGAAAGGGGCACCACTCGGATTGTGGTACGATATTGGTCACGGTATGATGATGGATCGAATGGGGCTCTATGACAATGTACGTGAAGCAAATGAATTGATCGACCATGTCGTCGGGGTACATATTCATGAGACGGTAGGCTTGTCGGATCATTGGTGTCCTTATATCCATAGTAAGGACATGGCATTTTTTGATTCATTTCTGGACATCATTGATCGTTCTCCGGTCAAAGTATATGAGTTGAAAGCAGCCTGCACACCGGAAGAGATTGATGAGAGTCACCAGTTAATTACAGCTCGTATCGCCGGACGTCAAGCGGCACGGCAGCACGGATAATCTGGCAAGAGAACAGCGGTGAAAATAAACATAAAGAGAGCGGTCAGAATAATCTTACCTTTTGGGTTAAGTGGTATTCTGCCGCTCTCTTTCCGATGTGATATTTTCTAATCTGTAATTATAAGATATAATATGCATTAATCAGGCTATGGTATCCCTTCCTTCTGAACTCTTACAATGGTATTAGGGGTGCCGCTTCCCTGATTTTTTTAGTTTTTTGGACTGTGTTATACATATGAAGAACCGCCACGAGCTAGGCCAAGTATACCAATGCTGAATATATTATCGTCATGTGGGAGAGTACAAGTGATGGACTTATTCTCAATCTATTTCAGCAGGAATTTGAAAGTGATCATTGCAGAGCGCAAGGGCAAGCTGCCTGTGCGTATATTGGCGACTGCACTGAGAAATTTGGAATCGCTGGGATATACGTTTTCGACGAAACTGATAGATGTGCTGAATACCTGGGAACGTGACAGATTCGTTTTCTGGTTTGAGCAATTGATAGAAGAGCTTCGAAAGATGAAAGGAATCAATTTAAAGGAAACCCTCGTGTATCCGAAATTTCCTAAGCGGAAAATGAATATTCAGGAAAGTAAATTTTATTTAAATGCTTTGATGCATTCCTGGAGACAGCAGCTTCTTGAAAAGGAGCAAGAACAGGAGCAGCGCATATTACTGCTGAACAAGCTGCGACTGCGTGTGATTCATCTCGGCAGTGAAGCAGATTTTTACCAAGTAGGAATGGACCTGCTTACAGCAAAATCTTCGTTAATGCCAGTTGCAAGAGAGCAGTTGACCTGGTTTGCAACAAAGTACGAAGGCTGGGCCACATTTGAACCAGAGGCAGGGCAAATACCTGTGAGGGAAAATGCAGCCGTTTATTGCGCGGCTTTATTAAAGGCGGGGCGTGCTTCGGTGAAGCAACTCCAGCGACATTTGCGCACGGCAACAGATATATTGCGGCTGGCGGTAGCGTGTTCCGATGGAGATGTCAGTCTGAAGGAGAACACCCGCTTCCGTTCATTTACTCGATCTGAACGTCGGGTAATACTTGCTTTATTGGAGGGTGCTTCGAACCCGCTGGAAGATTTGTTTCGATATAAAGGGCGCTGGCAGAGATTGGCCGAGCGACTGCATCCAGGTGAATATCGTCACCGTTATCCAGGGGCAATAGTGGCGCTGGACCAGTTGCGACGTGGGGAACGACCGCTTACCTTTCATGGCCGAGTGGAGCGGGCATTTGAACAGAAAGATAACCAGCTTATTCTGGAGACGCTTGCGGAACGTCCGGGAGAGATGGTCGGTCAGCTGGACCGAATGATACGTTCCGGTGTTCCGGTGCAGCAAGTGATCGGCAAAATGGAAACTGTGGAAGAGAAGGTTTCGACAAGGGCGCTGCTTGGAGTGTTGGCCCATTTCAGCACACGCACGGAGTTTCAGGTCAGGAGGAGCTTTTTCCGCAAAGGCAACACGGCAAATCTGTATGTCTCCACTCAACCGCTACCGTCCCTCAACGTTGAGGATGTTCATGCGGTGATATCGGCGGTAGAGCATACACTGTTGAAACGGTTTGCCGTGCTTCCACCACTCGGTAATGTCTATATTGATGAAAGACTTCAAGAGTTTTCAGTTCCATGGGGAAAACGCCGGTCAAGCGAATCTCTTCGAGCTCTATCGCGTGCGTCATGGATATCGTTACCCACAGGAGATACCGTTCGTTTTTTTCTGTGGTGGAGAGAAGGCCTGAGCGGTGATGAGCGAATCGAACGTGTGGATACCGATCTGTCGGGTGTACTGTATGATGAGGATTGGCGTTATATGGACCAAACATCCCGGACCCCTCTGAAATCGAATGAATATATAGCTGCAAATAGTGGGTTTATGGTGACTGCACCGGATGGAGCGGCGAAGTATATGGATCTGCATTTGCCGTCCGTTTCTAGGTTAGGGGCACGTTATATTGTAATCATGGTTAACGCATTCAGGGATAATGCTATCAAGGATTTATCGGAGTGTTATGCTGGCTGGATGATGCGTCAGGCCCCACAGTCGGATGAGATGTTCGAACCCTCAACGGTGCAGGAGCGAATTGATCTGACGGCAGATTCCCATATTTGTATTCCGGCCATTATTGATATACAGGAGCGGCGCATTTTGTGGTGCGATCTTGGTTTAAAGAGACAGCCTAAAGTGTATCATCCGATGGGAGACAACATAGCCGAGTTGGCTTTGATCACCCGGGCAATGACGGAGATGAAACGACCAGATTTATATACCTTATTCATGCTTCACGCTAAAGCGCGGGGAACATTGGTTGAGACATTAGGGATGGCCAATCTCGTATTTACAGCGGAATTGGAATCCAATCGTGTGGCTGAAGTGGCAGAGTATCTGACAGAAGGCCCACCCGTGGAGCGCACTGTGATTACACCTCTGGAGCAGGAGTATATTATGAAGCAGTTTTTGTAACGATGTAGGTTCGAATGTTTGGTCATAGATCATTGTAAAAGGGGTATTTGTCACGTTCGACCTGCGCGGGTCACCATGACAAATACCCCTTTCGGTGTGGATTATATATTTCTGAGCCTATAGGTAGCATGAAATTGAATGGAGAAAATGAAGGTCGTTCCATTCCATTACACATTTTATTCGTACATTCGTTGTTCGACTTCAGTAAAAGCGATATCAGGGCTCTCATTTGAATTATCAATGTAAGCCACGGCTGAGGCGGGCAAGGGCCAGGCTACTTGTTTATGGGCAAGTGAAGCTGTGAAGGCATCCCAGTTCTCCAGCTTCCACTCATCCAGCGGGGATTTTCTGGCTGTAATCCGCTCTCGATACAACGCTTCATTTGCAAGATAAATATAGGCCACACGTACATCTGTGTCATCCAGGGAACGTCCAATCTGTGCGAGTTCCTGCTCGATCCAGTCTGGAGTTCCGATTTCTTTGGTAAAGGGTCCTACAACAATCGTATCGATACCCAATTGCACGTTGTCCAGTGCAGCATCCATCGTAATACGATATCCCAAATCACGGCACAGCCGTTTGTATTCCGGTGAATCCCGATCGGATGGATCGAGTCCTTGTAGGGTCATTATTGCTTCAGCAGCTGGACGCAGCAGGATATCCATATCCAAAAAAGCAGCTTTATGTTTACGCGAGAGGGCTTTGGCAAGGGTTGTTTTGCCGCTCCCGGCCCCGCCAAGAAAGAAAATCAGTTTGCTCATGGTTTGAATTGCCTCCTCATAATCGATAGAAAGAATATGTAATGTCTAAGTAAGAATAAGAGATTCGTGATGACACCTCAGGTGTGAAATGACTTATTTATTTTATCACAAACGTCTTCAATTGATAGCTAGACAGAAAAGGAAGGATCAGGTAATATTATACCTAGTTTTACTATGCATAGATTTCCGATGTATGTAGCCAAGTGGATTTATTAGGTACATGTTGAAGTTTTAAGAAGTGTGGTAAAAGTGTATGTAGTTATTGGACGTGGAAGCATGAACCAAAGGGAGTGACAGCTTTGCAGGTAAACAAACAAATGATTAAAGGCAGCACGGAGACATTGATTCTTACGCTACTGAAGGAACAGCCGCTTTACGGTTATGAATTGATCAAGGAACTCCATCGTCAATCCGAAGGTGTGTTTAATTTGAAGGAAGGTACGTTATATCCCATTCTGCACGCGATGGAGCTTGAGGGATGGGTGGAGTCTTACTGGATGGAGGTTGAAGGTAGGAAACGTAAATATTATTCCATTTGTGACAAGGGTGTGGAGGCGTTACAGCATAAAAAAGCCGAGTGGCTTTTATTCCGCGGTGCCGTGGATCGGGTGCTTGGGGAAGGAGGCTTAACATGACGGATCGACATGAGAAGATTAAACATTATCTTGATCAACTGTGTAGTCAGGTTAAGGCACGTGAAGTACATACTGATCTGCGTGATGAGCTTGGCAACCACATGGAAGAAATGATGTTGGACAAGGAGCAAGAGGGACTGAGCCAGGAAGAGGCAGCTGCATACGCCATTGATCAGATGGGTGATCCCGCAGTGGTGGGCAAAAGTATGCACAGATTGCATCGTCATCGTATGCATTGGGGGCTGTTAGTTGGATTAATTGGTTTGTCTATAACTAGCCTGTTACTGATATGGATTTTTACGACGAATGTCGCAGATGAAAAGTATCAGTCCTTATATCTGGGGCATGTGGTGTATACCGTTATAGGTGTAATGATGATGTTGTTCTTTATTTACTTTGATTATCGTAAGTTGAAAAGAGCTGCCTGGTGGATCTATATTCTACTTAATGTCATGTTGTGGATCAGTCCAATGATAACAACGGATATTCATGGTAATAGCAGGTACTGGGGCTTATTTGGATTAACGATAGACCTTACCACAGCTTCAGTGTGGATTTTGCCACTTGCTATAGGTGCCATTATGTTGGACAAGCTTCGTTCCAATTGTAATATGCAATCCATCTTGACCTACATTGCAATGATAATGTTCCCCGCAGTACTATTGTTTCAAACGTTGGACTGGGTTCGGTTGTTTCTGTTTGGCATAATGAGCATTATTATATTTGGCTGGCTCACGAAAAAATGGCTTTATACAGTCATAGGTGCTGTTATAACAGGAAGTATTTTTGTACTGCTATTGTTTTTTGCAGATCAATACGGACGCCTGGAGAGGCTCTCTGTCGTTTTGAATCTTCAGGATGACCCTTACGGGAGTGGCTATAGCAACAATTCCATTATTGAAGTTATTCAATCATCCGGCTGGTGGGGGAATGGGATTGATACAACGTTCGACAAGTTTAAAACGAGTTATTATAATTACCCAGGTGTTCTGCTCATTGATGTGTTTGGTTGGTCAGCCGGGATCCTGTTATTGGTGGGGATCATCTGGTTTGTTATCAGTATGATGAAGATGCTTCCTCGCATCCGGGATGATTTTGGTCGTATGATTATTGTCAGTATCACCGCCGTTTTTGCATTGCAAATCATCTATTCGTTGGCGATGACCACTGGGAAGGCTCCGATTCTTAGTATTTCTTTTCCTTTTATTGGATACGGTAATCATCTGATGTTTGATTATGCCATGCTCGGTTTACTCCTCGGTGTGTACCGTCGGAAGGATACCATTTCGAAGAGAAATGAAAAAATACGGCACAAGGTGGATGCCGACCCAATGACCAGTTTATAAGCATGCAACATCATTACCGCATCTAGAAACGAATGGATTGTTATGCTCATTTAACGAGCATTCATGGGAACCAGATATGTCTGAGGTTTACCCATCCCTGGCTGTTAAAGGAGAGGCCACGAACGGAAGGCAGGTAGGCAGTCTCCACATGTTTTTCAGTTAAATGGAATAATAAACTCTGCTGCACCAGAAATTGTTCGATCCGATCCAGTTCGGCAGTTCTGTCTGCTACTATTTGCGAAGCAACAACAGTTTGCAGCATCTCTTGAACACTCTTCTTGGAAGATTCCTCCAGATGTTCGGATAAAGTGAGATAGAGATCGTACCTGCGTAATTCTTCGTCCCGGTCCCGAATCAGGGAGAAGAGAATCAGATCGGATTCCAGTCTCAGGTTCCCTTTGAATTGCTCCATCGTGCCTATTCGGACAGTACATGTGAAGCCGTACATTTCCAATGACGATGCCAAACGTCTAGCATCCATCCGATACTGAGGAATGGTTGTGATGTGTAAGGGGATAGGTAGATCAAAAGTAGAGTGCTGAGACAAATAAGTCAATTCTTCTGCATTCATCAACACTTTATCAGCATCTCCTGGATCACCTTCATTACTTTCATTCATGCCATTCCCATACAATTTAGTAATACACGCCTGAACATGTGCTCTTACATCCGGATCGCTTAGGGGTCCGGTTTTTTGTGTATTACAAGTGAGTAATTTGCGTACCATCACGCCTGCACTAATCTGTGTCCAGTCTCTACCCTCAGACGAGGATGGATTATGAACAAGGTGGAAGAAAGGAGATTCGATATCTTGTTTTTCATCCAAATGTGCAGGATCACTCCACGGGATTTGTAGAATATCTACACGGTCCAGATGGGCTCTGCCTTGAAAATACATCGGAAAAGCTTCAAGTCTGCACAAGTGATCATCCCAGGTTGTAACCTTGAAAGGCCCGGTTCCTATAGGCTTTTGCATGGTATTCGATACATCTGTTTCCTTGTCTCCATCTTTATGTTGCCCGTAAGTGGCTTGTGAAACAATCGCTGCACGGCTCGTAGAAAGAAAGGGCAAAAACAATTCGTGAGAGGCTTTGAGCTTGAAACAAACGGTCAAGGGATCTGTTGCTTCAAGCGATAGAATTTGTTTGCTCACATCGCGGTATAATGTCCGCCGTTCTGTGGATTGCAGTCGTTCAAATGTATACACCACATCCGCGGCTGTCAGCAGGTGTCCATTGTGAAAAGTAATCCCTTTACGCAAATAAAAAAACCATGTTTTCCGATCTGAACTGACATCCCAGGTATGAGACAGACAGGGAATAATCTCTCCGTGTTCATTACGTTGAACCAGCCCATCGAACACATGACTAGTGACAAAAGATTCTGCCAGCAAATTGATAAAAAGGGGATCAAGGGCGTGCAGTTGTTGGCGGATCGGTAACCTGAGCGTATCAATTCGCTCATTATGGCTACCAGCTTCCGTATGGTGTCCAGAATAACCAAGCAGCCACTGGTTTAGGTGATCCTGCATTGTCGTAGAACTAGAGAAAGCACCAACCTGTTCGGCGGCTTGCTGCAACTCGCGGCGATTCATGGCCTGCATCATGTATTCTGCTGCAATTTGATCAGCCGGAACAAGTAGGGTCAGCGTAGAACGCCGTCCACGTCCGCGCTGGGACACCCACCGAATCCAGTCTTGGGCAACCATTTTTTTGACGATTGTTAATGTGTTACGGTGTGTACACTCGAGCAGTTCCGCAAGGTCAGAGAGCGTTACTTCATGTTCTAATAGTTGACCAAACCGGCTATGAAGCAGCAAATATTGCTGATGTAATTTCAAGGTTTTGATTCCTCCTGGAGGTTGTAGCTGATGCAATATAATAAAATAAGAAGTTTTATCGTTTTTAATTTCTATTTATATTCTTATTTTATCATCTAGAATTAAACCTAGAAAGTTTAATGGAGGTTTTTCCCATGATTGATAAAATAATGGCTTCACCCAACCGCGCTTTAATTACGCTACTATCCGCATTAATGTTAGCTATCATTCATCAGTATTTGTTCTATGGCAAGGATATTGGTGTTTCTTATCCCATCTTTGTTATCCTCTTTTATGGCTTTATGTTCTTGTTTGCCAGGGACCGCATGCGGCGATTGACCATGATTGATGCTTTTATGGCTGGGGTGGTGCTGATGCTGGCGCTAACGTTTCTGTTATACGACAATGAACCGCTGCGTATCCTTAATTTCCTGATCGTACCGGGGCTTATTATCTTACATATGACTTATCTGGTCGGCAGAAAACAGAGACAATGGTGGGACATTGGATTGATCGGTACCGCGATGGACCATTTGCTGCCACAATCCATCCGTCATTGGGGAACGGTCGCAAGCATTGTTGTGAAAACAGGAGGACGTAGGCTAGGTAAAACGCAGAAAACGGCTGCTTTCAAAGTATTCATTGGCCTTATAGCATCCGTTCCCATCGTCATCGTGGTTGTAGCACTGCTGACCTCAGCAGATGGGATTTTTAATGAGTATTTATCCGGTTTTCCGGAATGGTTAAATCAAATGACACTGACACCAGGATTTCCGAGAGTGATCTGGATTCTCATCGCGGGCGTTTTATTGTTCAGTTATGTATGGGGTTTCGTGCAGCCGATGCAATATGAAGCAGATAAGAGAGAAAATGCACATTGGAAAAATGGAAAAGCAATTACGGTTACTTCAGAAATCGAAAAGCGAGAAGATGTTTCCGTGAATTCCATACAGGAGAGTCCTTCCTTGAACTCAATCATAGAGGATCAGCCAGCAAATAAGCCCGCACCTGAGGCAATTTCTACTCAAGCTCATCGTGAACCTTTAAGATTGGACCCCATCATTGTGGGCACGATGCTGTTGGTCATCAACTGTGTGTATGTTCTGTTTGTGCTTGTACAATTTTCTTATCTTTTTGGGGCGGGTGAGGGACATCTTCCGTCAGAATTGTCCTACGCAGAGTATGCAAGAAGTGGATTTGTGGAGCTGATACTGGTAACAGGCATTAATTTTTTCATTCTGATCATCGCCCTTCAGTTCACGCGTTCAAGCGGCAAAATAGGTTCTGTTGTGCATCAGGTGCTGCTCTTTGTCCTGGTGGGTTGTTCCGCAATCATGCTGTACTCGGCGTTTATACGCCTCAACCTGTATGAACAGGCTTATGGATATACCTACATTCGATTTCTCGTACATGCATTCATGATTTTTCTGGCGCTACTGCTGCTTATTGCAGCTCTTCGAATCCGTTATACCTCCATACCGTTGATCCGCTGGTATATTGTATTGTCCCTAGCAGCCTATGTGGCAGTCAACTATGTGGGCATGGATAATCGGATTGCAGAGCTTAATATTACACGATATCATCAGACAGGCATTATTGATGCATCCTACTTGACGAGTTTATCTGCAGATGCCGTTCCGATACTGCGAGAGTTTGCCCAGAGGGAGTACCCGGATTTGAAAGGGGAAATGCTGGAGCATCAAGCTAACTTTGACCTGGAAGAAACAGACAGTTCCTGGGCTTCTTTTAATATGGCAAGACATAGAGCTAAGCTAGAATTGTCCAAATTGAGAATGAAATGAATTCATCTACCTGTTTTCCAGCAATGAATTTATGCAAAATCCATATGTAAGTGTTATACTATAAAAACTAACCTATAAAGGGGGTGAATCCCTTGTTTGAACTTCAGGAATTGATACCGTATATATTTTCACTCGGACTCATTTTCACAGTCAGTTACGCTTATATTGCCCATCTGCATTGCGGCATTACAGAGTACTGGATGGAAGGTGGCGCCGGAGGTGGTCTGGAACCTGGATTGCCAACCTTGTCCTTGGACGGACAACACAGACCTGAAGCTTTAAGTCGAATCGTCAGACGAAGAGAATCCCCGGATGAAGATGAACCAGATTGCCATTCCTCGTTGTATGTACTTTCTACAAATCAACGAGGAGGATATATATGGAACATAAGACAAGCAAGGGGTTCACTTTTACATCTGGCAAGGGACGGATCTATGGCCTGATTGCAATTCTTTTTGCAGTGATGCTACTGGCTGGATGCAGTAACAACGTCTCAGAGATTAATTCATCAACACCGGGGTTCTTTAACCATTATGTTGTATTTCCACTGTCGTATCTCATTCAGCACATCGCAACGATATTTAATGGAAGTTATGGGGTAGCCATTATTGTGATTACCCTCGTTATCCGTCTTGCGTTGTTGCCATTGATGATGCGACAAGCAAAATCTCAGCAAGGTACCCGAGTGATCATGAATGCTATGAAGCCGGAGATGGATGCGCTCAAGAAAAAGTATGAGGGCAAAAACGACCCAGCCGATAAGCAGAAGCTTTCGCAGGAAACGATGGAGCTGTATAAGAAGCACAAGTTCAATCCGCTGAATATCGGATGCTTGCCACTGCTGATTCAGTTGCCCATTCTGTCAGGTATCTACACGGCTATTCGGCTTACGCCGGAGTTGTCATCTCACTCCTTTCTGTGGTTCAAATTAGGAGCGCCTGACTATGTGCTTGCAGTCGTTGTAGCTATTATTTATCTGATCCAAGCCAAGGTTTCGCAAGCCAATATGGCGCCAGAACAACGAAAACAATTCGCAATCATGGGATACATCTCTCCTTTGATGATGGCCTTTTTCTCGCTGTCGGCACCTGCAGCGATGCCGCTGTATTGGACGATCGGCGGTTCATTCCTGGTCTTGCAGACGTTATTGTTCCGCAAATTGTATCCGGTTGAACACCCGAAAGAGCCCGTGGCTGTGCAGGTAAAGAACAAAAACATCAAACCTGCGAAGCCCGCTAAGTCCTAAGTTTTCACTCATGAGATTGGTGCACTAGAATCATATAAATTTAACGTATGTGTTGATATAACGGATGTTCTGCACCATCATGTAGCGCAAAGATGCCTTGTCCCATGGGACAAGGCATCTTTTTTTGTATGTCCAGTTATAACATTCAAATAGCTGGTTCATCGGACAACTGGAAACGGGATACGAAATACCAAATTAACTCACGGCGGGAGGATACGTCTGTTTTGGCAAAAATGGATTTTAAATGATCCTGTACCGTGTAAGCTGATATATGCATCGCTTCCGCAATTTCTCTGGAAGAATAACTGCGCAGCACGTAACCCAATAGTTCTCGTTCTCGAATGGACAACCGATGACTCTCTGCAAGTAATGGCAGTAAGTCCTGCGGCATAGCCTGTTCAAGCCTGATCGCAATCTGATCCGGACCTGAAAACTGTTGCATGCGGCTGGCATGAAGCACAAGGTAACGGCCATCCAGGAGTTGAATGCAAACTTTGGAAGGCGAATGAAGGATAGGTTCTTGCGCAACTATCAGGTCGGAATCTGTACGAATCTGACGCTGTAAATGCGAACTGACTGCACGGACTGGGCGCGGCAATACATCTGGTCCCACCTGCTCCAGTAAACGTAATTGTAATAGCCAATATTGAGCGGGAGCGTTCACGGATAACAGCTCGAAAGCGTCCGATGTGATCATAATACCAGGGTCCGAGGGACTTCCGCTCTTAATCTCGTCCATAAGAGTCAGACTTGTGGATCGTAACATCAATGCAATAGAAGGTGTCCAGGCCTGAATGCTTAGTCGCTCCTCTTCCGTGAATACGGGTTGTTCCGTCTTGCGATATAGGGTTAGATACCCCCAACAGGCTCCGCCACTCACCAGTACAGCCCGAAGTTCATCACCGAAACCTGCGGGTTGAAGGATGTTATGATACCGAGCGCTTGCAATAGGGTTTTCGCTTATCGATGCATGAAGGATCGCTGTATAGTCGCCGCTGTGAATCAAATCAGCATACTTATGTATGTCTTCTTCCATGTATTCATTAACGAACAGCCGGTCATGAATGGCTTCAATGCCATCTTCCGTCACGGCACCTGTTGAGAGAAGAGTCTGTGGATCAACTGTTGTGAAGCAATACGCGTCATAGGGAACGATGTTCTGAATTTGTTTCAGGACAGCTTCCCGGTAGGTTCGAGAGGTCCAGGTTCCTTTTTCGAGAGAAGTAATGAGTCGCTGGTTCGGTTCCATGCGAGATGTCATAAAGCTTTCTCCTCTCCACATGCAGATATCCCATTGTTCTGGGATTGTACGCTCTGCGTATCATTCTATAATGAAATTAGACGAACGAAGAGTCAAGTCTAACTTGAATCCATGAGGAGTGTAGTATCGATGGACCACAATCAACCATCTATGAGCTGGGATACGGCGGATGAAAACCGTTACGAACAATCGATAGCCCTGAAAATTCCGGGTTATTCTCATATGCATGATCTGATGGAGCGACTGCTTGCCGCTTCTATCATGGATAACAACGAAGATGAGATACTAATTGTCGGAGCAGGTGGAGGTAAGGAATTAGCTCTGCTTGGTTCTCGCCATGCGGGATGGACGTTTACTGGAGTAGATCCTTCCCAGCCGATGCTTCAGTTAGCAGAGAGAAGAGTCCGGGAGGCGGGGATCGAAGCCAGAGTGCAACTTAAATCCATGACGCTTGAAGCGTTACCGGAAGGTGAGGTCTACGACGGGGCAACAAGTATGCTAATGCTGCATTTTATTCAGGGGATCGAGTCCAAAAGACGGTTCCTGTCCAATCTAGCGGCCAGACTCAAGCCTGGGGCGCCACTCATTATTGCAGCAGTGAATGCCGATCTTCATTCGCCTGTATATCCAACCATGATGCAAGCCTGGCAGGATCACATGTTAAGTAATGGTATTCAGCAGGAAGAATGGGAGCGGTTTGCAGCTTCCCTTGGACGAGAATCGGATCCTATCTCATCTGAACAAATGATTGGGCTGATGAAAGAATGCGGATTTTCGCACATTACACGTTATTTCGGAGCATTCTGGGTGGAGGGGTATTATGCGAAACGAGACTAAAACAGAGTCTGTGAAAGATCAGATTTGGATTGTTGGCGGATATGGTCAGGTGGGGCAAATGATATGTACGCAACTGGGACGATTGTTTCCCGGCAAGGTATGGGCGGCAGGTACGCGGATGAATCGGGCTGAGGAATTCAGCCGATCTACGGGTGGTATAGTCCAGCCGCTTCAATTGGATGTAAGAAAAGCGATTGACCCTGTTGTGCTTCAATCGGTCAAGTTGGTGATCATGTGTGTGGACCAGGCGGATACCCAATTTGTCGAGGCTTGTGCGAAAGCAGGGACAGATTATATTGATATTTCAGCCAATTATGACTTTCTGGGTCAGGTCGAACAGCTGCATTCCAAAATGCAGCGTTCCAAAGCAACAGCCATGCTTAGTGTGGGACTGTCGCCTGGGGTGACCAATCTGCTTGTGCGTGAAGCAGGTGCCCATATGGAGCAAGTAGACGAAGCGGACATTACTGTCATGCTGGGGCTGGGTGAAAAACACGGAAAAGCCGCGGTGGAGTGGACTGTGGATCAGATGAATGCTACCTATCAGGTCATGAAAAAAGGTAAGCCAGCGGAAGTGCAAAGTTTTCACGATGGTAAATGGATTGATTTTGGCGCAGACTTGGGCCGAAGGAAAGCATATCGGTTTAACTTTTCGGATCAACACGTCGTTGCTCGTACACTTGATATTCCAACGGTTTCCACTCGGTTATGTCTCGATTCCCGTTGGATGACTAGATCCATGGCAATTTCGAAACGTATGGGGCTGTTCACACTACTGCGTATTCCCTCCCTTCGTAATGGTACGGTCAAGGCTTTTGGGGTTATTCCCGGAGGGGAGCCGATGTTTGCAGTTAAGGTAGATGCAGTGGGATGGAAAAAGGGCAAACAAGTCCATGTCGAGCAGCTGCTGGTTGGTGAGCGTGAAGCAGATGCAACAGCAGCAGTTGCGGCAGCAGTAGCGGAGAAAATGTATCTCACGGAACTGCCGCATGGTGTTTTTCACATTGAACAATGCCTTTCCTTGCAGCATATTCAGGAAACACTTCGTTTTCCATTGAAAGTAACAACGAAGATTACGTAAATCATATATGTTGTTGGATCATTTTTTTGCTCAGGCTCTCCGATCTGCTATGATGGAACAAATAATCATGCTAGAACGGAGGCAGATCATGAACTGCATTGCTGTATTGCCTTATTACAAAGTACAGAGAGAAGTGACGGGGCTCGCACAGGAAGTACTGCATAGCGATCGGTCCATGATCCTGTACTCGGACAAGATTGTAACGAAATACCGCGAGTTTAATATTACGGAAGTGTTCGACATGTCCTTTCGGAGAATGGGGAATGAAGGTGGTTTTTTCTATCTACATACCAGCACCGGAGTCTATCCTTATATGGTCAACATAGATCCCAAACCTTTTATCCAAAGTTTCAGAACAATGACGACTCAAAAATTAACTTAGTCTTGACCTTGCCGTTACGTGAAGGCTTATCCTCGGATTTGGAAGTAAGGCAATCCAAACCTAGAGGAGTTGTGAAACGAATGAGTATATTAATCCAGCAAGCCACAATCTTAACGATGAAAGACACCGATTCCCCCTTTAAGGGGGATATTCGCATTGTAGGCGACCGTATCGCAGAGATTGCTCCCCACATTCAGGCTCAACCGGGTGATGACATTATGGATGGTCAACATAAACTGGCAATGCCGGGCCTGATCAATGCTCACCAGCATACACCGATGAGTCTGTTACGAGCATTCTCGGATGATCTGAAGCTGATGGACTGGCTTGACCGTAAGATGCTGCCTGCAGAAGCCCGGATGACACCCGAAGATATATACTGGGGAGCACAATTATCCATCGCCGAGATGATCCGTTCAGGAACTACAGCTTACGCTGATATGTACATTCACATGAATGAAATCGCAGAAGCGGTGACGGAAACCGGCATTCGGGCATCGCTCACACGCGGAATGGTATTCGTGGAGGATGACGGAGGGCGCAGATTACAGGAAGCGGTCGATTTGGTACAACGTTGGTCGGGTAAGGCTGAGGGTCGAATTACGACGATGTATGGCCCGCATTCTCCCTATACTTGCCCAGTAGAACCTTTGCGGGAAGTCATTGCGATGGCGGAACAGGAGAATGTGCCTATCCACATTCATCTGGCTGAGACGAAAGAGGAAGTTGTGAAGATTCGTGAACGCTATGGCATGACGCCAACGGAGTATTTGGAAGAGGCAGGTATGTTCGAAAAAGCACACGTACTGCTTGCCCATGGTGTACACCTGAATCGCAGAGATATTGGCAGACTGAAAGGCATGCGTGGTGGAGTAGCGCACAATCCGGTCAGCAATCTGAAGCTTGGCTGCGGAATTGCCCCAATTACCGAGATGATTGCACAGGGAATTAATGTGGGTCTTGGAACTGACGGGGCAGGCAGTGCGACAACCATCGATATGTTTGAAGAGATCAAGGCTGCGACCTGGCTGCAAAAGCTGGATTATGGTGATCCTACCCGGTTGTCGGCAAGAGAGGTACTACACATGTCTACACGGGGAAGTGCAGGTCTGTTGAACCTTCAGGATGAAGTAGGTGTGCTGGAAGTTGGGCGCAAGGCCGACCTGATTCTGATTGATCTGCAGAAACCGCATTTGCAGCCGGTTCATGAGCTGGAATCATTGCTAGCATACAGCGTGAATGGCGCCGATGTAGATACCACCATTGTGAATGGTCGTGTGTTGATGAGAGACAGGCAGCTGCTAACGATAGATGAGGAAGAACTTTTCCGTCAAGTAGAGGTTCGTTCGAAGCGTATTGTGGAAGGGATTTAATGTGCCAAGCGGAACTAAGCAAACGGAGTCCTAATGAATGTAGGGCTCCGTTTGCTTTTCCTTACATATTGATTTTTGACAGCTACAATTCTTTTGCCAGGCAGACGCGAATTGTCCAGTTCATTATCAGTTCACACAAATTTGTTAGAATGTGAAATGGCCAATATAGATAGGGTGTATGACTTGGAGAGGAAGAGATCAAGATGACTATATTAGAAGTAAAACATGTGAAGAAATCATACACGCTGTATGGTAAGGAAAAGGTTCCTGTGCTCCATGATGTGAATTTGAGCTTTGAGACAGGAGAATTCGTCTCGATCCTTGGTGAATCGGGTTGCGGAAAGTCAACCCTTATGAATATTATTGGTGGAATGGACTCCGATTTTGAAGGGGAGATCCTTGTTCGTGGAAAGAACTTAAGTGCTATGACTGAAAAGGAAATGGATGATTATCGGAAGAATAATATCGGCTTTGTGTTTCAAAATTTCAATCTGATCCCGCATCTGTCTGTGCTGGAGAACGTTACGATTGCCATGCAAATGACGGACACAAGTGAAAAGGAACGCAATAAGCGCGCTATAGATATTTTGACCGAGGTCGGGCTGAAGAATCATCTGAACAAACGGCCTAACCAGCTGTCGGGTGGACAGAAGCAAAGGGTTTCCATTGCTCGTGCACTATCGAACAATCCAGACATTATTTTGGCGGATGAACCAACAGGTGCTTTGGATAAGGAAAACGGGGATCAAATCTTGGCTCTGCTGGACAGTATTGCGCAAAAAGGGATGCTGGTCATTGCGGTAACTCACTCGCAGAAAGTAGCTGATTCCGGTACGCGTATTGTGAAGGTTGAGGAGGGACGGATTAAGGATGATATCCATCTAAAAGATCGTTCCTTGACCACTTATGAAGGCAGTCGTGGTGCTTCCAGAAACTTGGGCTTACTGGCTTCTTTCAAAATGGCTCTCAAAAATATGAAACTCAACGGCAAGCGTAATGTACTGGTTGCATTGGGTGGGTCGATCGGGATTTTAAGCGTACTCCTGATGCTCTCCTTGGGTAATGGAATAACGACATATATGAACGACGAAATCAATTCAAGTATGGACCCTTTGCTTGTGGATATAACGAAGCCCAGTGCAGATGCCAAAGATATGCAAGGCCCGCAAGCCTTGATGGCAGCAGGCGAACCTTTTACAACAGCCGACATTGAGACTATTCGCAAATTCCCTAATGTGGATCATGTAGAGACCATCACTACCATTACAGGCAAATCGACTATGGTTAATTCAAAGCAAAGTGTGGCACTTACGCAGTTAACCACGTTAACGGATGCTTTTGATCCAGCAACGCTAACAACGGGTAAGCTTCCGGTAGAAAATGAGATGTTGTTACCCCTCGATACGGCGAATAAATTAAGTGGAAATGACCAAGCTGAATCCATGATCGGCAAGTCTGTGTTTCTATATATTAATGAGATGGATGGCAATAATAAACCGGTAACTTTGGAGAAAGAAATAACCATATCTGGTATTTATGAAGCGTCAGATCAAAGATCACCAATGCAGCAATCACCGGGTTACATTTCATCACAGACGTTGGAGCAAATGTATGCGGACAAAGGAATAACGATTGGGCCAATTCAGGTTAACGCTTATGCAACCGATATGAAATATGTCAATGATATTAATGCAGCAGCTGTTGATGCGGGCTTCTCAGGCTCCCAGACGGCAAAAATCATGGAAAATATCACGACATACGTGAACATGGCCACGATCGTTCTGTCTGGTATTGCAGGCATTTCGTTAATCGTATCCGGTATTATGATATTGGTTGTGCTTTACATTAGTGTCGTGGAACGAACGAAGGAAATCGGAATCCTTCGTGCGATTGGAGCAAGAAAGAAGGACATCAAGCGAATTTTCTTTTCTGAATCTGCTCTATTGGGGGTATTCAGTGGAATCATTGCGGTAGTATTTGCGATAATTATTAGTTATGTGTTGAATATTCTCTTGGACAACGCTTTTGGAGCTAAGCTAATAAATTTATCGGGATACTACATTGTGTTCGGAATCGTTGTAAGTACAGTGATTAGTATCATCGCTGGTTTGATGCCATCATCGAAGGCTGCCAAGCTGGACCCGATGGAATCCTTACGATACGAATAAATTTAAGTTGTGAATAATGAAAATTGCGGAAAGGATAATGGATACATGAACACGATTCTTGTGGTGGATGATGATTCCCATATCCGCAAATTAATCCGAATTTATCTCGAAAAAAATCAGTTTTCCGTCGTGGAAGCGCCGGATGGCCAAGAAGCACTGAACATTTTGTCTCATACCAAAATTGATTTAGCGATTGTAGATGTGATGATGCCAAGAGTAGATGGTATTGAACTGACCGAAGACATTCGATCTTATCTGGATATTCCCATTCTAATGGTGACTGCCAAAGGAGAATCCAAGGATAAAGTCAGAGGATTCAATGCAGGGTCAGACGATTATTTAGTAAAACCTTTTGATCCTGTGGAGTTAATTTTGCGTGTGAAATCTTTAATGAAGAGATACAACAAGATTTCATCGAATGTTATTCATATAGGCGGTGCAACGATTGATCTGAGCAATTTGACAGTGGAGGCGGGAGCTCAAACGGTTGAATTGAAAAAGAAGGAATGTGAATTGTTGTTTGCTCTGGCGAGTTTGCCAGGGCAAATATTCACACGTACACAGCTTATAGAAGATATATGGGGAATCGATTATGAAGGTGATGAGCGTACCGTTGATGTGCATATCAAAAGGTTACGAGAACGGCTTGAACCGATCCCTGAGTTGATCATTTCGACGATAAGAGGACTTGGATATCGTTTGGAGAGTGTATGAAAATCGTGAGGAAAAGCCTGCGTCTACGAATCGTAGTTACCTTTTTTGGTATTGTGATCGTCAGTTTAATTCTCTCCTTTATATTAAATATGCGGTCTCAGGAAAACACACCAAATCATTCTATGGTTACGATTGCCGAAGACATAGCTACGATGATAAATCTGATTGATGATCCGGAAAAAGTGAAAACAAGCTTGGATATCTTTGCACGATACGGCTTGGACATAAACTCCGTGAATGAACAAAGTGAAGTGCTTGCTTCACTACCAGTTGATAAAGTTAATGAATTATTCGATGAAAATACTACGGAAGCGTTTATTCTATCCAATAAAGATGAGACAGCGATTGTTGGTGTTCCCAGGATGAATGAAGAAAAAGATGCGCTCCTGATCAAAATTAATTTTTCATCGATTTTTCATAATGTGAAACGTACATTATTTATATCGCTATTAACTGTCTTAGTCATAGGAAGCTTATTAATCATGTTCATGTCTGGGTACATTGTGAAACCGATCAAAAGGCTAACTGCTGCAGCTAAGAAAATGGCTTCAGGCGATCTGTCTGTCCGGTTGAAACATAATAATCCAGATGAGTTTGGTGAGCTGATGGAGAGCTTTAATCATATGGCCCGTGAGTTGCAAAAAATAGACTCGGTGCGTGATGATTTTGTCAGTAATGTCTCTCATGAAATGCAGTCCCCACTAACATCGATTAGAGGATTCACAAGAGCGCTGCAAGATGGTGTCATCCCTTTGGAAGAGCAGAAAGAGCATCTGGATATCATATACGAGGAAACATTACGCCTTTCCAGGCTTAGTGATAATTTACTTCGGTTAGCCTCGCTGGACTCGGAGCACCATCCGTTTAATCTCAGTACGTTCCAATTAGATGAACAATTAAGAAGAGCGATCGTATTAGCGGAGCCCCAGTGGGCGCACAAAAATATCAAAATTGAATTGGATTTATTGCCTTGCGAGATCACGGTCGATAAAGATTTGTTTGAGCAGGTCTGGCAGAATTTAATCAACAATGCGATAAAATATACGGGTACCGATGGGTCCATTCACATCGAAATCGAGATGTCCACGTCATTCGTGAAGGTATCGATTAGAGACTCAGGACAAGGAATACCCGAGGAGGCCCTTCCGTATATTTTCGATCGATTTTATATGGTGGACAAAGCACGGAGCAGTGCACTTAGAGGCAATGGATTAGGGCTTTCCATCGTGATTAAAATTTTGAAATTGCATGATTGTACAATTGATGTGGAGAGCAGGGTTGGAGAAGGAACGCAGTTTACGGTTACGATCCCCAGACCTTCGACTACATCTTAAGTAAGCTCAATTAGCAATATTGAAGCAATCTTGGTCCTTAGAATACAAGACCCTGTTGCTTAAATATTGCTTTTTGGTGAGCACTGCGTGAAAGATCTGATATATTGTTTTGTTTAGTGGCAGATGATTTGATAAGATAGAAGAGATGTGAGTATCAATCCATTTATATGGTGACGAGAGTAAATTAGATTCAACGTTTTATTCTATCCGCTACCCCTGCACATCTATGTGAATATATGAACATAACAATTTATTATATACAGAATGGAGCCATCCAATGAAATATCGCAATATGGAAGATTGCATTAATGATCTGGAGCAGCATGGACATTTGATTCGAGTGAAGGAAGAAGTGGACCCTCATTTGGAGATGGCAGCGATACATATGAAAGTGCATGAGGCGAAAGGCCCAGCTCTGCTTTTCGAAAATGTGAAAGGCTCCAAGTTCCAGGCTGTTTCGAACCTGTTCGGTACACTGGAACGAAGCAAATTCATGTTCCGTGGAACGCTTGAAGGTGTACAACGTGTCATGGCTGTCCGGGATGATCCAATGAAGGCACTCAAGACGCCTTTTCAGCATATCAGCACCGGTCTTGCCGCGTGGCAGGCTCTACCTAAGCAGAAGTCCATCAGTTTGCCTGTAACCGCGCAAGAGATTCAAATCTCGGATCTGCCGTTGATCAAGCATTGGCCTATGGATGGTGGAGCATTCGTTACGCTGCCTCAAGTCTATTCGGAAGACCCAGACAAGCCAGGCATCATGAACTCCAATCTGGGCATGTATCGGGTACAGCTAAGTGGTAATGATTATGAACTGAATAAGGAAATTGGACTTCATTATCAGATCCATCGCGGAATTGGTATTCATCAGGCCAAAGCAGTCAAAAAGGGAGAACCCCTGAAAGTGAGTATATTCATTGGGGGTCCGCCGGCACATACACTTTCTGCAGTGATGCCTTTGCCTGAAGGACTCAGTGAGATGACTTTCGCGGGGCTACTTGCGGGCCGGCGTTTCCGTTACAGCTATAAGGATGGGTATTGCATCAGCAATGACGCCGATTTTGTCATCACGGGTGATATTTACCCGGACGAGACGAAGCCTGAAGGACCGTTTGGTGATCATCTTGGATATTACAGTCTGACCCATCCGTTCCCACTAATGAGAGTGCATAAAGTGTACGCCAAGCCGAATGCGATCTGGCCATTTACCGTGGTGGGTCGTCCTCCGCAAGAGGATACTGCATTTGGGGACCTGATTCACGAAATTACGGGTGATGCCATTAAACAGGAAGTTCCCGGTGTGAAAGAAGTCCATGCTGTCGATGCAGCAGGAGTGCATCCGCTTCTGTTCGCGATCGGAAGTGAGCGGTATACGCCCTATCAGACGGTAAAACAGCCAACAGAGCTGCTGACGATTGCGAGTCGTATTCTGGGTACAGGCCAGCTCAGTCTGGCGAAGTATTTGTTTATCACAGCAGAAGATCAGCAACCGCTGGATACGCACCGAGAAGTGGAGTTCCTGACGTATATCCTGGAACGAATGGATCTGCAACGGGACATTCATTTCCATACCAACACAACGATCGATACGCTGGATTACTCGGGAACCGGGTTGAACAGCGGCAGTAAGGTTGTATTTGCAGCCTATGGGGACAAGAAACGGGAATTGTGCCGTGAAGTACCGGAGACATTGAAGGATATCCGAGGTTATAGTAATCCGCAGCTGGTGATGCCAGGAATTGTAGCTATTCAGGGTGCGCCATTCAATAGTTATGCGGATACAGAACAAGAAATGAAGGCATTTACGGACATGCTGAAGGAAAAAGGAGACCTGTCTTCTTGTCCAATGATTGTATTATGTGACGATAGTTCTTTCCTGAGTGCGAATCTCAGCAACTTCTTGTGGGCGACATTTACCCGCAGTAATCCGTCCCATGATATGTACGGTGTGAACAGCAGTTACAACTATAAACATTGGGGCTGTGACCAGATCATTATCGATGCCAGAGTGAAGCCGCATCAGGCACCACCATTAATTCCAGACCCATCTGTTGAGAAAGGGATTGAACGCTTTTTCGTACAGGGAGCGAGCCTGAGTTCAATCAAAATTTAGTTGAATTCAGTAAAAGCCCAAAGATTTTTTTGGGCTTTTTGGTTATATATGTGTAAAGCAATATGCCAGATATCTAAATACAAATTCAAACCGGGACTTTTTTGAAAATGGGACTGAGAATAAAGTCTTATACGTTCGTATTTCCTTTTACGATTAAGGTCGTTTGGACTATGGAGAAAAAGAATGTATTTATCGATATAAAGTAGTATAGGGATTTTTGGGACCCGATCTAACGGGTACTGTTGACTATAAATGATTGTTCAGGGGGAATACCGATTTGAGAATCCATATTATGAACCTGCAAGATGGAGACCGTCTAACTGCGGATACATTCAGCGAAGCGGGATTACACGTTCTGGGTCAGGGTACTGTGATCAAAAGTGAAGATATCACCTTGCTGATGCAGCACCGCGTAGACTATGTGGATATTGAACCACGCGAGGAAGAGATCACGGAAGCGGAATTCTTTGCTGCTGCAGCAAAATTTGCATCTGGAGCAAGCACAAGCACCAAGGAAGAACCGCCTGAAGAAGAAATGAAATCCCAATTTATACAAACTGTACATAATTATCAATCCGCGTTTCTCGAAGCGCTGACTGTGGGCAAGTTCAACGCAACAATGGTGGACGATGCGCTTCAACCGATGGTGGAGGGATTGGACGAGCAAAAGGATGTCGTGCATCTCCTGATGATGCTGGAACGGGATGATGTCAATAACTACACACATTCCATTCAGGTTGGACTGTTGTCATTTTACCTAGCTAACTGGCTTGGTTATTCCCAAAAAGAAAGTTATCAGATCAGTCGTGGGGGCTATCTTCACGATATCGGCAAATGCAAGGTATCTCATCGGATACGCAACAAGGTGGAACCGTTAACGGCAGATGAACAGCTCGAATTGCAGCGTCACACGATCTATGGACATGATATTATCAAAAGTTCCATGACCGATGAGGCTACAGCGCTGGTAGCTCTTCAGCATCATGAACTGGAGGATGGTACCGGATATCCGATGCAACTGAAGAAAGACGAAATTCATCCATATACACAGATCGTATCAGTCGCTGACATATACATTGGGATGAGATCCGGCAGTCACGGAAGCAGCAATCCGAACCTGATCAATAACTTGCGCGATATTTATGCGATGGGATTCGGCAAACTGAATGAGAAGCCGGTTCAAGCCTTGATGCAGCATCTGCTTCCTAATTTTATTGGTAAACAAGTACTGCTGAGCAACGGCGAGCGGGGTGTTATTGTCATGAACAATACATCCGATATTTTTAAACCACTGATCAAGGTGGAATCGGAACAATATCGTGATCTGTCCAAAGAACGCACTCTTGCCATTAATGAATTAATTATCTAAGTTTGAATAACAAATGAATTCATACAGAAAACGGGCCTCCTATAAGATAACAGGGGACCCGTTTTTCATTTAGATCATGAACTGCGTTGTTCTTCATGGTGACCAGGACTATACTTTGCAAAGACCTTAATCTTCCTTTTTAGGGAAGCGTATGTTAAACTTTGTTGTTGATATTTGAAAATTACGAACAAGTGTTCTTTGGTAAGGGCAATATAACTGTTCGGAGATGATTTGCCCATGGATTTAAAGGAACTGAAAAAGCTTGCTGATACGTTGGACGATAATGGTAAGCGAGAACTTATCTACTTTTTGCAGTCCCGAACCAACAGCTACCACAGCCGCTTGAAGAAATGGATGGATCGCATCAATGGTGTTGCAACAAAGTATTTGCAGAATTACTTGGCGTGGTTTCGTTACTTAGACAGCAAGTATGAGAATACCGCGTCGAATAAGAAAAATATGTTGGTCAAATTGTGTCTGTTTACTGTGACCGACTCGGCTTTCTACTTATTCTTGTTAAGCTAACGGGCAGTTATGCGTAAATTCCAGGGAATGTAAACATCTAAATAACGTAAGGAACGAGGAGGCAGACAATTCATGGGAGGAACGAATGTATGGGATGCGGAGTGGGAGGTTAACGAAGAGCAGGCGCGGACGCTGATCGGCAGACAATTCCCTCAGCTGTCATCGAAGCAAGTAAAGCGATTGGGCTGGGGCTGGGACAATACGGTTTTTCTCATCGGTGACGAGTATGTGTTCCGGTTTCCAAGAAGAAAGATTGCAGTTGGCTCTATTCGTATGGAAGGGAAGCTGCTGCCGAAGCTGGAGGCATATATGACCATCCCCTATCCGAAACCGTTGTTTTATGGCGAAGCAAGTGACGAATACCCGGCACCATTTCTTGGCTATGCCTACGTGTCAGGAGATTTCCCAATCGGTTTGACGGAAGAACGCCGGGCTTTATCGGCAGAGACGTTGGCGAAATTTTTGCGGAGATTGCATGAGTTTCCGGTGCAGGCGGCGCTGAAGTGCGGAGTTCAGCAAGATCATCGAAACTTGACGGACATAGCATCGCGCAAAGTGAAATTGGAGGGCTTTCTATCGAAGGTGGTTGAACACTTGTCGCCGGAGGAGTCCGGTGTGATCGAAGCGTATATTAGCAGGCTGCAAAAGGACCGTGTCGAGGCGGTGAATGCACTGCTACATGGCGATCTTCATTTCAAAAATATGCTTGTAAATGAGAACGGGATCGTTTCCGGCATCATTGATTGGGGCGATCTGAGCGTAGGCCATCCGGCTTGCGATTTGAGCGTTGCTTATAGCTTTTTACCATCTTACGCTCGCGGCGTGTTTTTTGAAACGTACGGAGGAGCGGACGAGGAAACGAAGCTGCTGGCACGGCTGATCGCGGTATACATCCCCATACTGGTCTTAATGCAAGCGGTCGATGATGGGAATGAAGCAATTGCGGTAGAGGCGAAATCCAACATCATGCGGGCACTGTCGGATTAGACTCATTATTTCGTTTCGGCTGTGGGGCTAGGCTATCGGCACCATTTTTCGTTTAAAGGCCGCGATAAGGTACGATCCGCCTTCTCTGATGCCGCTTTATGTTGAGGAACACGAAATTCAACAGAGTAAGTCCTTGCGCTAACGGGACACGATAGCAATAAACCACCTTTTCAACGAATGCGGTTTTCTTATGGTCAGATATCAACATTAGAATTTAACATAGCCTTTAGGCAAAGGAAGCGGAAAAGGAGTGATCGTCCTTGATTGAAGTGGTAACCGAGATTACAATACATGCGCCCATTGAGCGATGCTTTGACTATGCGCGGGACATTGATATTCATACCCGGACCGTCTGGAAACATACCCGTGAGCAGGCTGTAGCGGGTGTTACAACGGGCAGAATTGGTGAAGGCGATACGGTAACTTTCGAAGCG
Organism: Paenibacillus sp. O199; assembly: GCF_001636635.1. Lineage (NCBI taxonomy): Bacteria > Bacillati > Bacillota > Bacilli > Caryophanales > Paenibacillaceae > Paenibacillus > Paenibacillus sp. O199. The sequence goes on from NZ_LGRP01000002.1 coordinate 261,179, forward strand.
AGCCATTTCGGGATAAGGCAAAAGCTGACTTCCCGGATCGCCGCGTACAATCGGCCGTATCTCTTTGTGGATCAGATGGAGAAAGGTGCTTTCAAGAGCATGAGACATGAACACAGTTTTAGCAAGCTTGGAGAGCAGACCACTTGTATGAGGGACACACTGAGATTCGAAGCTCCCCTTGGTGTTCTGGGTTGGGTTGCAGAGCGGATTGTACTCAAGAGGTATATGCAGGCTTTCCTGGAGAGCCGTAATTTGAAGCTAAAGGCGTTACTAGAGAATAGATAGGGCCGATCTGTAAGGAGGAAATGATAGTTGATGGAAAACGAATATTTTGTAGGTTGGGGCACACTTGCCCTTACTAATGCCGGACTTGCTCAGGGAAAAAACAGAAGTGGCCGTAACTGGTTTCTGATTTCCCTGTTATTTGGTCCGTTAGCCACGCTGTTTATTGTGGTATGGAATAAGCTGGATTAAGTTCTTTTATTGATCCGAATTCCGATGGATATATCGATCAATGGTCCAGAACAGAAGCGCAGCGGCACTCACGCCTGCACCCAGCCAGCAAACGCCAGTCCAACCTGCCCATGCGTATACTTGAGTAGACGCAATGGAGCCGGTAGCACTTCCTATTGAATAAAAGATCATGTAGGCGCCCGTCAAACGGCTCTGCGCCTCTGGTCGAACTTCATAGATCAGACTCTGGTTGGTGACATGTACGGCCTGCACGGCAAGGTCCAGCATAATTACCCCAGCTACAAGCAGCCATAAAGAGTGGTGAACATAGCCAATGGGCAGCCAGGATAGAAGCAATATGACCAGAGCGACGCCCGTCGTCTTTTGTCCCAATCCCCGATCAGCCAGTTTTCCAGCACGTGCAGCAGCCAGGGCACCAGCAGCTCCCGCGAGACCAAAGGCTCCAATAGCAGTATGTGACAGGGAAAGTGGCGGAGCACTAAGTGGCAACACCATGGAAGTCCATAACGTGCTAAAGGCTGTGAAAATTAACATGGCGAGAACGCCGCGTGTTCGCAGAATAGGCAACTCACGGTACAGTTGCATGACTGAAACAATTAATTGGGTGTAGCTGAGTTTCTCTCGCTTGGGTTCGTGTTTTGGGAGTACAAGAAACAGTGCGATAATCCCGAGTAATGTCAGACTGGCAGAGAAGAGATAGACTGATCTCCAGCCGATCCAATCGTTTAAGGTGCCTGCTATGGTTCGCGCCAGTAATATGCCTATGACGATTCCGCTTGTGACCAGACCGACGATACGCCCTCGTTCTGAAGGTACAGCCAGGGAGGCGGCAAAGGCAACGAGTGTTTGTGTAATCACGGCAAGCAGCCCGATGGCGGCCATTCCAATGAATAGAACCTGGCTGGATGATGAGGTACCGACAGTAACCAGGGCGATTACGGATAAAAGCATCTGGATCATGATCAGCTTGCGCCGGTTCAATAGATCACCAAGTGGGACCAGTAATAACAATCCGAGGGCGTAACAAATCTGGGTTACGGTAATAACGATTCCAATAGAGGAATGAGAGATTCTAAACTCGTCAGCAATGGAGTCGAGCAAAGGCTGGGCATAATAAATGTTGGCTACCGCCAGTCCGCTGCACAGGGCAAATAACAGCGCGACAAGTCGGGACATGCCTGGACGTCCTTCGCTGAAGGGATGTGCTTGATGAGATGGATTTTGCATGGATGATTCACCTTTCTGTATTCGAATGTGGTAAGTTAGGGGGAGCGGTAAGAACACGGTTGAATTTAAATATACCGATCAGTACATTATGATTCCGAATAAACATACTTCACGCTTTGACACGATGTCAAGAAATAAAATGGAATGGTTGATTTTTCTTTTATAAATAAAGATAAGTTTGACATGAAAATTGGATCTAGATTAAAATAGATGTATACTGATCGATACATAAAGAGGGTGAATACATGGTTAGACAACGGGAATTTGATACGGATCAGGCACTGGAAGCAGCGATGCAGATTTTTTGGGATAAGGGATTTGAGGCGACGTCCCTAAGTGATTTGACAACAGCCATGGGAATTCAACGTCCCAGTCTTTATGCGGCTTTTGGTGACAAAAAGGAATTGTTTGAAACGGCACTTCGCAGATATACAACTTTGCATGCCGCGCAGGTCAGATCCAGGCTTCAACATACATCCTCTGTAAAAGAAGCCTTCCGTGCCTTATTTGAACATATTGGAGCAGAAGGGGATGTGACAGATACTCGTCATGGCTGTTTTTGCATCAATACGATGGTTGAACTGGCTCCACATGACCCCAAATTCGCTGTTCTGACACGCGAGCACCAGATGTATCTCGGGGCGATTTTCAAGGAGACGATTGAACGGGGGCAGGAAACAGGGGAATTGTCTAATGATCTCGACGCAAGTGCGTTGTCCAAGTCTCTGGTTGTATCGATGATTGGATTGACCGTGATGATGAAATCGGAGCCGGATCGCTCATTTGTGCAGCAGAGTATTAAGGTTACGTTATCGTTGCTTGAGGAATGAGGGAAGGATTTCATTTTTAGAAAGGGTGTTCATATGGAGCGTTATTTTCATAGGATCTACCTTGTCGTTTTATACATTATAGGTGTGCTTCTGACGACATACGGCGGGATGGGGATCATCCAGTTCAGTTTGATTGTGATTGGCATGCTTGCTTTTATTGCTATTGTGGGTTCGCTAACAGAGAATGATCAATCAAAATTAGATACGATTTTTTGGAAAATACGGTCCTTGCTTCAAGTGGCGATGGCCATACTGATGACGGCGCTGCTTTTCAAGCTGTTCTGAAGTGAGAGCGAGAAGCGGGAATCTGTTCCTGCTCTTTTTGTGTCTGAGGACATTGGGCAGATGAGGGCTTGAGTTGATACAATACAGATAGGGTATAGATTAAATTAGGGTGTATACTATGATTTACATATTCGGGTAACATGTTCAAAGAATGTTTGATGATGCACATATATGAGGAGGAGATTCAACCATGCAGACGAAGTTGCGTTGTGCCATATTGGATGATTATCAGAATGTAGCCCTTTCTTCAGCGGATTGGACTCCTATCCTGGATCGAGTTGAGGTTCAGACGTTCAATAACTATTTGGGATCAGAAGAGAAGGTCGTTCAGGAACTGCAGGATTTTGAAATTATTGTCTTGATGCGTGAGCGTACACCATTTCCTGAATCCGTGATTACACAATTGCCCAAGCTCAAGCTTCTGATTACAAGCGGCATGCGCAATGCCTCCATTGATCTCCGGGCCGCGGAAGAAAGTGGAGTAATCGTCTGTGGCACGGAAGGCAGCTCGAACCCGCCGATGGAACTGACATGGGCGCTGATACTGGGTCTGTCCAGACAGCTGGTAACTGAAAATAACGCACTGCGTTCCAATCGGAATTGGCAAAGTACAGTTGGCATGGATTTGTACGAAAAGACACTGGGATTGCTCGGTTTAGGCAAGATTGGCAGCCGGATGGCAGAGATTGCACAAGCCTTTGGCATGAACGTGATCGCCTGGAGTGAGAATTTGACACAGGAACGAGCGGAGGAACAGGGAGTCCAGTGGGCAGAGACGAAGGAACAGTTGCTGGAACAAAGCGATATTGTTTCCATTCATCTGGTGCTCAGTGATCGCACTCGTAATCTGATCGGACGAGCCGAGCTGCAACGGATGAAAAATACTGCTTTATTGATCAATACGTCCCGTGCAGGCATTGTGGATCAAGAGGCGATGGTCGAAGCTTTACAGAATGAGTGGATTGCCGGGGCCGGTCTAGACGTATATGAACAGGAACCTCTTCCTGTGAATCATATGTTGCGTACACTGCCAAATCTTCTGGCAACACCGCATTTGGGTTATGTGACTCAAGGAAACTATGCCATTTATTTTAACCATACCGTAGAGGATATTGAGATGTTTATGAAAGGAACACCGATTAGACAATTGCTTTCGAAGAAGTAATTGCTCGGAGGTGGGTTTGAGATAAAAGGGTGTGAATGAAGATAAAAAAAGGTGTTTCTCAGGACAAAATTCATTCCTGGTGAGCACCTTTTTGTGTTTATCGAAGGTTTGGACTGTCCATTAAATCCGGTTTCTTCGCAATCATTCTTATGCGCGTGGTCCTTGTGAAGATGAGCGGATCATGGCAACGCTGGACTCGCGCACAATTAACCGTGGCTCAAATTGAATATGCTCGTAATCCGTGGTGCTCATCTCTCGAATCCGTTTTAACAGTAATTCCGTAGCAAGTCGGGCCACTTCTTCGCCCATAATCGAGACTGAACTGATCTGCGGAGACGTAACGGTAGTCCATTGGTTATTATCAACGCCCACAACTGCGATATCTTCAGGGACACGAACGCCGAGTTCTTTAAACCGATTTACCAGTCCGATGGCGACCATATCGTTAATCGCGTATACGGCATCTGGCATGTGAGTCAGTCCATAGAAATAATCCGCTGCATTAGCTCCCGTATTCAATGAAAAATCTTCTCCGAAGTAAACAAGCGAGATATCTACATGTCCGAGTGCTTGCTCATAAGCCCGATAACGCTCTTCAATAATGTCTTTGGGAGCACCGGCGTATGCAATGCGGGTCCGTCCAATCTTAATCAGATGTTCCATTACCAATTTCCCTTCAGGCTGTGAAAGAGAAACGACATCAGCTTTCATACCAGGGTCCAGCTTTTTACCGTAATTGATCATGGAAATGGGAAGGGGAGCTTTATCAATTAAACCAGGCAATGTTTTGGGATATGCCAAAGGCATGAAAATAAGCCCGTCCACATGCAATTTTTTGATCGTACGAATGGTTTCCAGTTCCGTTCGTGCATTACCCGCCGTATTGATTTGAACCACATGATACCCATGCTGCTTCGCCGTTTGTTCAACAGACCAAGAGATCTCGGGAATGATAGCATTGCGTATGTCGGGAACAACCAGTGCGATCTGATGTGTCTGCCGTATTTTCAAACTCTGGGCAGAGGTATTGGGGACAAATCCAAGCTCCTCAATGGCCTGCAAGACTTTATCCCGTGTTTTGTTGCTGATGCCATCGGAATTGTTAATGGCTCGGGAGACGGTAGCGATACCTACACCTGCAAGTTCTGCAACGTCCTTGATCGTAATCTTCTGATCTTTACTCACGTTTAGTTAACCTCACTTCATCGGAAACGATTCCGAATTTTGAAAATATGTACGAATGCAAAGACAATCCTATACCTTGATTATAACATTTGAGCCAATAACTATCCCGTGAATACGATTGAAAGGACAGAGATGTCTGTTGGTTTTCCAAAAGAACCAAATGGATAAATAGAGAAAAATCGCGCATTCTATATCCATTGAATTAAACATATACACGAGAACGGACAGAAAGCCACAGAGCAAAAAATGATCGATATATTGAAAACGCTGTTATTACACCAGAATTATCGACGTAAAATTCATAAGATAGACATATGTGTGACAAATTATGTTTGACAGCCTATTTAAAATGTGACATATTTAACTTACGGAAACGTTTCCGATTATATCAAAACTTATGATCTGGGAGATGAAACAAATGAAAGCATTGCGTTGGCATGGAGTAAAAGATTTGCGTCTCGAAAATATTGATGAACCCCGCCCTGAACAGGGAAAGGTTAAAATAAAAGTGGAGTGGTGTGGTATCTGTGGCAGTGACTTGCACGAGTACACTGCTGGCCCGATCTTCATTCCGGCTCAAGCACCGCATCCGCTAACAGGGGAACAAGCACCTGTTGTGATGGGGCATGAATTTTCAGGACAAGTCGTTGAAGTAGGAGAAGGCGTGACACGTTATAAGGCAGGGGACCGCGTTGTGGTGGAACCGATCTATGCATGTGGTCATTGTGAAGCCTGTAAACAAGGGAAATATAATTTGTGCGATCAGATGGGTTTCTTGGGTCTGGCTGGGGGAGGCGGAGGTTTCTCGGAGTATGTAACGGCTGAGGAATATATGGTTCATGCCATTCCTGATTCCATCTCGTACGAGCAGGGAGCGTTGGTGGAGCCTTCCGCAGTAGCTCTTCATGCTGTTCGTCAAAGCAAACTGAAAGTCGGCGACACTGCGGCCGTTTTTGGTGCGGGTCCAATCGGGTTGTTGGTTATTGAAGCGTTGAAAGCTTCTGGTGCATCGGATATTTATGTTGTGGAATTATCCGAAGAACGTAAAGCCAAAGCGGAAGAACTTGGCGCTATTGTTATTGATCCTACACAATACAAAGTAGTGGAAGAAATTCATGCACGCACCCAAGGTGGCGTGAATGTAGCTTATGAAGTAACCGGAGTTCCACGGGTGCTGCAACAAGCGATTGATTCAACGCGTATTGGCGGTGAATTGATGATCGTCAGCATTTTTGAACAGGAAGCACCGATCCTGCCAAACTCCATTGTCATGAAGGAGCGTACGGTCAATGGCATTATCGGTTACCGTGACGTATTCCCGGCTGTGATTAGCTTGATGGCTAAAGGTTTCTTCCCGGCAGACAAGCTGGTAACCAAACGAATCAGCCTGGATGAAGTGGTAGAGCATGGATTTGAAGCACTGCTGAAAGAGAAAAACCAGGTTAAAATTCTGGTGAAAGCTGAGTAAATTTACCAAGCGAATCACAAGCCAAGTAATAGAGTGGAAGTCAGCGGATGGCAACACGTGCCCGGTTGGAACTCAACTGGAACTGATGTGCAAGCGGTAGGCAACCACAATGAATGAATGACAAATAGACAACGCATCTTCGGATGCGATTGTCTATTTTTTTTGCACAGAACGGGCGGAATTTGTTGCAAGTACGTTTCGTTTTACATAATATGAAAAGATACAATTTGTATCATTTTGATGTAAAGGTGTTATTTCATAAAAATGAAGGAGGAAGCGGACATGCAGAGCAATACAAAATGGGCAGCCGTGATTTTGACGATTGTTGCAGGCATGGGCTGGCTGCTTATGGGTAATTCGAAACCCAAAAACAATGTTTCAACCGATCATCAGCCAACTGCCGAACGGGCACTTGCCAAGGTGTCCAGTGCGCCTATCACATCCGCTGATGTGACGTCCAAGATTGAGTTGCTTGGAAAACCTTTTAAGAAAGCACCGTATGCCAATAATGTTTGGGACTTGCAGCTGTACAGAGGGAAAATATATATGGGTCATGGGAACAGCAGTAATTTAGGTGTTTCACCTAATGCGGGTCCTATTCCAGTCATTTATTACGATACAGCCAATCCCAAATTTATAACCCAGTCCGTCACCAATAGCAATCCGAGCATCGTTCCTTCGACCAAATTATTTGTAGATGAGGAACAGATTGATATTTATAAAGTGCTGAACGACAAATTGTATATTCCCGGAAATGATTCGGATGGTGAACAGTGGGATATGGGAAACTTCTACCGGTTAGATGGAGATGTATGGACAAAGTATCGCAATCTGCCGCTAGGTGTACACGTATACGATTTGGCGTCCTATCAGGGCAAACTGTTTGCAGCGCTGGGTACCGAGCAGAAACCGACCGTATTAATCTCTCATGATCAAGGCGAAAGTTGGCAAAAATTCGCCACCATCAATACGTTTGGCTTCAGGGCATATACGCTATTTGAAATCAAGGGCAAATTATATGCATCAGGCATGATGTATCCTGCCAATAAAATTTGGGGCGATAAGACTAATGTATTAGAGATTAATGAGAAGCTTGAAAAGAAAGACGTGGTCATTTATGGTAGCAAAATGCTCCCAGGATTATCCTATCAAACGGGCACAGTTCCGTATAATAAAATAGGGAAAAATATTAATTTTAACAATAAGCTGCTTTATATTGCCGGAGGGGTATTCAATGATGGGCAACTGTTACCCAAATCCTTGAATGTGATGACCGACATTAATCAGGCAGCGCGCGTCATTTTGCCAGATACTCTAGCTCTTCCTACGGATCTACTGCTTCGAGAAGGGAAAGTCTATGTGCTTACCTACACTCGCAAAAGTGCAAATCTCTATATAAACCGGGTGTATCAATCGACAGATCTGAACACATGGAATGAAATCCTCCGTTTTAACCAGGACACGTACGCCAAGTCTTTTGAAGAACACGAAGGTGATTTCTACTTTGGGCTGGGCACAGACCCCGACGTTCTATCGACTTCATCAGGCAAATTACTCAGAATTAATCGCAATGATATCCCTGTTAATTCTAATTAAATGTAAGGAAGATTATGGATTATATACTATGCTTCATCCACATTTTTGGTTACAGAGAGAGCCGTTTAGGTTAATTGTACAGAGCAGGCCAAGATCGTAGAACTTCTTAGATGAAGCTACATCGAGCTTGCTCTATTTTTATGTTCAAGAGATTAATAATCCTTTTAAATCGAAAATTTGAAAATAAAAATCAGAAACTATAAAATAGAAAGGTGATATATCTTAACCAACTCACTGATTAACATCTGTGGTAGTTATACAATAGCATGTGCAAGAAAGTGTACATCTTTTCTTCCAATCTAATCGTAAAGGAGCAATACACAATGAATGTACCGTCAGCTTTGTTTAAACCATTTACCTCGGACAAGCTTACCCTGTCCAACCGGATCGTCATGGCACCCATGACTCGTGGATTTTCACCCGAAGGAGTACCCGGACCAGAGGTCGTGGAATATTATCGTCGCAGAGCAGCCGGAGGTGTAGGGCTGATTATTACGGAAGGAACGGGTATTAACCACCCTTCATCCATTAGTGGCGCGAGCATACCGCTGTTCCATGGCGAAGAATCATTGCAGGGTTGGGCAAATGTAGTCAAAGCAGTCCATGAGGCAGGTGGCAAAATCATGCCACAATTGTGGCATGTGGGTACAGCCCGCCGTTCAGGGGACCTGCCTAATGCAGAAGCTGAACCGGTAGGACCATCGGGAATAAGCATGGTAGGTGAACCTGAGAGAGAACCATTGTCAGAGGACGAGATCAAGGGTCTTATCCAGGCGTTTGCCCAAGCAGCAGCAGATGCGCAGCGCATTGGTTTTGATGGTATTGAGCTTCACGGGGCTCATGGCTACCTGATTGATCAATTCTTCTGGGAGCAAACCAATCGTCGTACGGATAAATATGGAGGCGATCTGGCACAGCGCACGCGTTTTGCTGTTGAGGTTATTGAAGCATGTCGCGCTGCAGTAGGTCCTGACTTCCCGATCGTACTTCGTTTCTCCCAATGGAAAATGGGGAACTACGACGCACGGCTGGTGGAAACACCAGAACAACTGGAGCAATTCCTTGCACCCCTCACGGCTGCAGGTGTAGATATTTTCCACTGCTCTACCCGTCGATTCTGGCTGCCAGAATTTGATGGCTCAGAGCTGAATCTTGCAGGCTGGACACAGAAAATAAGTGGCAAGCCGGCGATCTCCGTTGGATCGGTAGGTCTCGAAGCGGAATTCGTGGACAGAGCGAACGAAAACCAGGGAACAGGTGACGCTCATCTGGATCAGTTGAACGAGAAAATGGAAAATAATGAATTTGACTTGATCGCGTTGGGGCGTGTACTGCTGAGTGATCCGGAATGGCCAAACAAAGTTCGCGAAGGGCGCCTGTCCGAAATTGTTCCTTTTACAGCAGAAGCATTGAAAACACTCTAAACTGAAAACAAACCTGATGCCGCCGAAAGGCGGCTTTTTCACCTCCCTATAATAATAATTTCAACATATGAAAAATTCACAATAGAAAACCATTTTTCGCACCGCTGACACCTTTGCTCCTCCCCTCCAATCACACACGCCCTAAGGAACAACACCATGAAGTAGCACACTTTAAGCCCAAAAAGGGAAATTTTTTTGCGTTTTTAGGCTGCATCATAAGAATTTGTACTGGAGCCGTCTCCATTTTGAAAATGAACCACCTTATGATAAGGTTATGCCTGAACCACATTCAGACTGAATGACAACAATGCTTAAGGAGGATGACCATCCTTGTATATCGATAATCGCAAGTTAAAAAACAAACACATAAACACGCTTCAAATGTTGTGCCTGCTATTCGGAATAATGCTGCTCTTATCCGCATGTGGGCAGTCACAGAAGCCTTTCTCGTCAGAGCAAAATAACAATAATGCCGGAACGGAGACCAATGCGAATTCAAACACAGGTGCAATCAATCAGAATGATCAACAGAATACAGTGCCTCCACAGGAAGAGAAGGATCCGGTAGAAGAGCAGCTCGACCAATTGTCTTTGGATGAGAAGATCGGACAAATGATTCTGGCGGGTGTTCAGGGAACCACTTTGGATGCTCAAGCGAAACAGATGATCACGGATCAGAAGGTGGGAGGGATTATTTTCTATGCGAATAATGTCTCGACCGTGCCAGGAACGGCAAAGTTCGTGCAATCCATTAAGGATGCCAATCGTTCCAATCCAGTTCCAATTTTCATGAGTGTGGATCAGGAGGGTGGCAAAGTTAGTCGAATGCCAGAAACGGTAGAGTCTATACCTTCCAATGGGAAAGTGGGGAAGACGAAGGATGCTGATTTGGCTGAAACGATGGGCAAATTGTTAGCAAGACAAATTCAGCTGGTAGGTTTTAACGTCGATTTTGCTCCAGTGATGGATGTAAATAGTAATCCGAATAACCCGGTAATTGGGGATCGTTCATTTGGAAGTTCGGCCAGTCTGGTTTCACAAATGGGCATAGCTGAGATGAAAGGGCTGCGCAGCGAAGGGATTATTCCGGTGGTGAAGCATTTTCCCGGTCATGGAGACACGTCAGTGGACTCCCACTTGGATCTGCCTGTCGTGAACAAAACGGAGAAGCAACTTGCCCAGCTGGAGTGGATTCCGTTTGAGGCAGCGGTGAAGGAACAGGTGGAAGCGGTTATGGTAGCCCATATTCTGTTTCCCAAGCTTGATCCCGACCATCCGGCATCCTTGTCGGACGTCATTATTGGTCAGCAGTTGCGTGGCAAATTCAAGTATGACGGTGTGGTCATCACAGATGATCTGAGCATGGGTGCGATCGCGAAAAATTATAAGTTGAACGATGCCGCCGTAGCGACAGTTCAGGCAGGAAGTGATATTCTGCTGGTAGCTCACAGTTATGAGAGTGCCAAGACTATTTTTGATACGCTGAAGAGTGCGGTGAAATCAGGGGAGATTTCAGAATCCCGAATTAATGAAAGTGTATATCGAATTCTGGCTTTGAAGCAGAAGTATAACTTGTCCGATGAGGAGCAGCCGTCAGGAGATTTGAAGCAGCTGAACGCTGACATTGTGGATTGGCGCAAGCAGGTCGATGCCCGATAGTACCAACCTGTGTTATGATTTTGGAAAGAGAATTGCATATTCCATTACGACAGGTTAGAGGTGAGACCTTTTTTATGTATACGATAATGATTATTGAAGATGATCCGAAGATTGCGGGTCTTCTTCAATCCCATATCGACCGATATGGTGACAGGGCCGTTGCGGTTGAGGATTTTGAGCAAGTCGTTCAGCAGTTTGAACAAATTAAGCCGCATGTCGTGCTGCTGGATATCAACTTGCCGAGTTACGATGGGTTCTATTGGTGTCGCCAAATTCGTTCCATTTCCACATGTCCGATTATTTTCATCTCGGCCCGAAGTGGCAAGATGGATCAGGTCATGGCGCTTGAGAACGGTGCGGACGATTATATTACGAAGCCGTTTGAGCATGAGATTGTCATGGCCAAAATTCGAAGTCAGCTGCGCCGGGTGTATGGCGATTACGCTACGCGTCATGAAGAGCGCAAGGTGGAACTGGATGGACTAACTGTTTATCTGGAAAGATTGGAGATGGAGCTCGGTGACCGCAAGATACAACTGACCAAGAAAGAAACCATTTTGCTGGAGACGTTGCTGCGTCGCAGTCCCAAACTGGTTAGTCGTGAAACCATCTTGGAAAAGCTGTGGGACGATTCGTTTGTGGATGATAATACACTTAGCGTGAATGTGACCCGCGTTCGTAAACGATTGACTGAGCTGGGAATTACAGATGCGCTGGAGACGGTAAGAGGTTCAGGTTATCGACTCAACAGTAATTGGAAGGCATCGTCGCCTTCATGAAGTTGTTTATCAAAGAACATATTGTACTGACTTGTTGGGTAATCGTTGTGCTGCTCACCGTGGTTGCGGTCTTCTGGTACGACGGCTACGACCACTGGTTAACGGCCACGTATGCGGTATCTCTGGGGTTAGTCCTATACGCAGCCTATCTCATTTATCGGTATCTGTCCCATCGCATGTTTTATTCCCGGATGTCCCATCGAATGAATGATCTAAAAGAATTTGTTCCATTGAATGAGCCTGCTCCCTTGCCACAGGCATTGTCAGAACTGCTGGACTCACAGTACGGTCATTATTATGCACATCTGCATCGTCTGGAACAGCGTCAACAGGAATATCTGACTTTTATGAATCAATGGGTTCATCAGATGAAGACACCTTTGTCCGTCATTGAACTGACGGTTGAGGATCAGGAGGATGAGGACCCCCGTTTCATCAGCATTCGAGAGGAAGCAGACCAGATGAGACGAGGACTGGAAACCGTGCTATACATGGCGCGGCTGGAGACATTTGAACAGGATTTCAGTGTGGAGCCCGTATCCCTCAAGGCGGCCGGAGAAGAAGCCATCCATGAACTGAAACGATTCTTCATTCGCAATCACGTGTATCCCGAGATGAAAATTGATTCTGCGTTAATGGTTCAGTCGGATGCGAAGTGGATTCGGTTTGTCCTCGTACAGCTGTTATCCAATGCCATCAAGTACTCTTCCGGGGGAAAAGGGCAAAAGGTAACCATCCAGGCTTATGAAGCCACACGGTCCATCATTCTTGAAGTGAAGGATCAAGGAGTGGGTATTCCCAAGTCGGATCTCAACCGCGTGTACCAGCCTTTTTTCACCGGAGAGAATGGGCGACATTTTAAAGAATCCACGGGGATGGGACTGTATATTGTAAAGGATGTCCTGACACGAATGAACCATCGGATCGACCTTACATCCGTTCAGGGAGAAGGGACAACGGTAACCATTACTTTTGAAATCTAAATATAAGCGCATAATGCGGAACGAAATGAGAAGACGTCTGGTGCCCTGACAGGGATCGGCGTCTTTATCGTTTTCTACATAGAAGAAACACGCCAAAAGGCGACGAGAGACATGTAACCTTACAATAATGTCATGAAGATGAAAGGTTAATCCATAGGAGAATGGTCGAAACTTCGATAGACTGAAGTCAGAAAGTAGAGAACGACCTCGATTTGCGATGAAGTTCAGTTCAACTTGGTTTAATTCAAATTTGAAATCTAAAAGGAGCCATTAACCTATGGAGATATGTTCAGTGAAACAGATTAGCAAAATTTATAAAGGGATCGTGTCATACGAAGCCTTGTCAGGAATTGATCTCAGTATTCAGGAGGGTGAATTCGTCGGCATCATGGGTCCATCCGGCAGCGGCAAAACAACGTTGCTAAACATGATTTCAACCATTGACCACCCTACTTCAGGGGAACTGAAGATCGCGGGTAAGAACCCGTTTGAACTGGATCACGATGAACTGGCTCTGTTCAGACGCCGAGAGCTGGGGTTCGTATTTCAGTCGTTTAACCTGCTCAACACACTCACGGTTAAAGAAAATATTGTCCTGCCGCTTACGCTGGATGGAGTACCGATTGAGGAGATGAATGAACGTGTTGATCGACTTGCAGAGAAGCTGGGCATCGCATCTCTACTGAACAAACGTACGTATGAAATTTCCGGAGGTCAGGCCCAGCGGACAGCAATCGCACGAGCCCTGATCCATTCTCCCAAGCTGGTGCTGGCCGATGAGCCTACAGGAAATCTCGATTCGAAGGCAGCGCGTGATGTAATGGAGATGCTGGAACGCCGCAACCAGGAAGATCGGGCCACCATGCTGTTGGTCACGCATGACGCTGTTGCGGCAAGTTATTGCAGCCGGGTTGTATTTATTAAGGATGGACGACTTTACAACGAAATTCATTATGGAGATAACCGATCGACATTCTATCAACGAATCATCAACGTATTATCCCTGATGGGAGGCTCAGGACATGAATTTTCGCCAGTTCGCCATTAATAATGTTGTTCGGAACAAACGAATTTATTTGGCCCATTTTCTGAGCAGTACGTTTTCCGTCATGATCTTTTTTACGTATGCACTTCTTTTGTTTCACCCAGATCTGAAGGATGGACTGAAGGGTTCAAGTGGGACAGTGACCATGCTTGCGAATCAGGGGTTTTTGATTGCTGAGATCATTATTTTCATCTTTTCGTTTCTGTTTCTGCTCTATTCCGTAGGTTCATTTCTAAAGACGCGTAAAAAAGAATTCGGCATATTTCAAATCATTGGCATGACACGTAAACAGATGAACCGACTGTTATTCATGGAAAACTTGTGCATTGGACTTGCCGCCATTGTGGCAGGCGTTGGATTAGGAATGATCTTTGCCAAGCTGATCCTGTTGATCTGCGGTTCGATGCTGGCGGTGGAAGAAAGTCTCCGATTCTATTTTCCATTAAAAGCAATCGCACTTACTGTCGGAGCATTTCTGCTGCTGTTTGTTGTGATTGCGCTGAGCTCATCGCTGCTGATGCGAAAAGGGTCATTGATTGACCTTGTAAAATCAGAGGAAAAACCAAAACCCGAGCCAAAGGCTTCTCGTCTTTTAGCACTTCTCTCCGTCATACTCATTGGGGGTGGATATGCGGGTGTATTTGCCTTTGTATGGATCACATACTCTTTCCCTTTGCTGCTTGGTAGTGTTGTTTTGGTTATTGCAGGCACGTATCTGTTATTCACCCAACTTAGTGTGTATGCCATTCGGGCGCTCAAAGGCAATAAGCGTTTGTTTTTCCGCAAAACAAATTTGCTGTTTCTTTCCGAACTTACCTATCGAATGAAAGATAATGCGGTCATGTTTTTTATGGTAAGTGTGATCTCGGCTTCCGCCTTTACAGGCATTGGCACGATGCTGGCGATCGCTGATCCGGGATTGTCATCGATGTCAAATCCATATGCATTTACTTACCAGAATTCATGGGATACCTCCAGTGCAGAACGCCACATCAGGAAGATCGAAGAGACTTTAATTGATAATGAAGTTCCGTATCAGAAAGGAAGTTATATTCCGCTATTTGATGACGAGGGCAACTATATTATCAAACTCAGTGAATATAATCATCTTGCCAAGGCGCTCGGTTACCAAGAGCGAACTCTCGAGAATGTTAACGATGCCTTTATGACTCCGGGCAATCTTACGAGTCGCAAGACATTACGAGCAGAAGCCGGGCAGGGTTCATCTCAGAAAAATATCAGTATGTGGGAAGTTCAGGAAAAGGTCAGATTAACAACACCTGCAACCGATATCGTCATCCCTGTTGAATTCAAAAGGGAAGTTTATGTGGTATCCAATGAGCTGTACGACAAGATGAATAAGGAATTTAATATTCAAATCGAGGCTGATGAAAATTATTATCCCGATAAAAAAACTCAATTTGTTGTGACAGATTGGATGGGAACACGGAAGTTTGCTCCTGATCTGATTGAATCCATTCAAAATGACTCAGATGGTCAGGGATACTTCGAGATCAGCGCTCTCGTGCTGGATTGGCTTAATTCCAAACAAACTAATGGTATTATCCTAATTCTAAGTGGATTGATTGGCATTGTCTTTTTCACCTTTGCTGCAAGTTTTACCTACTTCCGGTTATATGCTGATCTGGAACGGGATGAAGAGCAGTACCGCATGATTGGTAAGATGGGGCTGAGTCGCCCGGAGCTTCGCAACATCGTAACCAGACAACTGGTATTGATGTTTTTCCTGCCAATAGCCTTGGCCATTATCCACAGCTCTGTTGCATTTGTTGCATTACAGCAGTTGGTTGATTTCTCTGTTATGGGTTATACTTTGCGCATTTTCCTCGTATTTGCATCTATGCAGATTCTGTTCTTCCTTCTGGTACGCTGGCGCTATCTGCGTCATATGTATGCCAAATTGATCTAATAATAAATTGAATAGAACAGACACCGGATCTTAAGTTCGGTGTCTGTTGACTTTTTCCTCCAAAGCAAAGTACTATTTCAATAGATACAATATGTATCATTTTAGTTAACTTGAGTCTCGAAATGATTAAAAACATTATCACCATTGAGTTTCCTAGCCTTTCTAACTGAGAAGGAGGATTACATTGAGCATAACGATGTCCCGTGGACAAGCTTATCTGCAACGGTTGAACGATGAACGGAATGTATGGCTGGATGGAGAACGTATTCGCGTAACAGAGCATTCTGCCTTCCGGGGAACTTTAAAAACGATTGAAAGTCTGTTCAATCTGGTGGATGGTGCGGACACGAGAGAAACAGTGGCTTATTGGGATGAGCAGACGAATGGATATGTACATCAGGCTTTTCGAGTACCCCGCAATGCTCAGGAGATCAGCAGCAGGGCGGCAGCCTTTCGATTGTGGTCTGATCGCACCTACGGGGTAATGAGCCGTCTCTCGGATTATGCCCGATCCCGCCTGACCGGATGGTATGCCACACGGGATGCGATGGCTGCATATGACCCGGCATATGGAGGTAAAATCGCTGCCTATTATGATGAGGCAAAACGGAAGGATGCCTTCCTGACCATTGTCCAGCGTGACCCGCAAATTAATCGTGCTCTGCCTGTAGGGGAAGATGAAGATGCGATACTTCAAATCATTCGTACCAATACAGAGGGTGTTGTCCTCCGTGGGGCGAAGATGGTAGCGACCGCTGCTCCATATGCGGACGATATCATTGCATATCCGATTCAGCGAATTCCTGGACATCGTCCGGAATTGGCGCATATGGTTATAGTGTCAGCAGGAAGTCCAGGATTACATATGGTATGTAGAGAATCTTTTGCAACATTAGATTCAGATACTGCTCATCCGCTCAGTAGTCAGTATGATGAGATGGATGCTGTATTATTTTTTGACGACGTATTTGTACCTTGGGAGCGTGTACTGCTGCACAACAATCCGGAAGCGGTATGGCAGATTCGCTGCAACGTGGCATCCTCCAGTCTGGCTTATCATCAGAGCATTATTCGGCTGCATTCGAAGCTGGAGTTCATTACAGCCATCACGTCTTCCATTGCCAAGGAGATTGGAGTGGATGCCTTCCTGAATGTACAGGAACAGCTTGGGGAGATGATCAGCCAGATGCATACGATTGAAGGACTCATCATCGCATCTGAGGCACAGGCTGCCCCGGATGTTCATGGGAACTGGCTACCATCATTCAAATATATCGAAACAGCCCGTAATCTGGGGAACCATTATTACCCGCGTGCTGTTGAGATTTTGAAGACTATAGCTGCAGGTGGCCTTATTCAGATTCCTTCCGGGAAGCTGGAGCTGGAAGGAAGTATCAGCCCTATGATGAACAAGTATCTTGGAGGCGTAACGATGCAGGCACCAGAGAAGATTCGGTTATTCCAGCTCGCCTGGGAGCTGACAGGAAGTCCGCTGGGAGCCAGACATGATCTGTATGAACGTTTCTATGCCGGTGACCCGGTACGCAATCGGGCGAGTCAGTATGTGCAATATGATAAGGACCGATTACATGCCCGGGTGGAACCCTGGTTACGTAACAAGTGATGAATGGTACTGAAACTTTACTTATTTTAGCTTTATATTTGAAGCTCTGGCCTGATGCCTGGGCTTTTTATTTAGGTTATCTTTAGAAATGGTTTAGATTGATTTAAGAGACGTAGTATATAGTAGTAACGTATAGACATATGAACAATAACAAATGGAATGTACGGATACGAATTCGAATGAAAACTGAATTTATTGAAATAGGAATGAGAGGATTCGCATGAGATACACACTATTAATTGCAGATGACGAACCCGAAATTGTGGAACTGCTTCAGCTGTACCTTGAGAAGGACTACAACATTGTGACAGCCGTTAATGGAGTAGAGGCGCTAGAGTGTATCCGTTCAACTCAGATTGATCTGGTCATACTGGATATTATGATGCCTGTAATGGATGGACTCCAGCTGATCAAACAAATCAGGTCCACACATCATATGCCCGTTCTGTTCCTGTCGGCCAAAAGCCAGGACCATGACAAAATCCTTGGACTCGGACTGGGTGCCGACGACTACATCTCCAAACCTTTCAATCCTTTGGAAATTGTCGCCAGAGTGGAAGCTTTGCTCAGAAGAGTCAATCAATTTGATGCACCTGACGTGCCTGCTGCTAAAGAGTTAAATCTTGTGCTGGGTGAGCTTAGGCTTGATCGATCCCAATGTATCCTTTTTCGCTCGGGTAAACCTGTGACATTGACCTCAACAGAGTACAAAATCGTGGAGCTTCTGCTTGAGCAGCCAGGCCGTGTCTTCACCCGTAAAAAAATATACGAAGCCGTCTGGGGAGATTATTACGCTCACGAGGACAGCACGATAATGGTACATATCAGTAACATTCGGGAAAAGATCGAGCGCGACTCCAGGCAACCGGAATATTTAAAAACGATAAGGGGACTGGGATACAAAATTGAAGCGCCCATGGAAAGCTAGAGAAAAGAGACTATTGCAAACGTCCCTGACACTGGACTTTTTGCTGTTCAACTTCTTTTTGTTGTTACTGGTAGCCATCGTGTACTTTATCATTAATCTGGATGTGGTTGATTTCCGCATTTCGGATCAGGTGGTGGATCCTGATCTGAATGTGGAGGCACATGTGTACGTGACAGAACTGGAGAACGAATGGTTGTCCGGTAGTTCCGATGAGACCAATAATACCGAAATTCAGCGTCTCAAGGACAGTGGGGGATGGATTGAAGTGCTGGATGCGGATCGCAGGGTCATTCGTTATATCGGGGACAAGCAGGATACGTTCACTCAGTACAGTGAAGCTGAGCTATATGCAGGACTCGAAAACCGAAATGAACAGCTTTACTATTACTCCATTAGTCCGCTTTCAACAGAGGGAGCTGCAAAGTACGTTTTGCTGAAGATTCCGCGTGACTTGGTCAGTGTACGAATTAATGATAATCAACTGATTACCAATTTGAAGCATCCGTTATCGTTCTACATTATGATCGGGATCGGATTGGTCTTGCTGCTGATATTTGTATACAGCTACTGGGTCGCCCGTCGAATCAAAAAACCGCTGAGTATTCTCTCTCTAGGTCTTACCCAGATGATCCAAGGGAATTATAGTACGCGCATGTCCATCTCGGCAGAGAGGGAATTTGTCCAGATTGGAGAAACCTTCAATTATATGGCGGACGTCATTGAGAATACATCTGCGGAGAAACGTTATGCCGAAGAGAGCAAACAGCGCTTAATTGTGGATCTGTCACATGATCTCAAGACCCCGATCACGAGTATTCAAGGATACGCCCAGGCTTTGGTGGAAGGGCGGGGGGAAGATAAGGACAGGCAGCAGCGATATCTGGGTTATATCTACAACAAGTCCGTTCAGGTTGCGCGCATGATTCAGAACATGCTGGAATTGCTCAAAGTAGATTCACCTGACTTCCGTATGCACATTCAGCAGCGGGAAATCGGAGAATTTGTACGTGAAATTATGGCCGACACATATGGTGAGATTGAGCAGAACCATTTTGGCCTGCATGTGCTCGTTCCTGATGAAGAGATCTATGCAAGGTATGATCCGGAACTGTTGTCCAGAGTGATTCAGAACCTGATTACAAACGCCTTGTCCTACAACCCGCGGGGGACGGAGCTGCGTGTGGAGTTAATCCCACTGGACAACCATGTGATTATCGAGGTTGCTGATACCGGTGTGGGTATCCCTCAAGAGTTGTGGGCAACCATCTTTGATCCATTTGTGCGAGGGGATGAGGCTCGTACGGGAACCGGGGGTACCGGGCTTGGACTAGCAATTGCGCGGCGGAACACCGAGAAAATGGGTGGACGATTAACACTTTCCCAGCGTGGACGAGAGACGACGGTGTTCACTATACAGATTCCGAAATAAAGAACCGACATAAAGGATAAGGTTGACATAAACATTTGTCATTCTGATCACCATTTGCAAAATGCTCATATAGAAAAGGTTAAGTGGAGGGGAAACTTTTTGTTCAAAGTAAATTCGTTTGTACGTTTCAGTATTGCACTGGCACTGATACTAATCAATATCTATCTGTTATCACGTGTCAGCTTTATTTTCCAACCGCTTGTTACCATGATTACGGTGATTACCGTGCCGATGATGTTGTCCGTATTCTTTTATTATCTGCTGCGGCCGCTCGTCAATTACATGGAAAAAAAGAAGCTGAATCGCACACTTAGCATTTTGTTGATCTATCTGGTGTTTGGTATACTGTTCGCCCTGTTTATTATAGGGTTATGGCCTTCACTACGCGAGCAGTTGATCAACCTGGTAGAAAACGCACCAAATTTAATCAATTCACTGAGTTTGCAGCTTAAAGAGCTCGAGCAGAACGGTGCCATTACGGCTTTGTTCCCGGAAGGGTCGACCCCGTTTTCGCAGATTACGGATTACATTAACAAAGGCTTCACCTTTGTAACGAACTATGTGAGTGGATTCTTCTCACTCATCTCAAGCTTTGCGATTGTTCTGTTTACCTTTCCGATCATCTTGTTCTACATGTTGAAGCAGGGAGAGAAATTCGGTCGTAAGCTGGTGCACATTGCACCTAAACGTTTCCAAAAAGACAGTCGTGATGTGGTACTTGAGATCGATCAGGCGTTAAGCGGCTTTATCGTGGGACGAGTTCTCGTGAATCTGGCTTTGGGCGTGCTGATGTATATCGGTTTCCTGATCATCGGTCTCCCGTATGCACTGCTGTTAACCGTGATTGCGGTCATTATGAACTTTGTTCCGTTTATCGGGGCGATTCTGTCCTCCGTTCCTATTGTCATTATGGGACTGGTGGTATCCCCTTCGGTTGCGATCTGGTCACTCATTATTATTCTGGTTGCACAGCAAATTCAGGATAATCTGGTTGCACCGTATGTATTCGGCAAAAAACTCGATATTCACCCGCTTACCACCATTATATTGGTGCTGGGTGCAGGGGATCTGGGCGGCATTATTGCCATTCTGATTATCATCCCTGTCTACATGATCGTTAAGATTATTTTGGTACGAATCTATCAGCTATTCTTCAAGGACAAATGGCAGAATGCTTAAACATTTATAAATGATATAGAAGGAGTGGAAATCATGTCTGAAATCATCCCACAACCATACACTGAACCTGAGTATATTGAGCCACAATCTGTTCAAATGGGCGCCATTCATATTTCCAACGATGTAGTATCCAAAATTGTTGGCATGGCCGCTCAGACTACAGAGGGAATATCCTCCATGTCTGTTGGTCTTACCGAAGGAATCGCAAAGAGTATCAGCGGAAAGAGCTTGCAAAAAGGGATTGACGTTGCGATAAAAGATGACCAAGCATCTATCCAACTGCGAATCAATGTTCAATTTGGCAAAAAGATGCATGAAGTCTGTCAGGAACTTCAACATAATGTGCAGCAAGCTGTCGAGCAATTAACAGGCATTATGGTGAATGAAATTAAAGTTCAAGTGGTAGGCGTGACCATGCAGGAGCATGCTTAAAGCAGAACGATTAAAACGAACAAATGGAATTCAGTCATAAGCAGGTAGTGATATCCTGTGTAAAAACACAAAACAGCACTTTCCCATTAGCTGCATAAATGGGAAGGTGCTGTTTTGTGTTTGCGATAATACGTAGGGGCTTCGCCCATAACTTTTTTGAACATTTTCGAGAAAAGCAGCTGGTCGGCATATCCAACGGAACGGGAGATATCCCCAATGGTCAAAGCCGGATCCAGCGTCAGCTCAGCCGCCCTGCGCATGCGGTAATTGACCAGATAAGACTGAATGCTGGTGCCCATCTTGTCTTTGAAGAGAGAACACAAGTAACTGCGCTGTAAGCCAACATGAGACGCAATGGACTGTACGGTTATGGTATTAGCATAATTAATCTCAATGAAATCCATCACCTGAGTGACATAGGTTTCTTTCGTATAGTCCTGGAGTGGAATAGGTCTGTCCTCACCGGCTCGATCAATCAAAATGGAGAAAAACTGAAAGAGTAATCCCGTCATGCTGATCTCCCACCCCTTATGGGTGTTGCGAGAGCTAATCATGCGGTGCAGACAGGAGCGCATCTCGTCATCGTCATTACCCATCTCAAAGATCGGATGGTGCTCAGACAGGCAGGCCTGCTGTAATAACGAAGGGCAGGTGCTTCCTTGGAAAGCAACCCAGCTATACTCCCACGGATCATCCTGATCTGCTTCATAATGAACGACAGAATGGGGCACGATGAGGAACCCCTGACCTTTGCGCAGCGTAACCTTTTTGCCTCCAACTTCGAAGGTACCTTTGCCGTCCAATATGTAATGGATTTTGTAATAATCCCGCATGGCCGGGCCGAAGTGGTGACCGGGTGCGCAAGCTTCTGTGCCGTAATGAAGGAGCTGCAGCTCCTGAAAGTGATTGTTTTTGCACATATACGTAATCAAGGCTATTCACTCCTGTTATGAGGTCGTTATACCTTGCATTTTAACATATAAAAGGTGAAAAGGAATCGTTTTATAAATGTCATTTGATGAAGATACCAATCATTTTTCCATATCGTTGTAGTGAAATGCCATATCGTTTTACATGGAAAGTGTCTAAGATGAAAGGGTATTCAATAACTTTTACAGGAAAAGAGAGATTAACGATGCCTTATACTGCGAGTGAACAACGATACAGTGAAATGAAATATGCCCGCTCTGGCAAAACCGGAATTAAACTGCCGCAAATAGCACTAGGCTTATGGCAGAACTTCGGTGGAAACCGCACCCTGGATATTCAGGAAGAGATGATCCTGCGCGCATTCGATCTGGGGATTAACCATTTCGACTTGGCCAACAACTATGGACCACCTCCAGGATCAGCCGAAGAGAATTTTGGTGTCATTCTCAAAAAACATCTGCGTCCTTACCGCGACGAACTGCTCATCTCAACCAAGGCAGGTTATCATATGTGGAACGGTCCATACGGCGAATGGGGTTCTCGCAAAAACCTGATTGCTAGTCTGGATCAAAGTCTGAGCCGGATGGGACTGGATTACGTAGATATTTTCTATCATCACCGTCCAGATCCGGAGACACCGCTCGAAGAAACGATGACTGCGCTGGATCATATCGTTAGACAGGGTAAAGCTCTGTATGTAGGCTTGTCCAACTATGATGCCGAACAGACGAAAGAAGCAGTTACTATTTTGCGTCGTCTCGGAACACCTTGTCTGGTTCACCAGCCAAACTATTCGATGCTGAATCGCTGGATTGAGGATGGATTGCAGGATGTGTTGGATGAGCACGGCGTAGGATCGATCGCATTCTGTCCGCTTGGCCGGGGACAGTTGACGAATAAATATGTGGACAAGATCAAGGAAGAGCGCGCTAATCCAACAGGCAATCTGAAAAAAGAAGCCTATACGGACGAACGGATCGCCAAGTTCGAAGCACTTCAGGCGGTTGCCGAACGTAGAGGTCAAACGATCTCCCAGTTGGCGCTGAACTGGATTTTGCGTAGTAACCGAGTTACCTCTGCCTTGATCGGCGCAAGCCGTGTGTCCCAGATCGAAGAAAACGTAGCCGCACTTCAGGCACCAGATCTGACGACAGAAGAGCTAAATGAAATCGAAAGCATCTTGGATGGCATCGGAAACTATGCTTGGTAGATTGTAACGCAGAGATCGACTTTGGAGATTCAGAGTCATGTCTACAATGATTAAATCAATCTATATTTTCTAGATATATTGGGATAACTAAGGTGTCTTCCTTTAGTCGGGAGGACACCTTTTTTGTCTTACTTATCTTCTTTATATGTAGAGATAGACCTTATAAAGCTTCGTCTTAATTGACCTGTGTTTATTTTTTTCTTAAACTATTTTATATCATAGCACCAGGTCCTAGGATTTAGGGTATAATATATAGATGCTATACATTTGAAATATGAAGGAGAGGCTCCATTTGAATTTTCAACAGTGGATTTCGCCTGAAACCTATAACCTGACATCCGAGATGGAGAATCACCCGTCGGATCGGGTTGCACTTAGATGGCTAAGCGATCATAAAGAATTGGAAGAGATCACTTATGGTGAGTTATTGAAGCAGGCAAATCGTCTTGCTGGAGGCTTGCGTGATCTTGGTTTGGAGAAGGGCGACCGGGTGCTGGTCATGGTACCACGCCGAATTATTGCCTATGTTATATACATTGCCTGCCTGAAACTGGGCATTGCTGTTATTCCTTCTTCCGAAATGCTGCGTGCGAAAGATCTGGAGTATCGTCTTCGGCATTCCGATGCCCGGGCTGTCATTGTCTGGTCTGAGACGACTGCTGAAGTTGAAAAGATAGATGCAGATCTGCCAGCATTGGCACACCGCATCGTTGCATCACCAAATGGTGATGATAGCGTACCTGGAGAAGGCTGGGTCAATGTACACCAGTTAATGCAAGGCCAATCTGATTCGATGGCTGCAGTAGAAACACATCGTGACGATATGGCTATTCTCGCTTATACCTCCGGTACGACTGGCAATCCAAAAGGCGTAGTACATAGTCATGGTTGGGGTTACGCCCATTTGCGGATCGCTTCATCGTTATGGCTGGATATTCAGCCTTCGGATACGGTATGGGCAACGGCAGCACCGGGATGGCAAAAATGGATCTGGAGTCCGTTCCTGTCTGTACTCGGAAGAGGAGCTACCGGACTGGTCTACAATGGATCATTCCAACCGAAACGTTATCTGGAACTGTTGCAGGAGCATCAGATCAACGTCTTGTGCTGTACGCCAACGGAATATCGGTTAATGGCCAAAGCAGATGATCTGGGTCACCATGATCTGTCCGCACTGCGCAGCGCCGTGTCTGCTGGTGAGCCGTTGAATCAGGAAGTAATTGAAATTTTCCAGCGTCACTTTGACCTGACGATTCGGGACGGATATGGACAAACCGAGAGCACGCTGCTGATCGGCAGTTTAAAAGAGGCTCCCGTACGAATCGGTTCTATGGGGCAGTCCATTACACCAGGCCTTATTGAGATCGTCAATGAAGAGGGACAACCTGTACCTGCTGGTGAAGTAGGAGATATTGCTGTGCATAAGGATATGCCAGCCTTGTTCCGTGCTTATTATCAGGATGAGGGACGGAAGGAAGCGAATCAGCGTGGGGATTATTTTGTAACAGGTGACCGCGCACGTAAAGACGAAGAAGGCTACTTCTGGTTTGAAGGTCGCAGTGACGATATCATCATCAGCTCAGGTTACACGATTGGACCGTTTGAGGTGGAAGAAGCGCTGATGAAACACGCCAGCGTGAAGGAATGTGCGGTCGTAGCAAGTCCTGATGAGATCCGTGGTAACGTAGTGAAAGCATTTGTAGTGCTGAGAGACGAGTCCCTCGCATCACCGGAACTTGCGCGTGAACTGCAAAAGCATGTGAAGGAATGGACAGCACCCTACAAATATCCACGCAAAATCGAGTTTGTAGCCGATCTGCCAAAAACAAACTCAGGTAAAATCCGCCGGATCGAGCTGCGTGAGCAGGAAAAACGCAAGGCTTAAATGAAAAACAGTGCTCGAAAGAACGATCCTTCACTGTAACGGCCACTGGGCAGATCTCAAATCATTGTGCAGCAATACTCGTTTAAATATGAAATAGGAGTGAACACAACCATGAGTAATTTTGAACAAACCTTCGAAAAATCGTTGGAACAATACGCAGAGCTGGTTGTCAAAATCGGCGTAAATATTCAGAAAGGCCAGGATCTGCTCGTAACGGCACCCATCGAAACATTGGAATTCACCCGTCTGATCGTGCAAAAAGCGTATGCGGCTGGCGCCAAGTATGTACAGGTTGATTTTGATGATGACGATATTACACGCAGTCGTTTTGAACATGGCTCTGATGACAGCTTCGATTATTACCCGGCCTGGAAGGCGGAAATGATGGAGAAGTTTGCAGAAACAGGCGGCGCTACGCTCACGATCAAAGTACCTGACCCTGAATTGTACAAAGGCATCAATTCCGACAACGTGTCGCGTGCAACCAAAGCGGCGGCTCATGCACGTCGCGGATATTCGAAATATACGCGTAACCACGAAATTAGCTGGTGTCTGATCAAAGCGCCAACCAAGGCGTGGGCGAACAAAGTGTTTGCCGACATTCCAGAGGAAGATCGCATTAACGTGATGTGGGAAACCATCTTCAAAATGAACCGTGTCGATGGCGGAGACGCTATTCAGAACTGGAAAAAACATCTGGACACCCTGAATGCCATGAGTGATTTGCTGAACAAGAAAAATTATAAAAGCCTGCACTACCGCGCACCCGGAACGGATTTGAAAATCGAACTGGTGAACAACCACATCTGGGGTGGCGGCGGTAGCGAAAACAAGCAAGGTGTGTATACCGTTGCGAACATGCCGACAGAAGAAGTATTTACCATGCCGAAGCGCAGTGGAGTCAACGGATTTGTCAGCAGCACGATGCCGCTGAACCTGAATGGACAACTTGTAGACCAGATGAGAATTACGTTTAAGGATGGACAGGTTGTTGCGTTTACAGCAGCTTCGGGTGAAGAGCATCTGAAAAACCTGTTTGCCACCGATGAAGGTGCACGTTATCTTGGCGAAGTTGCCCTCGTGCCGCATGATTCGCCAATCTCCAACTTGAATCGTATTTTCTATAATACCGGTATTGATGAGAATGCATCTTGCCATCTGGCCGTAGGAAGTGCATATCCATTCAATATGAAGGATGGTACGACGATGTCTAATGAGGAATTGCTGAAACATGAATGCAACGTCAGTCTGACCCATGTGGACTTTATGATCGGCTCCGCAGAACTCGACATTGATGGTGAATTGCAGGATGGAACGGTGGAACCTGTATTCCGCAAAGGGAACTGGGCATTTTAATTGGTGAAAACAAGGCAATAAGTTAGAAACAAAGGCGACTTCAACATTGAAGTCGCCTTCGTTCTTTTTGGCATCCTCAACAACTATGAATGATTTATAGCGGCTTAACGGGTACACATATTTCGCAAAAATCCAGAAGAAGCAGATCACCGGCATACCTTTCCAAGATGGGTTTGTTGTCCATGGTACAACCATTGCTCTGCAAATACGGGAAAATCTCGGTCCAGGCTTGCTGCACATCTTCTGCTGTGTGTTTGACTTTGCAAACCAGATATTGCCTGCCAGGAAGTTCAGCTTCTTCAAGTTGGGGAGTCGACTCATCCAGGCAGTAATCCTCTGATATGACAATACATGCATCATACCTGCATTGAGAGGGGAGGGTGGTTTCCGGGTTATCCTGCGGAATGCCGAACAAGATGGTCGAGCTTGTAAGCAGGCCTTGGGATCTTGCCCAGTTCTTTAATGTTTCCATCGCGTGACTGTTAGCAGGACCATACGGACCGACTTGTCGTACATAAGCAATTCGGGATGTTGTCAGGTTTTCGATGTGGAATTCCATTGGAGTTCATTCCTTTCGTTACGATTATGGGTTACATCTCGAATGCTATCATGGTATAAAAAAATATTCATATGTATTTTTGGGGAAAGAGAGATTGGTTTGACGTGCGATTTGTTTATTCTGGGGAAATAGGAAAGAGGCCGATGATCTGATCATCGACCTCTCTTTTGTAATGGAATCAGTGAAAAGTTACGGATGTCACATTCCCAAGTTATTCGGCATGCATTTTGTTGAAGCTTACATATTCGTTAATCGGTTTGCGGTATCCGCGCGGACGTTGTTTGGCTTCGGACTTTTTGCCGATTGTAATTAGCATGGCAGGTACATAATGGTCGGGAATATCCAAACTGCGTTGCAACTCTTCCGCGTCGAAGCCAATCATGGGGCAGGTGTCCCAACCACGATCCTGAGCGATAAGCATCAATTGCATCGCTGACAGGCTGGCATTACGAATTGCATCTTCCCTCTGGAAGAACCTTCCCCGCGTTTCGTAAAATTCGATGACACTCTGTGATTCTTGCTCGTATTGAAACGGAGTCATCGCACCAAGGTTCAGCAGGCCCTCATTGATTGTGCGGATGTGATGGTGTGCGTTGACATCGCCGAGGACAACAATGACCGCAGAGGCCGTTTTTACTTTATATTGCTGGGAAGCTTCATAGACTTTTTCTTTCTGAGCCGGGTCCGTCAGCACAAGATAGTGCGTATGCTGGAGGTTAAAGGCGGAAGGTGCGAATTTGTTCAAGGCAAACATCTCTTGCAATTCTGACTCTGGAATCTCAATTCCTTCTTCAAAAATAACGGCCGATCTACGGTTTTTGACCAGATTCTCCAATTCACTCATGGTAGTTTCCCTCGCTTATGTATGGTTTATAAACTGACTATAACACACTAAGTTACTTTATGTAAGTATTATTTTCGAATAAGACAAGATCTGCCTACCATACGATAAAATAAAACAGAAGAGGTGATTCATGAAAACATTCATCACTAGGTACAGAGCTGGAAAGTCGCGAAATGAATTTCAGGTATACGTCATCGAATCCTCCACGTTGAAACGTTTTTTGGTGGTGGAGATGGTATTGGGTACCCTCGCTTACAATGTTGCACTGTATCTGTTTCATAATGCACTTCTGGCTGGCGTTGGTTCCTGGGCCGGGACGGAGAGTGTGAAGAGGCTGCCAGTCGTTTTCAGAAAAATAGCAGGTCGGCAGGAAGGTTCAGGCATCATGAGCATGTTCTTTACTTAAGGAATAGACGGCTTATGGGCCCCTGGCTCTCTTTTTCAATTGCAAGGGACACCGGACACGTTATTTCCTAAAATGCTCCAAAAACGTTACATATGGCCTAAACCCCGTTATAACGTGTCTGAGGTTCCTTAGCATTTTGCAGGCGCTTCTTCAACCTCTCATACACGTCTCATCTTTTTTTTACACTCCATGTCTTCTGCTCCAACCCCGAACGAGGAGAGAGGAACGCCATTTTTATATAAGTCTGGAGGCCAGTCATCTCACCATTGTACCTCGCAAAAAAATTCCGACAATCTCCTTACCTAAATTTAAAGTGGAATCATGTTCTCTTAATGTATCTACCTTATTGCCGATGACCATCATTGTTGAGAAAGTTTGCGCGAGAAGCATGGAATTGTTGCTTCGAAGAAGGTTATTATCCATCGCATCTTTAAAATAATCAGCCAGCTCTACGTAAATTTTATTTTCCGCTGCTCTGATTTCCTCAATCTGTTTCTCACTCAAATATCTCTCCGCATCTTTGAGCAGAGTCTCAATCTCCGCATGAGGATTAGCTAACCTTGCTTCTGCCACATGTAGCAGTCCTGTTTCCAGATTGTCTGCTTCTCTTAATAATCGTGACGTAGCTTGGTGCACATGTTTAAACATGGTCGTAACCGCGATCTTAAAAAGTTCCGGTTTACTGGTGAAGTGATAATAAATGGATGGTTTAGACACATTGCAAGCTTTAGCGATTTGTTGGAGTGAAACAGGTTCGTAACCATGCTCCATAAAGAGTTTGGCGGCCGTTTGAAGAATTATTTCTTGTACGGGTAAATCATCTTCTGCTTGTTTGGGTCTTCCTGGTAAGCGTTGTGAATCTGTATTCATTTTCATCATTACCTCCGTGAATATTTTATGACAACTTATCCATTGAATAAGATTAGACTTGTAATTTTACTTACCGGTAAATATAATTTACTAGAACTGAAGCTACAATTCAATGATAACCTAATCCAAAATAATATTGAAAGAGGTTTTAACTTTGGCAAAAACAGAGAAAAAAAACAAATGGACTAAAATATTGATATGGGGAGTTTCCCTCATTGTAATTGTAATCATTGGCTTATTGGTATACCTCAATTCGATAACCTACAGTCCTTCCAATCAAGCAGAACTCGCATTTCAGAATGATAATCAGGTCATAGTAACAGAGATCAAAGACGGTTATAAATTTGAGCCACAAACCGGGAAAGTAATTGAACCGAATATTATTTTTTATCCTGGAGGTTTAGTAGAACCGGAAAGCTACTCACCATTTGCCAGAGAACTGGCTCAACGGGGACATCGCGTATATATTGCGGAAATGCCACTGAATCTAGCCATTTTCGGTCAAAATAAAGCGGACTCCTTTCTTGAAGAACACCCAGACGAATCATTTGTTATTGGGGGTCACTCTTTAGGAGGTTCATTTGCAGCGAGATATGCTTCGGAACACAGTGAGAAGCTTAAGGGTGTATTTTTCTTGGCTTCTTATGCGGATGAGGGCGGATCCATAAAAGACACTGATTTATCTGTTTTGCAAATTACAGGTACAGCAGATGGAGTTCTCAATAAAGAAGCTTGGGAAAGTGCCAAAACCAATCTACCTGCTGACACTTTGTATGTCAGTGTAGAAGGAGGGAACCATGGCCAATTTGGCTCCTATGGGAAGCAAAAAGGGGACAATGATCCAGCGATTGAGGAAGAGCAGCAATTAAAACAGGTCGTTGATGCTGTAGAGGAATGGAGCACAGAACTGAATAGTAAACCTTAAATCTGCTATGAATCGAACTTAACCTTTACATCAATGTGGTTGAGCTGATCCTTATCTTTTCGATTTGGAGAACGATTAAAATGTTGTAGATATAATGCAACAGGACGGCGCCCGAAATCGGGCCCCGTCCTGTTAGTTGTATCTGTAATTTACATACGATAGTCATATGAGAGTGGAATGAATACCTTTTGTCATCAGATTTCTACTGTTTTATTTGGCGCGCTCCAGGTACTGTTCAAGTGTAAGGTTCTGACTCGTAATTTCACCCGCAATATACACGCCAACATAACGCACATGCCATGGCTCATAAGAATAGCCTGTCAGTTTCTCCTGATCTTTGCCATAACGAATGATAAATCCGTATTTATGTGCATTGGCTTTCAGCCATTTGCCTTCCTTGGTGTTTCCAAAGCTTTGTTGCAAATCATATCCCGCTGATGCACTGGAGATATCCATCGCAAGACCCGTCTGATGTTCACTTTGTCCAGGACGAGCACTGGTTTTATTCGCAACGGCTTCGCCTTTGATACTTGCATTACGGTCAAAAATGGATTTTTGGGTAGCATAAGAGCGATAACCGGACACGGCTTTGATATCAATGCCGTCTTTTTTTGCTGCTGCGAACAAGTTCTCAATTGCTGTGGCAGCTACTTTACGCATTTGCTTTTTCGGACTGGAGCCGGAGAAGCTAAATGGGATGTTAGGAACAACCAGATCCTGAGGGGCATAGGTTGAAGGCAGGTTTCTCTTTTTATTCACTAGCACAACCGTGCTTGATAGATTTGTTACCGTTGCCAGGCCACTGCTGCTCGTTTTGATTGTGCGTCCAGGTGCATTATCGTGCAGGAATTGAGTGAAGCTGGAGCTGGCAGCAGATGCGACCGGATTCAGTTCCTTAGTGAAGGGCAGCGTTTTGAATGCTGAGCCTGCTACGACAGAACCTATAAGTATCGTGGATACGATGGATTTACGTGTAAAAGATTTCATGATGTGTGTTCCTCCTCGGGTTATATCAATCTCGTTCTTTGGTATATACCGAGTATACTAGAGGATTATATCCATAGGTTCTCCAATTGTTTCCGAGTTGTAAACAAAGTTTGCGAGATTCATAGCTTTTAATTGTCTGACGAGAAAAAGAGCATACAAAAAGACTCTGCACCTTTTGTGCAAAGTCTTTCTGTATACATAGATAGGCGAATCAAATGCTCATTATTTCAGCCACAAACTTTTGAATTACAGCTCGCATGAAACAGAATTGCCGGAGCTTCCAGCAGCCACAGCGCGAGCATCCCGAACACGGACATTGCTGCTGAGTAAACCGGAATCACTGCTTAGTTTGAAGGAAGGATAGTTGAGTTCCGTGTCCAGCTTCATGTGCTGCTCCAGGTTTAACTGTTGTTTCGGATCGACATAGAATGGCACCAGATTGGTTTCAATTTGTACATCTAGAGCTTCGGGTTCATCCACGATAAGTATGGCGATAATTCCGTTACAGCCACAACCTTCCATGTCATAGATCACTTTGAAATAACCGGGCTGATCATTCAGGCTTTCAGTTAATCGCGCAGCAGCCAAATCTGTAATTTGAATATGCATATCGCTACACTCCTTTATATGTTGGCACGATTGTAATGGTAGATGGATTAATTCAACTTCTAATGTCATTATACCACTTTGGCAAAAATCAAAGCATGTATTTTCTTGACTGATCAGTCTGGAAGCCATAATGATTCCGTTCATCAAGGAAGCGTTATGGAGCGGCGTTAAACGATTCGTCTTGCTTGGCAGTGCTTCCGTTGATGAAGACGGACCTATATTTGGCAAAGTACATCAAAGCTTGAAGGAGCTTGCTCCTGAGTGGACTGTACTACAGCCTTCCTATTTTATGGAGAACTTTACAGAGGGACCGCATCGGGAGACGATGAAGCAGTTGGGTAAAATCTACAGTGCTGCTGGTGATGGTAAAATTGGTTTTGTCAGCGCAGATGACATCGCAGCAGTTGCCTTCTTTGCTCTGACAGATGTTGTCCCCCATAATACAGCTCATATCATTACGGGGCCAGAGACATTGTCTTATGGGCAAGTTGCGGACATCATTAGTCGTTTATTGGATCAGCGTATTCAGCATGAATCATTGTCGGATGCAGAACTGAGAAATAGCCTGATTCAGGCGGGAATGTCAGAAGATTACGCCACGGCTCTGGCAGGGCTGGATGTATTCATCCGTGAGGAAGGAAGAGAAGATCAAACGACGGAGACGGTATTGAAAGTCACAGGGCAAAGCCCGGTTTCTCTGGAGCAATTTATTAGGCAGCATATGCATTAAGGGAAATGATATAAGAATTATTATAAAAATATTGGAAGCAAATTCTGCTGAATAACAAGAAGACGGTGCCGGAACGCCCGTCTTTTTTGCTGATTGTTCAACCTTTAACAATACCCCAATCCAGCATGGTGATTATACGTGTACGCTTTTGGGGAAATAGATGAGAATGAATGTTTGATAAAAAGGAGAGAAGAGAACGGATGATTCAGTTCGAAAATGTATCCAAGCAATACCCTGATGGAACCCATGCTCTGCGTCAGGTTAATCTCAACATTAACAAGGGAGAGCTGTTCGTCATGATTGGTCCGAGCGGTTGCGGCAAAACCACAATGCTCAAAATGATCAATCGTCTGATCGAGCGGACAGATGGGACCGTACGAATTAATGAACGACCTATCGATGAATATAACATTCATGAATTGCGGTGGAATATCGGATATGTGCTACAACAGATTGCGTTGTTCCCACATATGACGATTGCCGAAAATATTGCGGTTGTTCCTGAACTCCGAAAGTGGAAGTCAGAGCAAATCAAGGATCGCGTACATACTTTGCTGGACATGGTCGGACTGAAAGGTACCACATACAGTGATCGCAAGCCTGCTGAGCTATCTGGTGGACAACAACAGAGAATCGGTGTATTGCGCGCACTCGCTGCCGATCCCGAAATTGTACTGATGGATGAACCTTTCAGTGCACTTGACCCGATGAGCCGCGAGAAATTGCAAGACGATATTCTGGATATTCAGCGTCAGATGAAGAAGACGATTGTATTTGTTACCCATGATATTCAGGAAGCGATGAAGCTGGGTGATCGTATCTGCATCATGAAGGATGGGCAAGTGTTACAGGTAGGCACCCCGGAAGAACTAATCCAGCAGCCAGCGAATGAATTTGTACGTGACTTTGTTGGCGGTTCTGGTTCGGATAGGAGTTCACAGCCTGTATCTGATGGGGACGACCCAATGTATGAATTAAGAGCGGGCTCCGGCGAACAAGAACGACTGACTTCAATATTTGATCTTGAATCGATCATGTCCCCGCTCTCACCCGGGCATGTGCCGAAGTCAGCCAAAACGGCTGTTCCCGTATCGATTACGCTGCCGGATTTTGTGGAAATCATGGCTTCTCATGATCATTTACTGGTCGAGAAAGACCACCAGATTATAGGACAGGTGAGTCGAGCCGATCTGATCCGGTACTGGTCCGGACAGTTGCAGGAACGGGGTGAAGCACATGAGTAGATTTACGGAAGTGTTCAGCGAGCGGAAAGGACAGTTGTTGTCTGCCCTCCTTGAGCATATTCAGATCTCATTTATCGCATTGTTCTTTGCCGTTCTGATCGCTATCCCGCTTGGCATTTATCTGACACGCAAGCCAAGTGTGGCTGAGCCGATTATTGGGGTAACAGCCGTACTGCAAACGATCCCGTCTCTGGCCCTACTGGGATTGCTCATTCCTTTATTCGGCATCGGTACATTTCCTGCGATTATTGCCCTTGTAGTGTATGCCCTGCTTCCGGTACTCCGCAACACGTATACGGGTATATCGGAAGTCGATCCTTCCATGGTCGAGGCAGCGAATGCGATGGGCATGAACAGTCGTCAACGTCTCACCAAAGTGGAGCTGCCACTCGCGATGCCTGTCATTATGGCAGGCATTCGTACCGCAATGGTTCTGATTGTAGGTACAGCAACGCTTGCAGCCCTGATTGGTGCAGGGGGTCTGGGTGAACTCATTTTGCTAGGTATTGATCGAAATGATACGGCATTGATTATTCTGGGGGCCATCCCAGCCGCATTGCTTGCCATTTTGTTTGATGTGCTGCTCCGCCAGTTCCAACGTTTATCATTCAAGAAAACGCTGGTCACTCTCGGAACACTCGCTCTGGTGGCCGTTCTGGTAATTACAATTCCTTGGCTCTCCCGTGGAGGGCAAAAAGATCTGATTATTGCTGGCAAGCTGGGTGCCGAACCAGAGATTCTGATTAATATGTACAAATTGCTCATTGAAAAAGATACCGATCTCAAGGTTGAATTGAAACCAGGATTGGGGAAAACCACATTTCTGTTCAATGCACTGAAATCAGGTGATATTGATATTTATCCAGAATTTACGGGTACCGCCATATCGGAATTTATGAAGGAAACCGCAGTTAGCACTGATCGTAAAGAAGTTTATGAACAGGCAAGAGACGGGATGTTGAGCCAATTCGATATGGTTCTTCTGAACCCGATGGATTACAACAATACGTATACGTTGGCTGTGCCTCAGAAGGTTGCGGATCAGTATAATCTGAAGACGATATCAGATCTCAAGTCGGTACAGCAGCAGATCAAGGCAGGATTCACACTGGAATTCTCTGATCGGGAAGACGGATATGTTGGTATTCAGAAGAAGTATGGCATCAAATTCCCGAACGTGGCCACAATGGAACCGAAACTGCGTTATGCAGCCGTGCAGCGCGGAGATATCAATTTGCTGGATGCTTACTCCACAGACAGTGAACTGAGACAGTATAAACTCGTTGTGTTGGAGGATGATCAGGAATTGTTCCCGCCATATCAGGGGGCGCCGATGCTCCGCAAAGAAACGGCAGACCAATATCCGCAGCTTGTGGAGGTACTGAATCAACTTGCAGGTCGGATCAAGGACGATGAGATGCGTCAAATGAATTACGAAGTGAACGTTAATGGAGCGATTCCAGAGCAAGTGGCAACGGATTATCTGCAAAAAGCAGGGTTACTGTAGCTTGATATTTACGGTTATACATGAAGAGGAGGAACTAACATGACACAAACTTATGATCTGATCGCGATTGGAACCGGGAGCGCTGCAAGCTCTGTTATATCCCGCTGCGCCGAAGCCGGTTGGAAAATTGCCGTGATTGATGAACGAGAGTTTGGCGGAACCTGTGCATTAAGGGGCTGTGATCCCAAGAAAGTACTTGCAGGAGCGGCTGAACTGATCGACTGGAATGAACGAATGAAGGGCAAAGGAGTGGAAGGTAACGCTTCTATTCAGTGGTCGGAACTTATGGCGTTCAAGCGAACATTTACGGAGAGTATTCCGAGAGCAAGTGAGGATAAGTTCAAGCAGGCCGGTATGCATACGTTCCATGGCAAGGCTTCTTTTGTTGACGAAGATCATATTCGTGTAGGGGACGAAGTTCTACACGGGAAACATATTCTCATCGCAACAGGAGCGCGTCCAGCACCACTTTCTATTGATGGTGTAGAGCATCTGAAATACAGCGATGATTTTCTTGATCTGGAACAGCTGCCGGATAAATTGGTTCTGGTAGGTGGAGGTTACATTGCTTTTGAATTTGCACATATTGCGGCGAGAGCTGGTACGGAAGTCCATATTATTCATCGAGGTGAACAGCCGCTGGAACAGTTTGATTCGGAACTGGTGGACCTGCTGCTGCAAAAATCCGAAGAAGTAGGCATTCACGTACACTTGAATGCGGAAGTGAAGGCAATTCGTCAGCAGGGAAACACATATGTGGTCAGTGGAACCCGCAATGGGGCTGATCATCAATGGCAGTGTGGACTTGTCGTTCACGGAGCAGGGCGTATTCCGAATGTAGAGGGTCTTGAACTGAAGAAGGGAAATGTCAGCTATACGAAAAAAGGCATCTCCGTTAATGAGTACTTGCAGAGCGAAAGCAATCCAAGAGTCTACGCGGCCGGCGATGTTACCGCAACGGAAGGAATTCCGTTGACTCCGCTCGCAGGCCAGGAATCACGCGCAGTATCCTTGAATCTGCTTGAAGGCAATCATAACAAACCTAATTATAAAGTAATGCCCTCCATTGTATTTACCGTGCCATCCATGGGTTCTGTAGGCCTTAATGTGGAGCAGGCCAAGAAAGAGGGCTATGAGGTGAAGGTAAATGACATGTCGAAATGGTATACTTATAAACGTACGAATGAAAAATATGCCATGGCCAAAGTTGTAATCGACAAGTCAACAGGACGTATCTTGGGTGCCCATGTATTGGGTGGCAAAACAGAAGAACTGATTAACCTGTTCGCCATGGCAATTCAGTTCGATTTGACGACCGATCAGCTAAACACCATGAATTTTGCATATCCTACAGCCGCATCGGATATAGGCTCTTTATTTTAATGTGATGGTGTGGAAGGAAGGGAAGAATTATGTCAGTTCATTTTCATCGGATTCAAGAAGCCGAGTGGACAACCGAACCGGTTCAGGCGCGAACGGAAGGTGACCGTCTAATTGTGGAGGCACAGGAGGGCAGTGACTTTTGGGAGAAGACCTTCTATGGTTTCTGCCATCATAATGGACATGCCATGCTTGCTCCATGGGATGGAACCAAGGCAATCGAAGTATCATTTGATCTGAGTTCATTCACGGAATTATATGATCAGGCAGGGTTAATGCTCTGGCATGGACAGGATCAATGGATCAAGGCTGGGGTTGAAGTAAATGACGGCGTGGCTCATGTAGGAGCGGTCGTAACGGATCGGTTTTCCGATTGGTCGCTCTCACCTGTACCGGAATGGGGTGGACGCATCGTTACCATTCGGGCGTCATACCATGACGAAGCCGTAGTTAGTCGTGCCCGCACGGATGAGCATCCTTGGCGTACCATTCGGGTCGCGAGGTTTGCCTATCCGACGAACAAGCAAGCAGGACCGTTTCTCTGTTCTCCGAAGCGTGCCGGGTTCGAGGTTGCGTTTACCAAATGGAAATTGACTGAACCGGATCAGGATCTGCACACAGACCCTCCCATTGCCGATTAAGATTGTGTGGTTGGGAAATGTGACTTTATCGCAACAAACGAAAACAAGCAAGTCTTCCTTGGTGGAGGACTTGCTTGTTTTCGTTTGAATTAGGCAGCACCATGAGGTTAATTTATCAAGCCTTCAACGATTATGGTGAGGCTTATTTGAATTTTTTTCACATGAAGTTGCAATACTGTTGTCGTTTATCTTCAAGGTCTTATTTGCTTGAGTCCGTATCCTTGGAGTCAGATTCGATGCCATCAGCATCCTCTGCACCATCACTTACTTCGTTCAACTCACGCATACGTTCTTCGTAATCATCCAGAAACCATAATGGGTCCATGTTATCTTCCTCGCCATTATAATTAATCAATACTTCTTCGCCGGCTTTGATATCTGTATAAGCATAGAAGTCAAAAGTGTGGTTTTCAAAGTTGATATCATAGGTGGCGTTAGGCTCGTAGGAATGGTTGATCAAACTGCCATAGCCCAGCAGGATAGCCGTATGATTGGCTCCGTATTCGAATACGTAATCTTCGAGAATTGTTTTCTCAACATGTTCGTGGTCTTCATTTGGATAAGGGACAACTGGAGCCTGATGGATCAGCTGGCCTTTTGGAATGTCTACGGTTGCAAATACGCCGCGGTTAAATTCGCCATTACCCAATTTGGATTGTTTCACTTCAATCATGATTTTCACCTGATGCTCTCCAAGAGAGCTCCATTCTTATAGTAGTAAGTCGTTTAAGGAAAAATTTTAACTCATCCATACCTATAAGGCAAATGCCATTGATATCAGTTTGAGTGGATCAGGGGTCAAAACGAAGGACATTTCATCGAAAAATGGTGCTAAATTTACAATAGGGCGTTGAGTTGTACATGATATAACGCTTATAATATACAAAGAATTAAGTCTATATAGAAAAGGTGTCATGAATGAGCATATTAAATGTCGAAAAATTAAGTCACGGTTTTGGTGACCGTGCTATCTTTAACAACGTTTCTTTCCGCCTCCTGAAAGGCGAACATATTGGTCTGATCGGGGCCAATGGTGAGGGGAAATCTACCTTCATGAACATTATTACTGGCAAACTCCAGCCAGATGAAGGTAAAGTGGAGTGGTCCAAACGTATGCGTGTCGGATATTTGGATCAGCACGCTGTGCTCAGCAAGGGACAATCCATTCGTGATGTCCTTCGTGGAGCATTCCAGTATTTGTTTGACATGGAACAAGAAATGAATGATATGTATGGCAAGATGGGCGATGTAACTCCGGAGGAATTAGAACAGCTGCTGGAGGATGTAGGTACGATTCAGGATACGCTGACCAACCAGGATTTTTACATGATCGATGCCAAAGTCGACGAGACAGCACGCGGTCTGGGTCTGACCGATATCGGTCTGGATAAGGATGTTAACGACCTTAGTGGTGGACAACGTACTAAAGTATTGCTCGCCAAGTTGCTGCTAGAAAAACCGGATATTCTGCTCCTGGATGAGCCTACGAACTACCTGGATGAATTGCATATCGAATGGCTGAAACGCTATTTGCAGGAATATGAGAATGCTTTTATTCTGATCTCGCATGATATCCCGTTCCTGAACAGTGTAATTAACTTGATCTATCACATGGAAAATCAGGATCTCACCCGTTATGTGGGCGATTATAGTCATTTCCAGGAAGTCCATGAGATGAAAAAACAGCAACTGGAGTCGGCGTATAAGCGTCAACAACAGGAAATTGCTGATCTCAAGGATTTTGTGGCCCGTAATAAGGCAAGTGTGGCTACACGCAACATGGCGATGTCCAGACAGAAGAAATTGGACAAGATGGATGTCATCGAAATCGCCAAGGAAAAACCGAAACCACAGTTTAACTTCCGTGATGCAAGAACGTCCGGTAAGCTCATTTTCGAAACAAAAGGCCTTGTCATTGGATACAATGAGCCGTTGTCGAGACCACTGGACCTGCGTATGGAGCGTGGTCAGAAGATCGCTCTCGTTGGTGCGAATGGTATCGGTAAAACAACCCTGATGCGCAGCATTCTGGGTGAGATTCCAGCTTTGGAAGGAACCGTTCAGCGCGGTGAACATCTGGAGATTGGATATTTCCAACAAGAGATGAAGGATGCCAACTACAATACCTGTATCGAAGAGATCTGGCAGGAGTTTCCTTCCTATACCCAATTTGAAGTGCGTGCTGCACTCGCAAAATGCGGACTGACTACCAAGCATATTGAGAGCAAGGTTGCGGTACTGAGCGGTGGCGAGAAAGCCAAAGTTCGTCTCTGCAAACTGATCAATAACGAAACAAATCTGCTCGTACTCGATGAGCCGACGAACCATTTGGACGTTGATGCGAAGGAAGAGTTGAAACGCGCACTCAAAGCATACAAAGGCAGCATTCTGCTGATCTCTCACGAACCTGAATTCTATCGTGATGTGGTTACGGAGACATGGAATTGTGAGTCGTGGACAACGAAGGTATTTTAATTTTAGTGCCTGCACTAGAAGAAACATGAACAAGCATACAGAAGACAGCGCCAAGGTTAAATGGACGCTGTCTTTTTGCGTTGCAGAGGTTACTTGTAATGTCTGCCGATTTGATACGCTTGCTCCAGCAAGCCTTCAATATGCGTTTTGGATTCGGATATAGTTTCATAGAGAAACTCGACTCGGGATTCCTGCAATCCTGCATAACCCGCGATCCCATTATTCAAATAATTCGAAATCATGTTGTAATAATCGTACTTATGGAATGAAGCCTCCGTTCCTCCAGCTAGTGCAATCCAGAGTGCCTTTTTGGAGTTTGCCTTGTTCAGCAGCCCCATGTTCCATACCTTGTCCAGATAAGCTTTGAGCATGGAAGGAACGTTGTACCACCATACCGGGAAAATAAATACAATGGCATCAGCCGCGAGCACGCGATCCAGCTCTTTGCGAATCACAGGGGCATGCTGCTTATCGGGATTTTGCCAATCTCGCTCATCTTCTACGCTATATAACGGATCGAATCCATCATGATACAGATCAAGGATATCAATTTCATGGTGATTCTCCTTCAGACCTTCTATAAAACGATTCATCACGGCAAATGTTAGAGAATCCTGTCTTGGGTGAGTAACGACCAGTTTAATTTTCATGTATGAGTGACCATCCTTTTTCCTTCATTTTTTGGTTTAACGTTCTGACCAATGTTATTATAAGTTTCATGACATCTTATTGAGAAGTACGCACCTTCGAGTGCTGTAGATACTTTGAGGTTCTTCGGTTACTTTTAATAATGGGTATACATATATGTGATTTAAGGGGGATTCCCAGTGGAACAGGAACTGAAAAGATATGAAAGTGGTGTGCAGGCAATGCTGGAACTCGTCGGAGGAAAATGGAGGATTCTTATTCTGCATCAACTGATAACAGGTAAAAAACGAACAAGCGAACTTCGCAGAGCTATCCCTGGCATTACTCAGAAGGTCCTTACCCAGCAGCTGCGTGATCTTGAAAAGAATGAAATCATCCATCGAATTATTCATCCCCAGATTCCGCCCAAGGTAGAGTATGAGCTGACCGAGTATGGCTTGACACTGCAGGCAATCATCGACCGCATCTGTATGTGGGGAGAGAATCATCTGGACAGAGTATATGGAGATAAAAACAAAGTGCTGGATAATCATTTTAGCGAATATATTCCGCTTTCGACTTTGAACTAAACTGCTCTCAGATTTAAAAAACAACAAAAACCTTCCTGAATCGAGGAGGAGGGTATTTGTTGTTTTTTTGTCCTTTATCAGTGAAACTGATAAATACCATAAAATCATCGAAATTGACCCCTACCATTGGGTATGGTAGGTTCAAGAGAGTAGAAATTAATATGATCATTTTAGTAGGAATTAAAATTGACGTAATGCGCGAGGTGGCAAATGGTGGAACTTCAAGTGACAAACAGCCCTTTTAATCAGGAACAGGTTGAGCTGCTCAATCGCCTTATTCCTACATTGAACGATGGACAGAAAACGTGGCTTAGCGGATATCTGACAGCCATTCAGGGATTTGCGGCTGTAGCTGCACCTGCTGGTGTGGAACAACAGCCTGCATCTTCAGCAGGTATTACTCCTGAAAGTGCACCTGTTGCGGTGTCCAGGGAAGTTACGATACTCTTTGGATCACAAACCGGGAACTCCAGTGGACTATCCAAGAAACTGGCGAAAAAGCTGGAAGAGCAGGGGCTTCAGGTGACCCTGTCGTCAATGGGAGATTTCAAACCGAACGGACTGAAAAAAGTAGAGAATCTTCTCATTATTGTCAGCACACATGGAGAAGGCGAACCGCCGGATAATGCGATTCCGTTGCATGAATTCCTACATAGCAAACGGGCTCCGAAGCTTGATGGATTACGGTACTCCGTATTGGCTTTGGGAGATACTTCGTATGAGTACTTCTGTAAGACAGGAAAGGATTTTGACATTCGTTTGCAGGAGCTTGGCGGAACAGCGCTTTTACCACGTGTGGACTGTGATGTTGATTTTGATGAAGCGGCTGCAGAGTGGATGAATGATGTGCTTGCTTCACTTAGCAGTACACCGGCTGCTGCGGGAGTGGTAACCAGTGAAGCGGTTGGAGCCGCAGTAAGTAGCGGTGAATCTGAATTCAACCGGACGAATCCATACAAGGCGGAAGTGCTGGAAAATCTTAACCTGAACGGCAGAGGATCGGACCGTGAGACACGTCATATTGAATTGTCTCTGGAAGGTTCCAATCTGGACTACGAACCGGGTGACAGCCTGGGTGTGTTCCCTGAGAATCATCCACGCCTGGTCGATGAGCTGATTGCAGCCATGGAATGGAATGCAGATGAGCGCGTTACGGTTAATAAAAGTGGAGACCAGGTTTCTGTACGTGAAGCGTTATTGCGTTACTTCGAAATTACTGCTGTCACAAGACCCGTTGTGGAGCAGCTGGCAAAGCTGAGCCCGGGTAGCGGGTTGCCCGCTCTGCTCGCAGATGATTCGGAATTCAGGAAAGCCATGAACAGTTGTGATTTGCTGGATCTGGTACAGGATTATGGGCTTAAAGGTATTCCGGCTGCATCGTTCGTAGCTGTGCTTCGCAAAATCCCGGCACGTCTATATTCGATCGCAAGCAGTTCGAAATCTTTCCCGGATG
The DNA here is from genome assembly GCF_001636635.1 of Paenibacillus sp. O199. Taxonomy (NCBI): domain Bacteria; kingdom Bacillati; phylum Bacillota; class Bacilli; order Caryophanales; family Paenibacillaceae; genus Paenibacillus; species Paenibacillus sp. O199. The sequence goes on from NZ_LGRP01000002.1 coordinate 304,049, forward strand.
AAGTTCATCTTACCGTTCGAACAGTACGTTATGAATCACGTGGCAGAGAGCGCTATGGTGTATGCTCTGTTCATCTGGCTGAACGAGTCGAATTAGGTGATACATTACCTGTATTCATTCAGCAAAATCCAAACTTCAAACTGCCTGAGAACCCGGATGCTCCAATCATCATGGTTGGACCAGGTACAGGTGTAGCTCCGTTCAGATCTTTCCTTGGAGAGCGTGAAGAGACGGGTGCAGAAGGCAAAACGTGGCTGTTCTACGGAGATCAGCATTTCTCCACCGATTTCCTCTATCAGACCGAATGGCAGCGCTGGCTCAAGGACGGCGTTCTTACGAAGATGGATGTCGCTTTTTCCCGTGATGCAGAAGAGAAAGTATATGTGCAGCATCGGATGCTGGAACATAGCAAAGAGCTGTATCAATGGTTACAGGAAGGTGCAGTTATATATATCTGTGGTGACGAGAAACGAATGGCACATGATGTTCATGCTGCACTCGCGACCATTCTTGAACAAGAGGGTGGCCTAACACCTGAACAGGCAGCGGAATATCTGACACGGTTGCAACAGGAAAAACGTTATCAGCGGGATGTGTATTAATTACAGATCATATGCCGGATAAGGCATCCCGGAGATACGAGAGGAGATAGCAGCATGACTTATAATAACTTACTTAACCCGCAGCGCACGAACAGTGATGTGGAAGATATAAAGATCAAAAGTGACTACTTGCGTGGAAGTCTGACTGAAACGCTGGCGGATCGGATCAGTGGTGCGATTCCTGAGGACGATAACCGTCTGATGAAACATCACGGCAGTTATATGCAAGACGACCGTGACCTGCGTAATGAGCGGAATAAATCCAAGCTGGAGCCTGCCTATCAATTCATGTTGCGTGTGCGTGCTTCCGGAGGAATTGTTACACCCGAACAGTGGTTGATGATGGATCGTGTAGCGCATAAATATGCGAATGAGACCATTCGTCTGACGACGCGCCAATCATTTCAACTGCATGGTGTGCTCAAATGGGACCTCAAAAATACCATCCGTGAAGTAAACGACTCGTTGCTCAGCACTCTTGCTGCGTGTGGTGACGTCAATCGGAACGTCATGTGTAATCCGAATCCGGACCAATCAGATATTCATGCTGAAGTATATGAATGGGCATGCCAGGTGAGTAATCACCTGGATCCACGGACTCGTGCGTATCATGAGTTGTGGCTGGATGGAGAGAAAATTATCGATTCACAAGACACAGATGAAGAGGTAGAACCGATTTATGGCAAAGTGTATTTGCCGCGTAAGTTCAAAATTGGGATTGCTGTTCCACCATCCAATGATGTAGATGTGTTTTCGCAGGATCTCGGATTTATCGCTATTGTAGAGAACGGCAAGCTGCAAGGCTTTAACGTTTCTGTCGGCGGTGGTATGGGTATGTCTCATGGTGATCCGAAGACTTATCCGCAGGTGTCCAAAGTTATTGGTTTCTGTACACCAGAGCAAATGATTGATGTTGCGGAGAAGACGGTTATGATTCAACGTGATTATGGGGATCGTGCAGTACGTAAACATGCCCGTTTCAAATATACAATCGATGACCGCGGCCTCGCCTGGTTTGTGGAAGAACTGACGAGTCGTCTCGGCTGGAAGCTGGATGCGGCGCGCGAGTTCCATTTTGAACATAATGGAGATCGTTACGGTTGGGTGAAAGGCAGCAACGGCAGATGGCACTACACCTTGTTCATTCAAAATGGACGTGTGAAGGATGTGGACGGTTATCCGCTCATGACAGGTCTGCGTGAAATTGCCAAAATCCATACTGGAGATTTCCGTCTCACAGCCAATCAGAATCTCATGATCGGGAACATCAGCAGCCAGAAGAAGAAAAAGATTGAGGCACTGATTGAGCAATACAATCTGACCGATGGTGCTCATTACTCGGCGCTTCGCAGAAGTTCTATGGCTTGCGTGGCGCTTCCGACTTGTGGTCTTGCCATGGCGGAATCCGAACGGTATCTGCCATCACTGATCGACAAGCTGGAGCCTGTACTGGACGAAGCGGGGCTGAGAGACGAAGAGATTGTCATTCGTATGACGGGTTGCCCGAACGGCTGCGCGAGACCGATGCTGGCTGAGATCTCGTTTATCGGCAAAGCTCCGGGAAAATACAATATGTATCTCGGTGGAAGTTTTACCGGGCATCGCTTGAACAAGTTGTACAAAGAAAATATTGGCGAAACCGAAATTTTGGATACATTGACTCCAATGGTGAATCAATATGCCAAAGAGCGCAATGATGGTGAGCATTTTGGAGATTTCGTCATTCGTGCCGGTTATGTGCCTGAAGTGCTGGACGGTCAACAGTTTCATGCCTAATTAGATGAATTCGTGAAGAGAAGCATTCCTTAGGGAATTGCTTCTTTGGCGTTTTTGGATCGTTTCTCTTTGGGATTTCGGAACGTGGTAAGGTGAAATCAACTTGTCTTTTACCATTTTTTCGTGAGTCTAAACTTGTTGAAGTACGCCCAACAAGATATAATGACAAAGTAGAAAGCAGATTATATGTTGAAAGTGAGCGGAAACGATATGGGTCGTAAGTGGAATAATATTAAAGAAAAAAAAGCTTCAAAAGATGCAAATACTAGCCGGGTCTATGCTAAATTCGGCGTTGAGATTTATGTAGCTGCCAAGAAGGGCGAACCGGACCCGGAAGCGAACCGCGCACTGAAAGTCGTGCTGGAACGTGCCAAAACGTATAACGTACCCAAAGCAATTATTGACCGTGCCATGGAAAAGGCAAAAGGCAGCGGGGACGAAAATTATGAAGAACTGCGTTATGAAGGATTCGGGCCCAATGGTGCCATGGTTATCGTGGATGCCCTCACCAATAATGTGAACCGTACTGCACCGGAAGTGCGCTCGGCATTTAACAAAAACGCGGGCAATATGGGTGTGAGTGGTTCAGTTGCTTATATGTTTGATCCTACAGCGGTAATCGGGGTAGAAGGCAAAAACTCCGAGGAAGTACTGGAAATTCTGCTTGAAGCAGATGTGGATGTACGTGATATCGTGGACGAAGACGATGCTGTGATCGTATATGCAGAACCGGATCAATTCCACGCTGTACAGGAAGCATTTAAAGCTGCCGGTGTTACTGAGTTCACAGTAGCCGAGCTGACGATGCTTGCGCAAAACCATATTGAACTTCCAGAGGATGCACAAGCTCAGTTCGAGAAACTGATTGATGCGCTTGAAGACCTTGAAGATGTTCAGCAAGTGTATCACAACGTAGAGTTCGTTTAAGCGAACTAAACGATACGTGGTTTGATTGCCAAAAAGAGTGTCTAGCCAATCAACAGATTGGGCAGACACTCTTTTTATTGTTCTCCTATGAATCGGATTGCAATGCACCAGGAGATTTTTTCGATTTTGCCGATTTGCTACCGCCAAACTTGAATAACACAATACCGCCCACGATGACAAGAACACCAAGAAGCTGGTTCCACGAGAATGGAATCTGCTCCAGTCCAAGCCATCCCATGGAATCAAACAGCAAGGCGAAACTTAACTGTGATGTAAGTACGATGGAGATCGCAAATGTGGGACCGAGCAGCTTCATCCCTTGAACGAGACAGAAGACCACCCCAACACCGATGGCTCCGCTAAGCCAATACCAGGGCTGCATATGTTGGAAGCTGAACGTATTTTTGCCCTCCACCACTAGAGAAATCAGAAACGATGCAATAAACCCGGTGAAAAGCACCATCGTTGTCGTGGACCACGAGCCGGTACGTTCATTTACCTTACTATTAAAGATGGTCTGCAGACTGACAAGAGAACCTGCCAGTAACGCTAGTAAAATACCTGTAATGATCATAGGATAGAGATCTCCTTATTCATAGATGTTGTGACCCGCCACTTCTGCCAGACCTGCCCGATCTTTGACCATAATAAAGCCCTGATCCCGCATGATTAATCCATCTGCACACAGCTTCTGAATCACCCGATTCAAATGCCGATAACTCGTACCGATCAGATTCGCGATATCTGTCAAATTAAAGGCGTCCAGTTCTTCGTGGACAACAGTCCCCGCTTCTTCGGTAGAGATGGAGAGCAGATAGCTGGCTAATCGAACCTCGACCGGATACATCAGGTTGAAGTTGGAGAAGTTCGAATCAATGTAAAACTTGTGGGAAATAATTTTGAGTAAAAATTTCAACAGGGGTGCGTAATCGCTAGCGAGTTCAACTAACCATTGATAATGAATGCGTAGCATCACGACAGGTGAGACCGCTTGTACGGTGTTCACGATGTTACTCTCCCGAACGTACTCAATATCACCAACCACTTCAAGCGGTGTTTTAAAACAAAGAACGAGTGTTTTATCCTGTGGTGAGGTCGTGAAGATTTTGACTTTCCCCTCGACCAGCACATATAAATATTCGGATGTTTCGCCTTCACGGCAGATTAATTCGCACTTCTCGAAGTGGCATAACGTCATATGCGGACGCAGGGGCTGGTGAAATACCGATTCGAGTTGATATTGTTTTAAATAGTGCAATAATTGATGCTCATTCTGAAACTCTTCCATAACGTCTTTCACCCCCGACTATATACTCGACCAGCTACAGCTTCATAATAATGACGCCCGTAACCATTAATGCTATACCCAGAAATTGCGGTAGTTTCATTTTCTGCTTCACAACACCAAACCATCCGTTACTGTCGACCAGAAAGGTCAGGAAAAGCTGTGCAATCAACAGGGCGGAGATCGTAAAAGTTACCCCAATTTGCTGGATTGCTGTGACTTCACTGAAAATAATCACTGCACCAAACGCGCCTCCCGCCAGGTACATGGGCTTCACTTGCTTCAATCCTTGCAGGTTGATGTCCCGCACGAATACAAGGATCAGAGCCGCCAGAATGAACCCGGTGAGTTGGGTAATGGTTGCGGCTTGCCAGGTGCCCATGTCCGTACTGATTCGGGTATTGGCAACCCCTTGCAGGGTAATGCATGCACCGCCTAATAGTGCAAAAATAATTCCTCTCATGGTTGTACTCTCCTTGTCGCGTCATTACTTCTTCGATTTCTATTAAATGATATATCCACTCGAAAAGCCAAGGACAAATGTCCTCAGCTCAGAAGTTATAGCATTTAGAGTACATTAAACCCTCTACAAAATCCAGACAGGACTCAGGATGGCTCGTCATTCTGAAGATCACAATACTTGAAACACCGGTTGCTCACCAATAAAATGAACAGGCAATTCCGGGAAAGCTGTAGCCAATCTTTCAGACAAAAGCTTCATTCCGGAAGCCTCACTCTCGGCATGGCCGATCATAAGAAGAGCCTTTTGTTTTCCTTGCTGCACAGCATCTCGTATGTACTCCGGTGTCTCCCATTCGAATCCTTCACCTGCGATAATCAGATCCAGCTCTTCCTGTTGAAGCAGAGGAATGGTCAGATTGCCGTTGCCTCGAAAACCTACAAGCACTGCTGCTTGTCTGCATACCAACCTTGGATCACCAGCCAGGCGTATATATTCGATTCCAAGCGAACGTTTAATATGTTCTGCAATAAGCTGAACTGTCATTCCTTCCGGAAAGGATAGAATGTCAGCTTCCGGTTTACGCTGTACCACATAAGGGGACCATCCTAATGCCTGAACCAATCCTTCCGTAATGCCATCCGGTTGAAAGCGGTGAATTGCATCATGGCAACGATAGATCGCAATTCCACCATTATCGATTAGCGTTCTCTTGGTTTCATAGACCGGATCATCAGCCAGCCAATCGGTATGGCTATGATGGTTATAGAAGGCAGGTTCATGAGCGATAATTAGATTAGCTCCACGCTTTATGGCGTGCTCAATCACATGTTGTGTAGGCATAAAAGTTACAAAAACGCCTGTGACCGTTTGGTTGGGTGAACCCGTAATCAGTTGATCCACGGTGTGTTCAGGTAACTCAACATTTTTCGTGAGATGTTGTATAATGTCTTGAATCGTTATGTTCATAGGTATAATTCCTCCAGTGACAGGATATAGGATTAGTTTACCATTTTGAAGTAAGAACGGCACTTTAGATTAGACTTGCTAGATGGGGGAAAAGAGGTTATACTAACCAAAAGAAACGGAATGAACGTTCATTCCTGAAATAAGGAGGGATAGATTCATGGCTAAAGGCAGCAAAAAAGATGATATTTATGCAGCTGCTTTAACGCTTTTTGCCCAACGGGGGTTCGATGCAACAACCATGCCGATGATTGCGGATTCGGCTCAGGTAGGAGCGGGAACCATATATCGATATTTTACGAACAAAGAAGTATTGTTGAATGAACTCTTTCAGAAAAGTATCAGGGAGTTCCTTGATGCCTTGAGGCAAGGCTTTCCGGATAAACCCATTTCCGTACGTGAGCAGTTTCATCATATATTCCGTGGATTGTTTAAGTTCGCTGAGTCCAACCCGGATCGGCTAAAGTTTATTAACTCTACTGGTAATGCACTGCATTTTCACGATGAAAGCAAGGAAAGCGTCAATGAATTTATGGGGTTTCTGAATGAATGCATCCATAAGGGGCAGCAGCAGGGAGCTATTCTTATGTTGCCGACAGAAGCGTTAATGAACATTGTCTACGGTGCTTCTATGCATTTGTTTGAACACTTTAACAAAGGTCTTTTGGAAGCAACGCCGGAGTTAATGAACCAGCTTGAGGAGTGCCTGTGGAATGCCATTAGAGTCCATTGATTCTATTGGCCTTTTTTACAACATAAACGGAATGAACGTTCATTCCTATACTAGACATAAGGTGTGTGAGGATAAAGTATGAGTAAACTTAGAAACCCCAGAGCGCTTTCCTTGATTTTATGGATACTTATTACCGTAGTTTCTGTAATGACGATGCCTGATTTTGGTCAGCTGGTCAAAGAAAAAGGAGAAATTTCAATTCCTGAAACGGCTCAGAGCCAAATTGCAGCTACGATGATGAAAGACATGGATAAGGATAGTGGGAATACTTATTCAATCATCGCTGTATTTAACAGTGGAGAAGGTGCACAGGCATTAACCAAGCAGCAGAAGACGGAAATCGAATCTGTTTTGTCCAACCTGAAAAATCAGGAGAAACAACTGAATATAGAGACGCTCACAACCCATCTGGATGGTGAAGAGCAAGCTGGTCGACTTATATCCGAGGACGAAACCACGATTTTAACCCAAATCACAGTCACTAAGGATGAGGATATTCCCCTTTCGGAAGTGGTGAGTCAGTTAAATGAGGCGACAGCCATCTCAGATGTGAATACATATCTGACAGGAGCAGATCTGATTGGTGATGACTTTGGCAAATCGATTGAGGATGGGGTACAGAAAACAGAAATTATCGCGGTTATTTTTATCCTCGTTATTTTGATTATTATTTTCAGATCACCGATCATTCCCGTTATCTCACTGCTTACGGTGGGTATATCATATGTTGTTTCATTAGCGATTGTGGGTCATCTTGTAGACATGTTTAACTTTCCGTTCTCTAACTTTACCCAAGTGTTTATGGTTGTGATTTTGTTTGGGATCGGTACGGATTACAATATTTTGTTATACACCAGATTTAAGGAAGAGTTAAGCAGACAGGGCGGGGATGTACTTCTCGCAACCAAAACGACGTTTAGAACGGCAGGACGTACTGTGTTATATAGTGGTATTGCTGTATTCATCGGATTCCTTGCTCTGATGCTCGCCAAGTTTCAGTTGTACCAGGCAACCTCTTCAGTGGCATTTGCAGTAGCGGTTCTCATTGTCGTCCTGAATACGTTGAATCCATTTTTCATGGTTGTATTAGGCAAAAAGATGTTCTGGCCATCGAGGAAATTTGAAGGTCACGCAGATAGCCGCTTATGGGGATTCTTGTCTCGGAACGCGGCAAGTAGACCTGTTCTTGCAATCATTTTTGTTGCCGTAATCAGCATTCCGTTTTTGTTCAGCTACAGTAACCGGCTTAGTTATAATGATCTGTTTGAGGTCAATAACAATTATACATCCAAACAGGGAATTAATCTGATCATGGATCATTACCCACCAGGTTTCTCTGCCCCAACCACACTGGTTGTACAATCCAAGCAGTCGATGGATAACCAAACGTTTTTAAAAGCACTGGATGATCTGACGGATAAAGTATTCAAAATGGATGGTGTGTCCGTAGCTTATAGCGTTACCCGACCAACCGGAACAAAAATTAAGGAATTGTATATCAATGATCAGGCGGATGAGCTTAATCAAGGTATTGGGAAAGCGAACAATGGATTAGGCACCATCAACGAAGGATTATCTTCTGCTGCAGGCCAATTGCAATCTTCCAATGATCTGAGTGATGTGCAGCAGCTGATTGATGGTACAAGCCAGTTGCAAGAAGGAGTGGCAGCTCTGGGGAAAGCCATGAATCAGGTGACAGTCGGGTTGAACGATGGGAGGAAAGGCGCAGATACATTGAAAAATGGCCTGGCTACCCTCAGAGAAAAAGTAGATATACTATCTAAAGGTACAACTGAGTTGCATCAAGGATATGCTGATCTTGAACAGGGACTAGGTTCGTTCAGAGATACTTTTAATAGTATGAAAACAGCAATTCAGGGTGCACTAGATGCCTACGCTCAAATCGAAAGTAGTATGACAAGACTCATTACGAATCATCCTGAGTTACAGCAGGAAGAAGATGCGGTACAAATCATCGGCATTACCCAGGCGGCTCAAAGCGATCTGAACAAGTTATACACACAGATGGACCCGCTGATGGTGCAGTACAATGGTGCTCTGGGTTCATTCAAGGAAGCGAACAAAGCCCTGGCTCAGGTTAACCAAGGTTTAACTCGGGTGACTTCGGGTGTGGGTCAACTTGAAGGTGGAGCCGGAGAGTTATCTGCAGGTCTGGTTAATGGTGCAAGTGGCAGCAAGCAGATCGCTGGGAAAACGTCTGAAGTTGGAAAAGGACTAGTACAAATTAATCAAGGACAAAATCAGTTATTGACCGGTCTGAACGATTTGCAAGCGAAGATGGGTGAATTGAAATCGGGACTCACCGCAAGTACAGAAGGGCTTACAGATGTTTCCAAAGGTCTTGGGGATGCAGAGGAGTATTTGGGCAATCTGGGACAGTCCGATGCAGCCAAAAGTTTCTATATTCCTGAAGAGGTATTAACAGGAGAGGAGTTCCAAGCATCGCTAGATACTTATATGTCTGATGACCGGAAGACTGCGGAAATATCCATCATTTTAACAGACAACCCTTACTCTAAAGAGGCGATGGATGTTGTCCAAAATCTGAGCAACCAACTGAACACAGCCCTTGTTGGTACGGATTTGAGCGAAGCCAAAGTGGCGCTTGGTGGGGTGCCTTCACAAAATCTTGATCTACAAAAATTAGCTGGAGGTGACCTGAGCAGAACTTCCATGATTATGTTGATTGGGATTGGGCTCATTCTTCTGGTAATCATTCGTTCATTCTGGCAGTCCGTAATCATTGTTGGCTCGTTGTTCCTGACGTATTACGTTGCGCTTGGTCTGAATGAATTGTTAGTAGTGGGGCCGCTTAACGTGGATTATCTGAGTTGGAACGTTCCTTTCTTCAGTCTGATTATGATCGTTACACTTGGCGTGGACTACAGCATTTTCCTCATGATGAGATATCGCGAGATTGAAGGTGATCCGGTTCATAAAATCACGGAGGCTTCCCGCAATATCGGAGGAGTCGTCATCTCTGCCGCTGTTATTTTGGGAGGTACCTTTGCTGCCCTGATTCCTTCCGGTGTAGTTACATTGATTGAAGTTGCTATATCTGTCATCATTGGATTGGTATTACTCAGTTTTGTGATGCTCCCAATCTTGTTACCCGCTTTGATCAGTCTATTGCATAAGTTAGCGAATTGGGGATCTAAATCAGATGAAAATAAATAATTAATATTAATCTATGCTTAGCTAACGACTCCTGATCAATATATGTCAGGGGTCGTCTTTACTATTTCCTATAAAATAGAATTAAAGAGTTCAAGCTGGTTAGTATAATCGAACAAACGTAATAAAGATGTAACGATGCTGGATTCATATAGTTTTCTCGTACAAGAAAAAGTATACTTACATAGAGTCTTTATCTAGATGAAATGGAGTATCCATTCTAACCTACACTGAACATTCAGTTAAGTATAAGTCTTAATTCTGATGAAGAGATCCGACTTAGAAGGGCGATGATTACATGACAGCCAGTACCATTATGGAACGTCTGAAGAGTGAGACAGCTCATTATCACAGACAAGTGGAACAGAACGAGTATGCCAAGGCTATTATGAATCAAACCGTTAGCTTGGGAGAGTATAAGAAATATCTGGAGAAATTTTACGGGTTCCTGAAACCATTGGAAGAACAAGCTGTACAGCAGCCTTTCTGGGAAAGCACGGGACTGGATATCGGGATTAGAGGAAAAGCAAATTTGCTTGAAAATGACCTGCGGAATCTGGGCGCCAGTGAAGAGGAAATCAGACAGGTTCCTTTATGTAAGGATCTTCCTGATATATCGACACCAGCAAGGTTGTTCGGTTATTTATATGTCATTGAAGGATCTACGAACGGAGGTCAGATCATGACCAAACGTTTGTCGCAGTTCCTGCCGATTGAAGCAGATCGGGGGTTGGAATATTTTAATGCCTACGGTACGGAAACCAGAACGAGATGGGCAGAGTTCACGGAACTACTGCGTCAATCCATCACGGGGGAAGAAGATCACGACATCATGGTGCACACGGCTTCGGAAACATTCCGATTACTTGATCAATGGATCAATACAAATACGGATAATCTGTAAGTTGAAAATAGAGTTATCACATCATGAGAGGGGATTTTTCAGGCTATGCCCGAATCGAAGTCCAAGAAAGAAAATAATTTGCTTAACCGTACATTGCTTAATCAGGGTACGTACACCAATGATCCAATTGATCTAAACAATTGCGACAAAGAACCCATTCATATCCCCGGCTTCATTCAACCTCATGGTGTGCTCTTGGCTGTGAGCACCAACAATATACCGACTATTGTACAATGCAGCCAAAATACGGAGGAACATCTCGGTCTTACTACGCAAGAGGTGCTGGGCCTTCCACTCGAACATCTGATTGGCAAGGATAATATAAGGCAGGTACTGGCACGCACCTTCAGTGCATCTGTAACATCAGACCTGCAATATATGGATCTCACGATTAACGTATCTGGAAATGAGCAGGTCTTCACTTCTGTCATTCATGAGAGTGAAGGCCTGTTAATTTTGGAAATGGAGCCTTCCTATGAAAAAGGAAATATGGAAGGGAATAATTTTGAGTGGATTTCCAGCTTCTTCAGCCGACTTAAAAGTACTGATAATCGGGTGGAAGCGAGTCAAGTAGCAGCCGAACAAGTGAAGGAAATGCTCGGGTATGACCGGGTTATGATCTATGAATTTGACGAACAATGGAATGGAAAGGTCATCGCGGAAGCACGTGAGGAAGAGCTCGAACCGTTTCTCGGGCACCATTATCCAGCGTCAGATATTCCCAAACAGGCACGCGAGTTGTACCTGCGTAATTGGTTGCGCACCATCGTGAACGTAAATTATAAGCCAGTGGAGATCGTGCCCTTGCTTCAACCCTTGACGGGCAAACCACTTAATCTGAGCTTGTCGGTTCTGCGTAGTGTATCCCCGTTGCATATTGAGTATTTGCAGAACATGGGTGTCGGAGCAACCGTAACCATCTCTCTGATTCATGACAACCAACTATGGGGCCTGATTACATGTCATCATTATTCAGCCAGATATATACCTCATCGTGTTCGGAATTTGTGTAACTTCCTGGGTTCATTCTTCTCAAGTGAACTGTTTCAACGTCAGCAGCTGGATGAATATCAGGCTGAAATCAGGTCACGTGAAGCGGCTACCCAAATTGCCAATATTTTTATTGGGAATACAAGCCCAGTGAGGATTATTGAGGAATTGCAGGGCGAAGAGCAGACCTTATTGAGTTTGATGGATGCTTCGGGAGCTGCGATCTGTTATCAGGACAAGCTGCTGTTATATGGCGATACGCCGGCACGAGAGCAAGTACGGGAATTGGCTGCATGGCTAGCGGGCAAGTCGGTAGATTACAGTTATCACACCTCCAAGCTGAGTTTGGAGTATGATCCTGCTAAAGCTTACAAGGAAAAAGCATCGGGTATTGTTTATGTGGCCATATCCCCTGGGCAGCATCATTATATCATCTGGTTCCGGCCTGAAGTGGTTCAGCTTGTGGATTGGGCAGGTGATCCAGCCAAAGCCGTGATCAAAACCGATGATGGCATGCGTCTGTCCCCCCGAAAATCCTTCGAGAAATGGAGAGAGATTGTCCAATCGACCTCCTACCTGTGGACAACGAAGGAGCTGAATGTGCTTCCATTGCTCAAAAGCATCGTACGCCGTCAAACGGAGAACCAGCTTGTTCAGGCAGAGGAGCAGGCGTTGCAGAATGCACGTATTTTGCGTCAAAATGAGCAGCGCTACTTACAGTTGATGGAGTTTTCCCCGGTGGCGTTTTTTACGTTGACGGACGGGTTCGTTATTTATTGCAATAACAAGGCAGCTGAATTGCTTGGCTATGAAAATTCTAAAAATCTCATCAGCAAGGACTTCAGGGAATTTGTACCTGATAAGACGAAAACGATTTTGCAGCAAAACCTGGAGGAACTGAAGCTCAATAATACGCGTCTGTTTACTAACCAGGCGTACTTCACCACAGCAACGGGCACGTCCCTGCTGCTTGAGATTACACTGGCTTCTGTTACACATGCAGGCAAACCCTCAGTGATGGTCCTTCTGAACGGTGGCGCATCGAATCATGATCAGGATCATTATACGGAGACAACCAGTCAGCTCCAGAACTATCTCAATACAGATCCGTTAACAGACATGCCGCTTCAAACCATATTCCAATCTCAACTTCAGGATGATTGGAATGAATGTTTGCAGGAGAAATGCAGTTTGGGACTGTTTATTATAGATATCGATGATTTCCGTTCATATAATGCATCTTATGGACTTCAAGGTGGCGATCTTTGCCTGCAGTGGATTGGAGAAGTGCTGGCGGTGGTCAGTGAGCAGAATGATGCCATCATCTCCCGTCTTCGGGGAGGAACCTTCATGTTGAAACTGAAGAATGCAACATCAGAACGTTCAGCGGAGCTTGCCGAAGAAATCAGACAACATGTGCTTGCACTTCAAATTCAGAGAGATCTGTCCAGCCCGAGTGACGTGGTCACTGTTAGCGTTGGCGGTGCGGTAATGGTTCCTGAAGAAAAGCTGATGATGTCGAATCTGATTGAAAAAGCCAGTCAGGCCCTTGCTCAAGCCAAGAGTGACGGAAAAAATCGGGCTATCATGGTTTGATACGAGGTTGTACTAGCCTTACTGTAAAGGGTGCAGCAAAATGGTATAGAGGGAAGGCATTTAAACTGGATATCAGTTTGAATGTCTTTCTTTTTTCTGCTAATTAGGAAAGTATTATTTTCATCACCGCAGGCACAGGACAAGTGTTATAATGATGAATATGGATACACTTGTTCGTATTCACACGCAGAGGACGGTGAAACGGAATTCAATGAAAGAGGATTCAAGACAACTGGAATTTATGGAGATAGATCTGAGCGAAGAGCCTATCACAGCGGCAGTCCCGGTTCCTGATCGTTCAACGATTGTCCGTGCTGATTTTGATATAAGATTACCTGGCGGCATATTGTCTTCTGAGAAAAGGTTTGTAGAGGAAGCAAGGCAACTCATTGAGGTGGAAGGGGAGCAGGCTCCCTTTGTTCCTTTTATGAGTTATTGGCCGACTTATGGTGTAATGAACGAACCCCAGCGCAAGTGGTATATGTATTGGAGGACGGAAGTCCGGCAAGGACGTTTCCCTGATACGGATCTGTCCTATCTGTTTGTTCATATTTATGAACTGATAAACGGAATTGGTTGGCAGGAACCTGAGGAAGGTTACGACCAATTAAAAGAACTATGGATCAACTATCGTGAACGGCTTCCGCAGTTGGATGTGTACATGCAGGATTGGATTATTGATTATGATCTAGTCCATGAGTTGAACATGTCATTATCCGAGATGGTGGAGCTTTCGAGTGGTTATCTTCCACCGGAGATTCTGGATATGGAATTGCAACGGCTATTGAGCAGCAATATATCGGATATCTCGCTGAAGTTGTTACAAAGATATTATGACTACGACATTACGCTCAGTAAATTTTACAGAGATGGCGGTATGAAGGTTCTGGAACAGTACATTCCCCGAGTTATGGTTTTGGTGGATTCTTATCTACTGCGTAGACGCAAGGCAGGCATATTGGATCAGTTTGAGTTAAATCATGAAAGGACTATCGAACGTACGCTGTTTCGAAAAGCTGTATATGACGAATCCATTTATGGAAAATCGGTTCAAATGACATATGTTCCGATTGGAGAGCATGCAGATTTTGTCCAGTTTGTAACCCGAGTTTTTCGATGCACGGAAAATAAATGCCGTGAACTGCTCGGTTTCAGAGGGCGACTTCGTGGAAAGACGCTTGAACCTGAGCTTGCAAAAGTGATTGAACGTTACCTGGACAAGGCATTTGCAGTCGAGCAAATGCCAGTTGTAGAGCAACCGATAGTCCGGATTGATGCAGAGAAACTTGCTTCGCTGCAAAAGGAAAGCGAATATGTGCGCAGAGCACTCATGATCGAAGAAAATCATACCTCCGAAGATGAGGATGCAAACAATGTGAGCAGCCTACCCACTACCGTGATCCAGAATTCAACGGAAGAAGCTGAAAGTGCTAAGCAGTCTAACCAACAGGAGGTTGACGTTGAGGGAGCGCTTAATACTGATGGAGGACAAGAAAACGGGATTAACGAGCCATTATCATTACAATGGGAGGCGGATTTTTCTGCTGATCTGGATGAAGAGTGGATACAGTTTTCTGAAATGCTATCTCAGCAGCATGTACAGGCCATTCACGCCTTGCTTGGCGTCAACCCGGATACGGAGCTGATGCGGGTGGCTGAGCAATACGGCACGATGCCTACACTCCTGTTGGATGAAATTAATGATATGGCCATGGAAACGATTGGTGACCTTTTGATTGAAGGTGATCGGATGGTTTCGGATTATATAAATGTGTTTGAACATGTGAAGAGGTGATTGGGCAGTGGCAGAACTTAAAATACCGAAGCGGCTGACTACCGCACTAGTGAATTCGTTGACAGCGGGCGTTGTGCCACGAATCGGACTGGAGCAGATTGCTGTTGGTCGGAAGTCTGAAGTGGACGCGATCTTACGGGATATGGACAACATTGCGGAAGGCGGGGCAGCTTTTAAGCTGATTACAGGAAGGTATGGAAGCGGAAAAAGTTTTCTGTTACAGATGATTCGTAACTATGCGATGGATCGGGAATTTGTTGTGGCGGACGCCGACTTGTCACCTGAGCGCAGACTGGTGGGAACCAAAGGTCAGGGGCTTGCAACATACCGTGAGCTGATGACTCGTCTGTCTACTCGTACACGTCCGGATGGCGGGGCACTGGAACCGATTTTGCAAAAATGGATCGCTGGTCTTCAGCAGCAAGCGATGCAAAGTCAGGGCTTGCGCCCGGATGATCCTGCTCTTCCTGCTGAAGTCGAGAAGCAAATCTATGCGGTGACGAACGAAATGCAGAATATGGTGCATGGATTCGATTTTGCCAAGGTGCTGGCTTCGTACTGGAACGGCTATAAATTGGCGGATGATGACCGCAAACAGGCGGCTCTGCGCTGGTTGAGAGGCGAATTTGCAACCAAGACGGAAGCAAAGAAAGAGTTGGCTGTCGGCGTCATCATTGATGATGATAACTGGTATGACTACTTCAAATTATGGTCCGAATTTACGGCACGGATCGGTTACAAAGGACTGCTGTTGTTCATAGATGAAGCGGTGAATCTGTACAAAATTACAAACAGCATATCCCGGCAAAGCAACTACGAGAAGCTGCTTACCATGTTCAATGATACGATGCAGGGTAAAGCAGAACACCTGGGTATCTTTGTAGGCGGCACACCACAATTTGTGGAAGATGAAAGACGCGGACTCTTCAGTTATGAAGCACTTCGTTCGAGACTCATTGATGGCCGCTATGCGGCAAGAGAATATGCGAATTACACCGGACCGATCCTGAAACTTTCGATGTTGTCCCATGAAGAGATTTTGATTCTGTTGCAGAAGCTACGTCAGATACATGCCCTGCATTTTGGATATAGTGTTAGTCTAACAGACGAGGATTTAGTTGATTTTATGCAAACAGCGGTCAACCGGCTCGGCGCGGATGAGTTACTGACCACGCGTGAAGTGGTACGGGACTTCATGGATGTGCTGCACACGCTCCATCAGAATCCTGAAGTGGCCTATGTTCAATTACTTGGTGAGCGAGCAGTCAAACCGCAGGAAGCAGGAAAAGGAACGGATTCTTCATCATCTGATGATTTGGATGATTTTCTGGCGGAGTTTGAATTATGAGTGAGAACCCTTTCTATCGACTGGCCCCTTTTGTACAGGAATTTATTTATAAAAAAAGATGGGAATCACTTCGGCCTGCCCAGATTGAAGCTTGTAATATTTGTTTTCATACCCCACATCATATGCTGATTGCGGCAGGTACAGCCTCCGGCAAGACGGAGGCGGCTTTTTTTCCTGCACTGACCGAGCTGCATGAACGTCCCTCCAAATCCGTGGGCATCTTGTACATCGGGCCACTTAAGGCACTGATTAATGACCAATTCGAGCGACTAAAGGACCTACTGTCAGAGGGCAATATTCCGGTATGGCACTGGCATGGAGATGTGCCTCAGGCAGAGAAAACACGTCTCATGCGAAGTCCATCCGGTGTGCTTCAGATTACGCCTGAATCGCTCGAAGGTCTGTTGATGAATCGTCCCAATGCCATCCCGGCGCTATTTCATGATCTGCGATATGTCATCATTGACGAGGTTCATGCATTCATGGGAGCGGATCGAGGCATTCAGGTATTGAGTGAGCTGGCGCGAATTGAACGTATGGCTGGATGTAAACCGAGAAGAGTGGGATTATCTGCGACACTAAGTGATTATGATGCTGCTACAGCCTGGCTCGCTGCTGGAACTAATCAGGGGGTGGATGTGGTTTCTTCCCCCGGTGGTCGCAAGCTGCGTTTGCGGGTGGAGCATTTTTCGTTTCCGGATGCACGGGATGAAGAACAGGCGGAACATCTGCATAACGCACGTAAAGTCTATTACGACTTCATATATGAGAGTACACATCGCAAAAAAGCTTTGATATTCACCAATAGTCGGACGGATGCCGAAGTCACTATACTTGAGATGCGGCGTGTCGCCGCACGGAGACAGGAGCGGGACGTATTCCATGTTCATCATGGGAGCATTTCCGCCATGTTG
The DNA here is from genome assembly GCF_001636635.1 of Paenibacillus sp. O199. Lineage (NCBI taxonomy): Bacteria > Bacillati > Bacillota > Bacilli > Caryophanales > Paenibacillaceae > Paenibacillus > Paenibacillus sp. O199. The sequence continues at coordinate 321,540 of NZ_LGRP01000002.1, forward strand.
AGAGAAGAGACCGAAGCCGCCTTACGAACCGGATCAGGGCCAGCAGTAGCTGCGGCTACCGTAACGTTGGAACTGGGGATTGACCTGGGTGAACTGGAGCGAGTTGTGCAGCTTGGAGCACCTTATAGTGCATCGAGCTTTGTTCAGCGCCTTGGACGGTCAGGCAGGCGTGAGGATATGGCTTCCGAGATGCTATTTGTATGTCCGGAAGAAGAGGATGAGGAAGCTCAATTGCCTGCTCGGATGCCATGGACACTCATGCGGGCTATTGCTGTTATTGAATTGTATGTAAAGACCAAGTGGGTTGAACCACTTGAGGCCCGGAAGATGCCGATGGGTGTGCTCTATCATCAGACTATGAGCATACTGAAAAGCATGGGGGAGGCTGAACCCAAAGAATTGGCTGAGGCCATGCTTTCGCTCGCACCATTCAAGGAGATTCGTGCAGATCAATATCAGATTTTTCTAAATTATCTGATTGAGACTGATCATCTGCAATGGACAGAAGATCGGACTTTAATCATTGGGCTTACGGGTGAGAAAACCGTCAATAACTATCGCTTTTATGCGGTGTTCAAAGATGATGAAGAGCACAAAGTGCTGAACGGTTCCGAGGAGATCGGGTCGATTACAACCGTGCCGCCTCCTGGATACTGTTTCTCTCTTGCCGGGAAACTGTGGAAAGTGGAAGAGGTCGATCACAAGCATAAATCTGTGTATGTGAAGGCAGCCAAAGGAAAAGTGGATACGTTATGGCTGGGTGCGGGTGGGGACATTCATACGACGGTCGTCCAGAAAATGCGTGAAGTACTGTCCGACACGGTGATATATCCGTATCTGTCTCCGCAAGCGGTAAATCGATTGGAACGCGCCCGTCGACTTGCACGTGAAAGTGGGTTGCTGAAACAGGTTGTCATTCCAGCTGGAGGAGATTCCTTGTATGTATTACCTTGGGTGGGAAGCAAGTCTTTCCGCACACTGGAACGTTTAATGAAGCACAATTTGTCTGACAAACTTGCCTTGCGATCTGTTGTACCTATGGAGCCTTATTATTTTGTCGTGTCAGGCAAAGTGGATGGTCGCACACTTTTGGCCGAGATCATGAGTGAATGTCGAACAGCGGAAGACGCATCTGCGTTACTTTCAGAAGATGAAGCACCGTATCTTGGTAAATACGATGAATTTGTGGCTCCTCCTTTGATCCGAGAGGCCTTTGCAGTGGATGGATTGGATTTAAATGGTCTCAAAGAAGGATTGCAGCAAACGTTAACATGGGATTCTTCATCTATAAAATGACGTAATAACGTATGTCTTTTGTTTTTAATTTGAATTAAAAAAATTTAAATTGTGAATCAGGGTTGACACCACCTCACCTGCCATGTAATATATGAAAAGTCGTCACACACGAATCGCAAACAACAAATGCATATTTCATTTCGTATAACCTCGCAGGCCGAAAGTGTACACAGGGCGAGGGTCTCTACGGGAAGCCTATACTTCCTAACTACGATGCCAGGAATCATTGTATTCCTTGCTCGTAGTTAGGATTTTTGCATTTGGATGGTGTCTGTGACCTTGGCATGGATCAAACATGCGGACGCATTTTTCGATCATCAGGAGGTTTATCTACAATGAAATATTATCTGTCCGTTCTCGCAGGAGCGATGAGCTATGGCATATTATCCACAATTGTGGTTCTGGCTTACGGCGAAGGGTACAAACTTGGAGAGGTCGTGGGCACACAGCTGATCACGGGCTTCATCCTTTCCTGGATGCTGGCATTATACTCGAAGTTTAGAATGAAACGGAAATCACAGGCAGATGGAAAAACATCAGCAACCGTGGCAAAAGCATTCCAGAAATTAACGTGGAAGCAACGTTTGATATTGATGGCTGCAGGGACGCCGACGGTGATTACCGGTCTTGTCTATTATCAGTCTTTACGATACATTCCCGCGTCACTTGCCATTATTCTTTTGTTCCAATTTACGTGGATTAGCGTATTGATTCAGGCCGTGAGCAAACGTCAGCGTCCTGACAAAGTAACGTTCCTGACTTTGATTATCCTGTTTGGCGGAACATTGCTGGCAGCAGGTTTCCTGGAACAGGGACTCGGAGAGTTTAACGGCTTGGGCATAGCGCTTGGCTTAATGGCGGCTGTAAGTTACTCCCTGTTTGTAATGTTCAGTGGTAAAGCGGTTCCATCAGCACATCCGGCTTTTCGCAGTGCATGGATGGTGACCGGAGGTCTGGTCTTGCTGTGTATCCTGTTCCCGCCGACGTTCCTGTTTAACGGATTGATTTGGAGCCAGCTGCTTGTCTTCGGATTGTTGCTTGGCTTCTTCGGAGCTTTTATCCCACCAGTACTGTTCGCAGTAGGTGTGCCTCATATTGGGGGCGACATGGCCGGAATTCTTGGTGCAGTTGAGCTCCCAATCGCGGTGCTGCTCTCAGCCATTGTGCTTCACGAGCATGTGAGCCCATTGCAATGGATCGGGGTTATTGTGGTGCTAATTGGTGTAGCGCTACCAGAGATTTATAAGTTGCGGATGAGACGAAGTCGAAATACACCTCTATATTCCTGAGTGGAATTAGATAGAATGATAAAGACAAGAACTATAGCTGAAAGAGCCTGAGGGATTCAGGCTCTTTTTTGATGAATATATTTATTGGGCTAAGTGACGTCCCATCGATATGGCCCATTCGAGTCATTTTCAATTTTAACCGGATGGGGTATGCTGAAGAAGAGTTGCAATAGAATGGGAACATAGACAGAGGAGCGTTGAGATGAAAAGCTGGATTAGCAAAACCTGGCCTTGGCTTACGCTGGGAATTACTGTAGTTGTGCTGCTTGGATCTTTTATGGTGTATTTTATGGGCAAGGACATGTCCCCAGGCTCGGGAAGTGCCGTAACGGCCAAAGCCGAGACGCCGGAGGACTTGAAGGGATATGAAGTTGTTAATGTTAACGTAAGCAATGACGGTTTTGAACCTGATGTTATTGAAGTTAAATCCGGAGTCCCTACCAAAATCAACTTTATTCTTACCCGGCAGGTCACACACGTTAAATCGGTGGCATCAAGTAAGCTTGGCATGGATATGTACATGCAAAAGGGTGATAATTACTACACCTTGGACAAAGATCTCCAGCCTGGGGAATATGAAATTCACTGTGGCATGTACATGATTTACGGAACGGTTAAGGTCATATAGTGGACAGGAGCAAAGATTCTTCAATTGAATCTTTGCTCCTCTTTTGTGTGCGTGATATCATGGACTAGTGATCAATTTCATCTGGAGGTGGCCAAATATGAAAGCGCTATTTATTGGAGGAACAGGTACCATCAGTACAGCAATTACCGATCAGCTTGCGAAGCAAGGCTGTGAACTTTATTTGATCAACCGGGGTAATCAAAATGATAATTTGCCTGCGCAAATCAAAGTGCTGCAAGCCGATATTAACGATGAAGCGCGGGTTGCGGAGCTGATTGCCGACCTGGAGTTCGATGTTGTCGCAGACTTTATCGCGTTTGTACCTTCCCAGCTGGAGAGAGATTACCGTTTGTTCAAAGACAAAACGAAGCAATTTATATTTATCAGTTCGGCATCTGCCTACCAGACACCACTTGCTGATTATCGGATCACGGAAGGTACGCCTTTATCCAATCCGTATTGGGAATATTCGCGCAACAAAATTGCATGTGAAGACTATTTGATGAAACAGTATCGTGAAGAAGGATTTCCGGTAACCATTGTGCGTCCAAGCCATACGTATAGTGAACGTTCTGTACCTCTCGGTGTACACGGGGCAGAGGGAAGCTGGCAGGTCCTCAAGCGCATACGTGAAAATAAACCCGTACTCATTCATGGAGATGGTACATCTCTCTGGACCATAACGCATAACAGTGATTTTGCCAAAGGATTTATTGGCCTTATGGGCAATATTCACGCCATTGGTGAATCGGTACATATTACCTCGGACGAGTCAGTAACCTGGAATCAGATCTATGAGATTATTGCAGGAGTGCTTGGTGTCAAGCTTCATGCGGTTCATGTATCTTCCGAGTTTTTGGCGGCGTGCAGTGATCAGGATCTTCGAGGCGGTCTGCTGGGAGACAAGGCGAATACGGTTGTATTTGATAACAGTAAGCTAAAAAGGCTTGTTCCAGAATTTGTGGCAACGATCAGGGCCGATCAAGGAATCCGGAGCACCATAGAATATATTCTTGCACATCCTGAATTGCAGACCGAAGATCCCGAATTTGATGCATGGTGTGACAAGGTGGTTGGAGTATTGGATGAAGCGTTGCTGAAAATTAGAGATGAGAAGTGAGGCGAGCATATGTCCCAAACCGGGCATCGACTGGTAAAGGAAATCACCAAAACCGTCACTTTGGACTATTTACTGCACATTCCCGAGACGGAGGAACCGCTTGCTGCGGACCAGAAATGGCCTGTCATTTTGTTTCTTCATGGTTCTGGAGAACGTGGAAATGATCTGGAAAAGCTTAAAGCACACGGGGTTCCGCTTATTGCCGATCAGGACAAAAGTTTCCCGTTTATCGTGATTTCACCGCAATGTCCTGTGGACGAATTTTGGGGTATGCATCGCGAAGCTGTTATGGCTCTTCTGGAACATGTTTTGGAAAACGAAGCTGCTGACCCGAACCGGGTGTATCTTACAGGTCTGAGTATGGGCGGGTATGGTGCTTGGGATCTGCCACTGTTTTACCCCAATACATTTGCTGCATTGGCTCCTGTATGTGGGGGAGCAGACCCTTCCAAAGCGGAAGAACTGCATAATATACCGATCTGGGCATTCCATGGTGCCAAGGATGACATCGTTTATGTTACGGAATCCGAGAAAATTGTTCATGCGCTTGAAGCGTTGAACGCGGATGTGAAGCTGACGATATATCCTGAAGGTAATCATGATGCTTGGACCGAAACGTATGACAACCCGGAATTGTACAAGTGGTTTCTCAGCCATACGTTATAATCAATCAATCGTTCGTAATTGACAATATTCAGCATTATTAAGTATTTACTTTCGTTATTCGAATCGTTATAATCAAGAAAAAATGACACTTGTTAGGGGAGGCACCCCAACAGAGGACTTTGTTCCTTTGTTGGGGTGCCTCCTTTTTTTGTGTGCAGAAAAGGAGAGCAGACGTTGAAGAAATCTGAGAAGCGTATTAAAAAACAGGCCGAGCAGCTTACCAAAGTGGTACTTGCATTTGCTCTGCTGTCACCCCAAGCCTTGCTGGTCGAATGGGGTTCAACGGCCATTATGGCTGAAGCTGTGGAAACCATCAGTATTGTATCCGATACTTCCAGCATGAAGGCTGTTCAATCCTCCAAGGTGAAAGTGGAGATGAATAGTGATGGCAAATATAGAATTGTGTTGCTTCCTAATACAAACGTATTCTACGGTGGCGATACCGGGAATGTATCCACCATTATTGATCATAACGGAACACCCGTTAATTTTAAGTCGCTGCCCCTTAATTATTATCGAATCAATAATAATGTAATCGAAATGTCCAGGCAGAAAGACAACGTAGAGTATATTTTGCGCGTGTCCATCGTTAATGCCACATCTCAGGGCGGTTATATGAAGGTGGAGCTGGAGGCTGTTAACCGCAGCGGCTCTACGCTGAATCTGGGAGGTACGTTCTATTGGGATACGATGGTGAATGGCAACGATGCTTCTCCGTTTGAAGTGATTGAGAACGGCTGGCGCAATTACAGTGGAGGTGTTCAGGTAACTGCTTTTTATGCCAACACGTATAACGTTGTGGACGCAGATCGCATTTTCATGGGGCAGTACAATAGCCCGGACAATGCGCAGCTGATAGGTGGTTCTTCTCCATCTTCCTTTACGCCAGGGCAGACCGTTACCGCAACGGATACTGCTGCGCAGTTTTGGTGGAACGGCAAAGCAACCGCGAACCAGGCTTCACGCAAATTTTCGACGATTGTGGGGATTGGTCCCAAAAATGCACCGCCTTCATTTGCACTATCGGCACCGTCTTCGGGCCAGACCTATTACAAAGGAGAACAGCTTCAAATATCCGGTACAACCCGGGATACGGATGTGGGAGATCTTCTGACTGTCAAATGGTCAATCGACGGAGGCTCCGAAAACATGTTGACACAGATGACGGCTACAGGTTCCAATCAGTCGTTTAACACGAATTACACATTGCCAGACACGCTCGCAGATGGCGCACATACGTTGCAGGTGTGGGTAATGGATGACAAGGGAGGGGTCTCCTCTGCGAGCACTGTCAACTTCACGGTGAAAAGTTTCGTTGTTCCGGGAACACCGTCATTTACATCTGTTAACAATAATAATCTGACGGTCAACTGGGACAAAAAGGCGAATGATGCTTCCGTGACGTATGAACTGAAAAATGTAACGACGAATCAAACCTTTGATACGGGTACAACAAATAGTCGGCAGGTGACCGGGCTTACACCGAATACTCAATATTCTTTTGCTGTGCGCGCTAAAAATACAGTGGGTTCGTATACGGGGTATTCAAGTCCAGCTAGCAAATTTACACTAGCCAATGCACCAAGCGATGCAGCTGTGAGCCAGTCTGGTAACTCCGTTACGGCTAGTTGGAACAACAATGGCAATCCTGCGGGAACGAGTTACAAAACGGAAATACGTAACTCCGTCGGACAAGTGCTTGCATCGGGTACAACTTCATCAACTCGGACTGAACTTGCGTTAACTGGACTTGCAGACGGATTATATAACGTATATGTAGCAGCACTGAATGGAGAAGGCATACAGACTGCATTTACCTCTGCAGGTCAGATCACAAAGGACACAACCGGTCCCACTGCTCCCTCGATAGCAGTAAATCCTTCTTCTTGGACCAAGGAAGATGTCCTGGTTACGATTACAGCAGGCTCGGATGCCTTAAGTGGTGTACAGAAGACTGAGTACAAGCTGGGGATTGGGGGAGAATGGAAGGAATACACTGCTCCCATTACGGTTGCTTCTGAAGGAAACACACTCATTATTGCACGCAGCATAGATGCATTTGGCAATACAGGACAGGAGGCTTCTGTTACAGCACGAGTGGACCGTACAGCTCCGACACCTCCCGTCATCTCGTTAAATCCGACGGAGTGGACCCATTCGGCAGTAACAGTGACGTTAACGGCAGGTACGGATGAAGCAAGTGGAGTGGGTCTTACGCAATATAGACTTGGAGTTGAAGGAACTTGGGTCGATTATCAAGAGCCATTTACCATCAATACCGAAGGAATCACCGAGATTCAGGCGCGAAGTGTGGATCGGGCCTCTAATGTCAGTGCGTCAACTTCAGCCAATGCCCGGATTGACAAGACAGGACCTGATGAGCCAAAGATTACACTCAGTGCTGATGAATGGACGAATCAGGATGTATCCTTTGAAATAACCAGCGGTGAAGATACAGGCAGTGGACTTGCCAAAAGCCAATATCGTCTAAACGAACAAGGCCCCTGGAAAGATTACACTGGAGAAGTGAAGGTTACCGAAGAAGGACAAACCACAGTATATGCGCGCTCGCTTGACAGGGTAGGGAATGTAAGTACTGTTACAAAAGCACTCATTCGACTGGATAAGACTGCTCCAACAGAGCCGGTTATTACATTAAGTCAGTCTGGCTGGAGCAAGGAAGCTATACAATTTACGATTGCTGGCAGCGTAGATGAACATGCCATTTCGTATGAATATAGTTTGAATGGGGCCCCGTATATTGTAGGAAACTCAGGTACAGTGAGTTCAAACGGTCCCAACGTAATTCGAGCCAGAGCGAGAGACGCTGTCGGAAACGTTAGCAAGGAGGTCAGTCGTACGGCTTATGTCGATCAGGTTGCTCCAACGATTACATTTACACCGAATGGACAAGGCTGGATTGACACTAATATATCTGCTACCGTTCAATATGAAGATTCTGATTCGGGTATCAATGAGAATTCGCGATTGTACAGTGTGACCAACAGTACCGCATCGCCAGACAACTGGAATGAAGTCCGCTCGAATGAGCCTGTAATTTCAATTGAATCCGAAGGCATTTGGTATATCCATGCCAAAACAATAGATATGGCAGGGAATACATATGAGACCGTATCAGCACCTTATCAGATCCAGCGCAAGCCACAGCAGCCGGGAAATGCGAGCGTTACACAGATCAGTGAGACTTCGGCAGAACTTACGTGGGATCTGCCCACAGGAGAATGGTATACCGACGGGTATCAGTATGAAATCATAAACCATACGACAGGCCAGTCCTGGACACTGGATTATCCTAAACATACGCTCATTGATCACTCCCTAAGTGGTGGGCAAGTCTATGATTACGAAGTGAGAGTTCGAAACCATACTGGCATAAGTGATGCAGTATCTGTCCGTGCACTGACAATCCCCGCGGCACCGGGATCATTACAAGTTCGAAAAGTCGATTCCCAGCCTGAGCTGGCAGAAGTACATTTCGATTCGGTTCAAGGTGCTACTGCGTACCGTATCACGGCTGCAACTTCGGATGGAAGTATTGTATTTGACCAGACGATCTCCGATTCTTCCAATATTCCGTACATGACCAATCTGGTCCCGGGGAGCATTCATACGATTTCGGTCACAGCACTGAATGAGAGTGGTACGGGAGAAAGCAGCAGGGTGGGATTCCTGACATTGCCTGCAGCACCTGGTGAATTTGCGGCAGTGCAGATTCGGGAGCATGAGATCTCTCTGGGATGGGAGACGGTAACTTCAGCTACGTATTACAGCCTTTCACGCAGTGGAGCTGGGGTCTACGAAGGATTGGAAACGGAGTATGTGGACGCAGGTCTGGATAGTGGAACAGAGTATAGCTATGAATTGCTGGCCGCAAACGAGACAGGAGAAGGTCCAGTAACAAGTTTGCAGAAGCTGCTGACATTGCCGGGGGCCATTGAAAGCTTGAGTATAGATAATGCTACAACAACGAGCATGCATCTCAGTTGGGATCCTGTAAGAGGCGCGGAGCGATACGAAGTCTTTGTGAATGGGGAGAAGCGGGAGACGCTGCTTGCTGGAACCCATGAATATCTGCTAACGGGATTGACTGCGGGAACGTTGGTTCAGGTGGACGTTCAGGCAGGCAATGGAAGTGGACAAGGTCAATCCAATCGAGTATCTGGAACGACGCTTCCCGAGAGTCCTTCAGGTCTTCACTTCGTTCAACCGACTGAAACAGGAGCAACACTCAGATGGGATGCAGTCCCCGGCGCGACGAAGTACCGGGTCGTTCTTGAGGGGCAGAGTTATGAGATTTCAGATACACAGATTGAAGTCCATCAGTTATCAGGCAACCGCCACTATACGTATCAGGTGGAGGCCGGAAATGCTGCTGGTTATGGTGCACCCACAAGCGGTGAACTGCTTACTTTGCCAACCAGACCTGGAGGACTCACAGTAACACGTACGGATGAAGCGAGTATTGGGGTGGAATGGGAATCTGTAAATACAGCCGAATCATATATTGTTAGTATCAATGGGACGGAAGTGGGTCGAACTTCGGGACTTGCCTATACGGCTGAAGAATTGTTGCCAGGTATGGAGTATTTAGTGGAAGTACAGGCCGTGAACACGTCTGGAGTCGGTCAGTCCGCCAGCTTGATTCGATTATCCAAACCGACCGCCCCTTCAGAAATCGTTGTTGAACCAGGAGTACATAAAGGCACCTTGTCATGGGCTTCGGTAGCAGGTGCCTCGGAGTATGTAGTTCAGCAGGGGAACAAAGAGATTTACCGTGGAACAGAGCTGACGACCTTTATTTCAGGACTTGAGGATGGAACGATGCATCATTACACACTTGTTGCAGTGAACAGACAAGGGACCCCATCCGAAGCGACGGGTATATCCATACTTACATTGCCTGAGAAACCAGTTGAGATTAAGGCAACGGAAGTGTCGGAAAACAGTCTTAGTCTGGATTTTACCAAAACAGGGGTAAAGGGTGCAGACGAATACATCATTGAACGCAATGGGCGAGAGATTGCTCGTATGGATGCGAGTGAAACCCGATTCGTAGATGAGGATTTGTCGCCCGGCACGAAATATACGTACAAGATCCGGGCGGTTAATGCAAGTGGTTCGGGTGCTTCCCTTGTCTATGGAATAACAACTCAAACTCTGCCACTATCACCAGATGGAATTACAGTGATCAAGGGAACGCATACGTTTGATCTGGCGTGGGAAGCAGTAAAGGGAGCAGCCGCATATGAAATTCGCAATCAGACAACGGGGGAAGTTCAGACTGTGTCCGAACCATTGGTCCATCTCGCCAGTTTATTGGATGGCACAACGTATGCGTTTGAACTTACAGTTAAGAATGAGGATGGTCACCGCTCTTCTCCTATTCAGGTTCTTTTGTTGACCAAACCCATATCCCCACAAACAGCAAGTATTGCTGCGGTAACCGATCAATCGGCAACGCTGGATCTGAGTGGCAGCGCCACACGAGGCACAGAACAATTGATCATTTTGCGAGATGGTATTGAAATTGACCGTATTCCGGCTGACAGTATCTCTTATGAAGACAAGGACTTGACGCCGGGAGAGAGATACACTTATACGGTTAAGACTTCGAATGCTTCCGGCGATAGCGATACGGGATTTGATGTTCAATTGCGTACGCTGCCTGCAACAATTACGGAAACGCTGCATCCAGACGTGATTGAAGAGACGGAGGCAGTGATTAAGTGGACAAAAGTACAAGGTGCAGAGGGTTACATTGTAATGATAGCGGATGACGAATTTACAACAATTACAGAGAGTGATTTGACTGAAGTTACCCTTAAGGGGCTAGTCAGTGCAGCCCAATATGATCAAGTACAGATCGTTCCTTATAATACAGCGGGTAATGGAATTCCAATGGTCGTTGCTCCATTTTTCACGCTGCCTCATGTCGATTCTATTGAGATGAAGCTATATCCGGAGACGGATCATGCCAGACTGGAGTGGGATTTTCCTTACCTCAACGAAACGTTTGTGGTTCTAATGGATGGTATTGAGCTGTATAGAGGCAGACAAAAAGAGTATATCGTAAAGGAACTTCAGGGCGGAACGAACTACTCCATTGAACTGTATACCGAGAACGAGCAGGGGGATACATCACATAAGCTTAATTATACGTTGTTGACCAAACCGGAAGCTCCCAAGGAAGTGGAATATCGTTCGACACAGGAGAGCATACAACTTCAGTTCGAAAAGAGCCATGTCAAGGGGGCTGAGCAATTCATCATTGAACGTGACGGTGCGGAGATCGGCCGAGTGTCTGTTGACGAGCCTTATTACAAAGACCATGGGCTTGAGCCAGGTATAAATTATGTGTATACCATCAAAACCGTAAATGCTTCCGGTAAGAGCGAGAGCGGATTCAATCTAACAGCAGTAACGCTGCCAGGCAAAATTCCTTCTCCACCTCAAGTGAAAGAACGCGCTCAGCATAGTGCAGATATTATATGGGATATGATTCCTGGTGCAGCAGGCTATCGCATCTATCAGGAAGACGAGCTGATTGCAACAACAATGGAAACATCGATACATGTAACTGAATTGAAAAGTGCCCAGGTCTATTCCGACTTTTCTATTGTGCCTTTCAATGAGGCGGGAGACGGAAAGACATTCGATGTTCCCGAGTTCGAGACATTGCCTTCAGAAGAATTCACCGTTTCAGCGATCTCCCAGAGCACAAGCAGCATTGCATTGAGCTGGAAGCTGGAATCTTTGAATGAAACGATCGTGCTTTCTAGTAGTGGGCGGGAGATCTATCGTGGAAAAGATCGAAGCTACATCTGGACAGGACTAACGGGCGGACAGCGCTATGATGTCATATTGTGGACTGAAAATTCAGCCGGTGAAAAAAGTGAAAGCCAGCAGGTCACGGCCGTGACTCTGCCATATCCACCTCCAAGCGGAAGTGGAGCTGGTTCACCTGCACCTTCCTCCAAGCCTGAGAATGTTCAGTCCGGAGTATCTCAGCCTGAGCAAAATGACAAAGTAGAAGCAAAAGTCAAGAAAGAGATCAAGTTCATTGATATTGGTCAAACATTCAATAAAGATCAGATTATATGGCTGGCAGAGCAAAACATTATTCAAGGTGTAAGTGAAACCCGCTTTGAACCCCGTCGTCCCATTACAAGAGCTGAGTTCACAGCACTTATTGTGCGATTAATGGGTGTGGATACATCTGCCGTTTATCAGCATGCTTTTCGGGATGTGAACGATCAGGATTGGTTTGCTCCTGAGATCGAAGCAGCCGTAAGTCTTGGTATGGTACATGGCATGGGTAATGGTAAATTTGCTCCATATGCGCTGGTAACCCGGGAACAGGCATCGAAGATCATTGCGAATGTTATTCGCAAAATCAAGCCGGAACCCGCAACTTCACGTCGTGCTTTTACGGATCAGATGGATGTGTCCGATTGGGCCAAAGAAGAGGTTGAAGAGCTTGCTGGAATGTACATGCTTACCGGGTACGAAGACGGCAGTTTCCGACCCATGCAGCATCTGAGCAGATCTGAGGCCGCAGCCCTGATCTTCCGACTGAACAAACTGATCCGTATTATAGAAGAAGGTCAAACTATGGAGGAAGAGAACCGAACTATGGATGATAAAGGAACGAGTATTGATATAGACGGTAAGGCTAACACGTCAAAATCGGATTGAAAGACTTAGATTGAATCACATGGGAATTCATCATTTCATCATCCTCAGTAGCCACATTATCCGTTATTCGACTTTTAATGTTATAATAGGTTGCCAATATGATAAAAAAGGTAATGGACAGTGGTGATGAATGATGAATAATAAATTTATCCGAATCTATGAAGATATTGCAGCTCGTATTCGGACTGGAGAAATTGAAGCAGGTACGCTGCTTCCCTCGGAACTTGATTTATCGGAAAGTTATCAAACGTCTAGAGAGACAATTCGCAAAGCGCTTAAAATGCTGTCTGAAGAAGGTTATATTCAGAAAATTCAAGGTAAGGGCTCCATTGTACTGGATATACGTAAAATTGATTTTCCTATTTCGGGCCTCGTCAGCTTCAAGGAACTGGCTAAAAAAATGGGACATCGGGCCAAAACGTACGTTAAGGTTTTTGAAGAAAAAAAGGTTGATCAGGCCTTGTTCAAGAAAATCAATTTTGGCCTGAATGAAAAGGTCTGGGAGATCAGACGTGTACGGCAAGTGGATGGCGAACATGTCATTCTCGACAAGGACCATATAAGCCAGAGGCTTATTCCCGGTTTGAGCAAGGAAATATGTAATGACTCCATCTTCGAGTACATTGAGGAAGAGCTCGGGCTGACCATCTCTTTTGCCAAAAAGGAAATTTTGGTGGAGGAGCCTACTGCTGAGGATAGGGAATTGCTTGATCTCGAAGGATTCCACAATGTAGTTGTGGTTAGAAGTCAGGTTTACCTGGAGGATGCAAGTCAATTCCAGTTCACAGAGGCAAGGCATCGCCCGGACAAGTTCAGATTTGTGGACTTTGCCCGGCGTAGATGATATCCATTGACCATGGATATGAAACAGAGAGTACCTATTCACTTCTTTTAGGGGTGAACGAGGTGCTCTCTTTGTTTTAAAAACGATTTGAAGTGTTTAGGGGGTCGATTGCCAAATAGGGAGTGTTGATGGGGGAGGTAGCGAGTACAAAATAAATTCCTTATCATGGTAAAAATAACTTGACCGGTAAGCGTTTTCATTTTATTATATGTCCATAACCTTAACGATTAAGTAAATAAAATTAAATTATGTATCTTACATAAAGTTATTTATTTATAAATAATAACTTTATAAAATTATGGGATACTCTTGATTTTAGTTAACTTATTGCCTTGAGCAGGGTTAATTGAAATAAATAAAAAAATGTAGGAGGTTCTAGCGAATGGTCAAGTTGCAAAAGTGTACAGTCTTTACCGTAATAGCTGCACTTATGTTGGTGATTCTGGGGAGTGCTGCACCCAAAGCGTCTGCTGCTACAGGATTTTATGTAAGCGGAGGCAAATTGTACGATTCCACTGGCAAGGCATTTGTTATGAGAGGTGTCAATCATGGACATTCATGGTTTAAGAACGACCTGAACACGGCTATTCCTGCAATTGCCAAAACAGGTGCCAACACCGTACGGATTGTGCTCTCCAATGGCGTGCAGTACACCAAAGACGATCTGAACTCCGTTAAAAACATCATTAATGTTGTAAGCGCAAACAAAATGATTGCGGTACTTGAAGTACATGATGCAACAGGTAAGGATGACTATAATTCATTGGATTCAGCAGTGAATTACTGGATTAGCATCAAGGAAGCACTCATTGGCAAAGAAGACAGAGTTATCGTAAATATCGCGAACGAATGGTATGGAACATGGAACGGTAGTGCTTGGGCTGATGGATACAAAAAAGCAATTCCGAAGCTGAGAAATGCCGGGATTAACAATACGTTGATCGTGGATGCAGCGGGCTGGGGGCAGTACCCGCAATCCATCGTGGATTATGGACAAAGTGTATTTGCAGCAGATACACAGAAAAATACTGTGTTTTCGATTCACATGTATGAGTATGCCGGTAAAGACGCGGCAACCGTAAAAGCCAACATGGAAAGCGTATTAAACAAAGGTCTGGCCCTGATCATCGGTGAATTCGGTGGATATCACACGAACGGAGATGTCGATGAATATGCGATCATGAAATATGGTCAGGAAAAAGGGGTAGGCTGGCTCGCATGGTCCTGGTATGGCAACAGCTCTGATTTGAACTATTTGGACTTAGCTACGGGTCCTAACGGAAGTTTGACATCCTTTGGAAACACGGTCGTCAACGACACTTACGGAATCAAAAATACTTCAAAAAAAGCAGGGATCTACTAGGGTCTATAGGGTCTAGCTTTTCTAAAAAGATTCATCTACTCAACGAGAAGCATTGAGCATGTTCTGTGCAAGAAAATCTCTTCCAAACACTCTGACCAACACGTCAGGGTGTTTTTATTGAAAAAAAAATCATCAAAACAGAAACTCTTTTGAATTTTTCCGTTTATATTTAAAATCTTTTGTTTTCAAAACAAAACAAAGATGATAAACTCTGATTAGGAATAAAACAAACATTATCGGAGGGGAACAAATGGTACAGAGTTTATGGAATTCATCACAGGCTTCGGAGAAAACAACCGGACTGGAGCAACTGGTCTACCGATCCAATCTGATTGGGTCAGATCGCCGTGTATGTAACATTTTCGGAGGCAATACGTCTACCAAAACGACGGTGAAAGATTTTCGCGGCCGTGATATAGAAGTGATGTATGTAAAAGGCAGCGGATCTGATCTGGCTTCTATGCAGGCGAAGCATTTTACAGGCCTTGGACTCGAAGATATTCGTCCATTAATCGAACGGGAATCCATGTCGGATGAAGAGATGGTCGAATACCTGGGTCATTGCATGATCGATTCCAAACACCCGCGTGCATCCATTGAGACGTTGCTGCATGCATTCCTTCCATATAAACATGTGGACCATACCCATCCAGATGCGATTATTAGTCTGTGTTGTGCAGATAACGGAAAAGAACTGGCGAAAGAGATTTACGGGGATCGATTTGTATGGGTTCCTTATGTGCGTCCAGGATTCACACTATCCAAGATGATTGCTGAAAGCGTATTCTCGAATCCCAATGCCGAACTGGTTCTGATGGAGAAGCATGGACTCGTGACTTGGGGAGAAACATCGGAAGAATGTTACGCCCAGACGATCAAAATTATTAATGAAGCGGAAGCCTTCATTGAAGCACGTGTTGACCAAGGAAGCCTGTTTGGCGGAGAGAAGTATCCTGCGTTTGAGGCAGAAGTGCGTCGCCAGATCGTATCCAAAGTAATGCCGACCATTCGCGGAGCGGTATCGGATAGCAAAAAAATGATTTTGTCCTTTGACGATCAGGAGGATGTGCTCGCCTTCGTTGGAGGAGTGGATTCGCCGAAGCTGTCACAGGTAGGCGCGGCGTGCCCGGATCATTTGGTGCACACCAAAGTGGTACCTCTATTCATCGATTGGACACCGGACGCGGAGGATATTGAAGGGCTGAAATCCAAACTGGTGGAAGGCGTAGCCGCCTACAAAGAACAATATCAACAATATTTTGAGAGCAACAAAAATGATGGTGACGTGATGTTCGAAGCTGCACCTCGCGTCATTCTTATCCCAGGTGTGGGCATGATCAACACAGGCAAGAGCTGGGCACTGTCCCAGGTGAGCGGGGCATTGTATCATAGAGCCATTGCCGTGATGCGGGGTGCGACAAGTCTGGGCCAATTCGTATCCCTCAGCGCCAATGAATCCTACAATGTGGAGTACTGGCCGCTTGAGCTTTACAAATTATCGCTGGCTCCGGCGGAGACTGAGTTTTCCCGCAAAGTGGCGTTTATTACCGGGGGTGCCGGTGGAATTGGAAGTGAAACCGCACGCAGATTGGTATCTGAAGGGGCACATGTCGTTCTCGCGGACCTCAACCTTGAAGGAGCACAGAAGGTAGCTCAGGAAATTAACGACCAATATGGTGCCAATCGAGCATATGCATTGAAGATGGATGTAACGGATGAGGAAGCCGTGCAATCTGCGTATGCCGAAGTTGCTGTACAATATGGCGGCTTGGATATTATCGTGAACAATGCAGGCCTGGCCACCTCTAGTCCGTTTGACGAAACATCGTTAAAAGAATGGAACTTGAACATGAATGTGCTGGGTACTGGGTACTTCCTCGTGGCACGTGAAGCTTTCAAGTTGATGAAACAACAGGGGATTGGCGGCAGTATGGTATTTATCGGGTCCAAAAACTCAGTCTATGCGGGTAAAAGCGCCTCAGCTTACAGCTCGGCCAAAGCACTTGAGGCTCATTTGGCCCGCTGCATCGCGGCGGAAGGTGGGGAATACGGTATTCGTGTAAATACGATTCTCCCGGATGCCATCCTGCAAGGTTCAGCGATCTGGAACGGTTCATGGAGAAATGAACGTGCAGCAGCCTATGGTATCGAACCGGATCAACTGGAAGAGTACTATCGTAAACGAACAACTTTGCTCGTCAATATTTATCCGAGAGATATTGCGGAAGGCATCGCCTTTTTTGCCTCTTCCAAATCAGAAAAAACAACCGGTTGCATGATGACGATTGATGGCGGTGTGCCAGCAGCATTTACACGATAATAAGGAGGGTTCTCGCACATGGAAAATCAAGTCAAGCAAGCATATGAAGCAGCCAAATTATTATATGCTCAGCATGGAATTGATACGGATGAAGTGCTGAAGAAGCTCGCGGAAATCAAAGTGTCTGTTCACTGTTGGCAAGGGGACGATGTAAAAGGTTTTCTGAATAAAGATGGGGAACTTACGGGTGGAATATCCGTTACAGGTCAATATCCGGGGGCTGCAACGACACCCGCAGAGCTTCGGGCAGACCTGGAGCAAGCCTTCTCCATGATTCCCGGCAAACATAAGGTCAATTTGCACGCGATCTATGCGGATACGGACGAACAAGTAGAGCTGGATCGGATTGAGCCGAAGCATTATGAGAACTGGGTAAAATGGGCCAAAGAACAAGGGCTCGGTCTGGATTTCAATCCAACCTGTTTTTCACATGAAAAATCAAGTGACGGTTTCACGCTAAGTCATTCCGATCCGGCGATTCGCAAGTTCTGGATTGATCACTGCAAAGCATCCCGCCGCATTGGCGCTTACTTTGGCGAGCAGCTGGGCCAGACTTGTGTAACCAATGTATGGGTGCCGGACGGGTTCAAGGATAATCCGGTCGATCGCATGACACCGCGGAAGCGGCTGAAGGATTCACTAGATGAGGTATTTGCCGAGAAGCTTGATCCCAAGTATCATCTGGATGCGGTCGAGAGTAAGCTGTTTGGCCTCGGCTCAGAAGCGTATGTCGTTGGTTCTCATGAATTCTATATGGGCTATGGACTGCAAAATGATACGTTAATCTGCCTTGATGCCGGACATTTTCATCCAACGGAAGTTATTTCTAACAAACTATCTTCACTGGCCCTGTTTACCAACGGCATTCTGCTGCATGTCAGCCGTCCAATGCGTTGGGACAGTGACCATGTTGTCATTATGGATGATGAGCTGCTGGAAATTGCTCGCGAATTGGTACGTCATGAGCTGCTACCAACGACACATATCGGACTCGATTTCTTTGATGGAAGCATCAATCGAGTTGCTGCGTGGGTAGTTGGCACACGCAACACCATTAAAGCATTGCTACGTGCGATGTTGGAACCTGTGGATGCTCTGAAATCAGCGGAGCTGGAAGGGGATTACACCCTTCGTCTTGCTTTGACAGAAGAGTTTAAGTCCTATCCTTTCGGCGCGATCTGGGATTATTACTGCGCCCAGCAGCAAGTACCTGTACGTGAACAGTGGATTGCTGAGATCAAAACCTATGAGCAGGAAGTTTTACTTCAACGAGATAAATCTTTCGTATAGGATGATGCAGGCCACGGTGGAGAAGTTTTCCACTGTGGCTTTTTTGCATGGAAACAGCTGCGAAATGCATAACTGCGGTCAGAATTTCCATACTAAAAATACATAGAAAAATGCAAAGCTTCAATGCTAGTACTGCAACGTAGAGGAGGATGCATCCGATTTGAATCTCGCCCACAACAAATTGTATATCGCGGCACTTGGCGGCTTGAATGAAATAGGTAAGAACATGTATCTGATCCAATATAATCAGGACATCATTGTCATCGACTGTGGCTCCAAATTCCCGGATGAAACCCTACCGGGCATTGATCTCATCATTCCGGATGTGACGTATCTGCTGGAAAATCAGGACAAGGTAAGGGCGCTTGTGGTTACCCATGGACATGAAGACCACATTGGCGGCATTCCCTATTTGTTAAAACAAATCAATATCCCGGTGTATGCATCCAGACTGACACGAGGATTAATTGAACTGAAACTGAAAGAGCATGGGCTGCTGCGCAAAGCAGATCTGCATACGGTTGATTCCAAATCCAGCATTACGCTGGGTGGAATTCAGATTTCTTTTTTTGCGACCAGTCACAGCATACCGGATTGCCTGGGTATTTTCTTTCAAACACCTGGAGGAAATGTCGTCCATACCGGGGATTTCAAGTTTGATATGTCACCTGTAAATGGGCCGTATCCCGATCTGCACCGTATGGCCGAGATTGGCAAACAAGGTGTACACGTGCTGTTGTCCGAGAGCACCAATGCAGAGAGACCGGGGTTCACCCCTTCCGAGCGTGTCGTAGGTGACCACATATTGGACGCGTTTATTCGTGCCAAACAAAAAGTGTTTATTTCTACCTTTGCGTCCAACGTAAGCAGGGTTCAACAGATTGTAAATGCAGCGTTCGAGACGGGGCGCAAGCTGGCTCTGCTGGGTAGAAGCATGCTTAATGTAGTGTCCGTAGCTAGTGAACTGGGATACCTGGATGTACCAGAGGGGCTGCTCATTGAGGCCATTGATTCGGACCATTTTCCACCTGATGAGGTCGTTGTGCTCTGTACGGGAAGTCAGGGTGAAACGATGGCTGCTTTATCCCGTTTGGCGGCCTCCAAACATCCTCATGTGAAGATTGCACCTGGAGATACCGTCATTATTGCCGCTGGGGCGATCCCGGGGAACGAACGCAATCTTGCGCATGTCATTGATAATCTGTATGTGCTCGGAGCACGCGTCATTTACGGTTCAAGCGGAGCAGCAGGCATGCATGTATCAGGACACGGCAGCCAGGAAGAACTCAAACTGATGCTGACCCTGATGAAGCCTGATTATCTAATTCCAGTTCACGGTGAGTTCCGCATGCTGTATCAGCATAGACAACTGGCGGAGTCCGTGGGGATCGAACGGGATCATGTATTCATCGTGAACAATGGGGATATGATTCAGTACAAAGACAGCGTGGCATCTCCTGGTCCCAAAATTGCTTCAGGCAACAGTCTGGTCGACGGTCTGATCATGGGCGACGTCGGGAATATCGTGCTGCGTGATCGCCGGCAACTGTCATCCGATGGAATGCTGGTGATTGTGACTACGCTGAGCAAAACGGAGAAACATATGGTGACAGCGCCTGAGATTATTTCCAGAGGTTTTGTGTTTGTGAAGGATTCTGAGGAGTTCATGAAAGAGATTCATGAGCTGGTTCAGAACAAGATGGATGAGTTAACCGGAAGCGGAGCGAATCAGTGGAATGTGATCAAAAGAAAGCTGAAAGACGAGATCGGTCATTACATCTACGCCCAGACAAAACGAAGACCAATGATTCTGCCCATTATTATTGAGGTTTGAGAAAGTGGAGCAGAGCCGATGTATAGAGATTAAGATGTGGATTAAAATTAAGATTAAGATAGTCAAAAGCCTGAGAAATGTAGGATCATACCGTTTTTCGTATGAACCACACATTTCAGTCAGGCTTTTATTGTTAACTAACCTATTGATCCTTCAGCAATCCAGATTGTCTCACAGAGGAGAGGAATTGGTGGAACTGCTCGATATTTAATTGCTGTGCGCTATCCGAGAGGGCTACGGCCGGATTCGGATGAACCTCAACCATAACGCCATCTGCACCCGCAGCAAGTGCTGCCTTGGCACAAGGGGCAAGGATATCTTTGCGCCCTGTAGAGTGGGTGACGTCCACAAGCACAGGCAGATGGGTTTCCTGTTTCAGAATCGGCACGGCAGAGATGTCTAGTGTGTTTCGTGTTGCTTTTTCATAGGTGCGAATGCCGCGTTCAATCAGCATAACTTGTTTGTTCCCGCGGGAGACAACGTACTCCGCAGCATGAACGAATTCATCAATGGTTGCCGCCAAACCACGTTTCAGCAGAATAGGAATCTTAACATCCCCGGCAGCCTTGAGCAGTTCAAAGTTTTGCATGTTACGGGCACCGATCTGGATGACATCAATATACTGTCCAGCCAATTCAATATGACTTGGATGCACAATCTCACTAATTGTCTTCAGTCCGAACTCGTCGGCAACTTCCTTCAGAATTTTCAATCCTTCGATTCCGAGTCCCTGGAAGTCATATGGAGAAGTACGAGGTTTAAATGCACCTCCGCGCATTACGGTAATGCCGGCCGCTTTCAGCGCTGCTGCGACCTCGCGTACCTGCTCATAACTTTCAACCGAGCATGGGCCAGCGATCATAATGGGTTTGCCTGCGCCAACCTTGACGTTTCCGATGGAGACGACAGTATCTTCCTGCTGATTTTTGCGGCTAACGAGCAGTTGTTTCTTATGTTCGTCGACCTGAAGGTTCAGGGAAGCCTGGAAAATCTGTTTGAACAGAAGTTTGATGGCATCGTCTTGGAAAGGCCCAGGATTGGCAGCAGTCAGTTCCTCCAGCATTTCTTTTTCGCGAACCGGATCAAATTTGGGTACACCCTGTTTTTCCTTGATTTGACCAATTTCCTGTGTAATTTGGGCCCGTTCTGACAACAAGTGGAGGAGGTTATGATTAATCTCACTCAATCGGCCTCTTAATTGTTCCAAGTTCATGCTTTGATCCATGCTGATCCACTCCTTCAATTTAAATTTATGAAAAAACACAAAAAGGCCCTTCATCCGTAAGGGACGAAGAAGCCGTGGTACCACCCTAATTAGAAACGGTCCTGCTGATTGAATACAGCCGATCTGTTTCTCACTTTGACCTTTTAACGCAAGGAACGGATTGTCCTAGAAGCTATATCCATGAGGAGCAGCTCTTCAGCAATCGGCTCGGGAGTGAACTTCGGCGGCATGTTCCTTTCGGGTGCTCTCAGTCTTCGGCACCGCGTCCCTGTAATGAACGATAACTCCGCGTACTCTTTCCGTCATAGCCTGTATGAATAATGATATTCGGTTCTGTATTTCATGATGCACGTTATGAATTGAAGTTATACTAGCATCTCATGTTCCTTGTCTGCAAGAAGCTGAATTAATGCCATGCATCAATAACGCTTTACCGTGACGCATTGCACATGCACGTTCAGAGTTGCGTGAGATTTACTAATATCTCCATGGGAATAGTATTCGCAAGGGTTTGCCATTCGAAGTATAATATAAGGTAATATAAGTGAATTCAAGCGAATGAGAATAAGAGGAGAAGTTATGAATAAAACGATTTCGGATATCGCCCAAATGGCAGGCGTGGCGAAGAGCACCGTCTCTCGTTTCCTGAATGGTGGTTCTGTTAGTGACGATACACGGCAGAAAATTGAGCGCATTATTAAACAATACAATTACGTACCCAATACGTTCGCACAGAGTCTCAAAGCAAAAAAAACCAGTATTATTGGAACGGTTGTTCCTCGTCTGGATTCCTTTGCAACCTCTCAGACATTGATCGGCATCGATGAAGAATTAAGAAATAATCAGTATCAGATGCTAATCGCGAATACGAGCCAGGATATGCAGCGCGAGATTGATGCCATATATGACTTTGCCAGACAGAAGGTATCCGGCATTATTCTGCTTGCCGCAGAAGTGACCGATGCACATCTCAAAGCCGTTGAAGACATCGGAATTCCAGTGCTATTGGTAGGGCAGCAGCATGAACAGTTACACAGTCTGGTTCATAATGATGATCAGGCGGGGTATGAGATGGGTAAACATGTTGTGGAAAAGGGCCATCGGAAAATCGTCTATATTGGCGTTACCGAGAGAGATCAGGCAGTGGGTATCCATCGCAAACAGGGGTTCAAGCGTGCGATCGACGAATGCGGTGGATGTGATGTGACATATTACGAGACAAGCTTCAAAATGTCTGAGGCGATCATTACCGCAGAAGCGATTTTGAAAAAAAGCAAACCGACGATTATTGTGGGCGCAACAGATAACATCGCACTGGGTGTGATGAAGATTGCTTTTTCTAATAAGATACAAATCCCGCAGGATTTATCGGTTACCGGATTTGGTGGTTATGAAATTACCGAGATGATTCATCCTACACTAACGACAGTAAAATATCATTATTTTGAGGCAGGTCAAGTGGCGGCCCAGCACATTATTCGTCTGGTACAAGGCGATCCGGTGGAGCAGTGCACGATTCTTGATGTGGAGATTATTCCACGAGAAAGCGTTGACAAGATATAAATGAATCCTTTATGATAATTCCATCGAACCGGTTCCACTCCGAATATCCATTAAGGATATGGGAACACGGTGGCAGGCGAAAAAGCCATATGGAATTATTTTTTTGAGCGTGTTGGAACCGGTTCCTCTAATTTAGGTTTTACTTTTCGCTAGGATGGAGAACACTTTTTATGAAAATGACTAGAGAGCAACGCTACAGACGAATCGAACAGGCAGAGCCTGGAGAAATAGGCAAGCTGGAAGCTTTGATCTCTGCTTGTCCGTGGAGACAGCATTACCATATCCAGCCGATAACCGGACTGCTTAACGATCCTAACGGATTCTCTTATTATCAGGGATATTATCATCTGTTCTATCAGTGGTTCCCGCTCGGGACCGAGCATGGAATGAAGTATTGGTACCATACCCGTTCAACGGATCTGGTGCACTGGGAAGAAGTCGGAATCGGAATCGAGCCGGGCGACACATATGACTCACACGGGGCATATTCGGGCAGTGCTATTGAAAAAGATGGCCAGCTCAATCTGCTATACACAGGTAATACAAGAGATGAGGACTGGATCAGGCATCCGTATCAGTGTCTGGCGATTATGCATGAAAGCGGTTCAATAACCAAAGTGCATCAACCTGTGATCTCTGAAGTACCTTCTGGCTACACGGAACATTTCAGAGACCCCAAGGTTTGGCAGCAAGGTGACACGTATTATTGTGTGATTGGAGCCCAGCGTGTAGATGAAACGGGATGCACCGTATTATATCGCTCGTCAGATCTCAGAAACTGGACGTTTCTTGGAGAGATTCATACTGGGCTACCTAACTTTGGTTACATGTGGGAGTGCCCCGATTATATGGAGATGCAGGGTAAGGGTGTGCTGATCTTTTCGCCACAAGGAATAGAGAGTCAGGGAGATGAGTATCACAACATTTTTCAGTCGGGCTATCTGATTGGCGAACCACTGGATCTTCAGACAAGGCACTTCGACCATGGTCCGTTTCAGGAGCTGGATCGTGGATTTGATTTTTATGCCCCGCAGACGATGCAGGCGCCAGATGGAAGACGAATTTTGGTAGGCTGGATGGGACTTCCCGATTTGGAGTATCCGACAGATAAGAGTGGATGGGCACATTGCCTAACAATTCCGCGGCAGTTGTCACTCCGGGAGGGGAAATTAATTCAGCAGCCAGTCTCTGAAATGGTGAAGCTGCGTGGGGATTCTGAAGGGACTCACATGGAATTCACAATGGATCATGAGACTCGATCTTTCGCAGACTTTGCTGGAATGGCTTATGAATTGGAATGTGAAATCCGTAATTTTGACGCAGAGGTTGTAGGCATTGAATTGCGGGCGAGTGCAGAAGAGAAGACCGTGTTGCAGTATGATCGGTTGACTCAGAAAGTAACCCTGAATCGTTCGCAGTCAGGCGCCACGCTCGCGGATCAGAACGGGAATATTCGGCGCTGCGCATTGAATGCAGACGTGCTGAAGTTCCATATCTTTGTGGATTCTTCTTCTGTTGAGATCTTTGTCAATGATGGAGAAGAGGTATTCACAAGCCGTATCTTCCCAAGCAAGGAAAGTGTGGAGATTCGCTTCTTTGCACATGAAGGCAAGGCAGGATTTCAGGCATCAAAATGGGATTATTAGATATAACGTGAGAGGAATGAAGAACCATGTCGGATAATCAGCAGATTGCCCAGGACGTTATTCGTGCCATCGGGGGCAAAGAAAATATCGCATCATTTGCACACTGTGCAACACGTCTTCGGATCATGGTGAATGACAAGGACAAGATTGATCAGAAGCAGGTCGAGAACATCGACAAAGTGAAAGGGGCCTTTTTCAACTCGGGCCAGTATCAGATCATTTTTGGAACAGGAACAGTGAACCGGATATTTGAAGAGGTTGAGAAGCTGGGCATCGAAGGGTCTTCCAAGGAAGACGTGAAGAGTCAGGGCAAAAAGGAAGGCAATGCTTTTCAACGGGCCATTCGCACGTTTGGTGACGTTTTTGTACCGATTATTCCTGTGCTGGTCGCAACGGGGCTCTTCATGGGTCTGCGCGGGCTGCTCACTCAAAATGAAATTCTATCGCTATTTGGTGCAACACCGGAGGACATTTCGCCCAATTTCTTATTATTTACTCAAATCCTGACGGACACGGCATTTGCATTTCTGCCTGCACTTGTAGCCTGGTCTGCGTTCCGCGTGTTTGGCGGGAGTCCGGTTCTCGGCATCGTTTTGGGTCTAATGCTTGTGAATCCGGCGCTTCCGAATGCATACGCTGTGGCCGATGGATCAGCACAACCGCTGCATATGTTCGGATTCATACCGGTGGTCGGGTATCAGGGTTCCGTACTGCCTGCGTTCTTCGTCGGATTGATCGGAGCGAAGTTTGAGAAGGTTCTAAGAAGACGCGTGCCAGAGGCGCTCGACTTAATTCTTACCCCTTTTATTACACTGACGGTCATGATTACACTTGGTCTCTTCGCGATTGGTCCGGTTTTCCATTCCCTGGAGGAGTGGGTTCTGCATGGAACAACAGCCGTATTGGGACTGCCATTTGGTATTGCGGGTATTATTATTGGTTTTTTCCATCAAATTATTGTTGTTACCGGTGTACATCACATCTTTAACTTTCTGGAGATTCAATTGCTGGAGAAAACGGGCTTTAATCCGTTCAACGCGATTATTACATGCGCTATGGCTGCGCAAGGAGCAGCTTGTCTGGCGGTGGGGTTGAAGACCAAAAATACAAAGCTGAAAGCACTCGCACTGCCTTCGTCATTCTCTGCATTTCTAGGGATTACCGAACCTGCTATCTTCGGGGTTAACTTGCGGTATATGAAACCGTTTATCATGGGCCTTGTCGGAGGCGCTGTCGGTGGATTTATCGCGTCATTGTTCCATTTGCAAGGTACAGGTATGGCGGTGACGGTTATTCCGGGCACCCTGCTGTATTTGAATAGTCAATTGCCTTTGTACATTTTGTCCAACGTGGTGGCCATGGGAATTGCATTTGCACTTACCTGGTTCTTCGGATATAAGGATCAGCCGGTTGCGGAGGAAGTTCCGAGCAATGCTGGAGATGAGAGCAAGACGGAAGTTCTGTCGCAAAAGTCAAACTCCTCTGCCAGCCAGGCCGCTAACCATCGCACCAAGGTAGATTTGTTGGAAATTGCATCACCGATCACAGGCACAGCTGTTGCTTTGGAGCAGGTTCCTGATCCTGCATTCTCGGAAAAGCATATGGGAGAAGGGATCGCTATCGAGCCTTCTGAGGGCAAAGTATTTGCACCTTTTGACGGCGTCATCGCTCATGTGATGAATAAAAGCAAACATGCCGTAATCCTGGAACATGAAACCGGTGTTCAGATGCTTGTGCATATTGGAATTAATACCGTTGGACTGAAGGGTGAAGGTTTTACCGCATATGTGAATAGCGGAGACACCGTAACCGCAGGTCAACTGTTGATTGAATTTGACATGGAAGCGATCCAGGCTGCCGGGCTGCCATTGATTACACCTGTGCTCATCCCGAATGGGAACGAAAAGATCGAACAGGTGATGCCAACTACGACCGGCCCTGTTCAAGCTAATGGAGAAGCACTAATCGTTGTGAAATTTACTGAACCGCAATAAGCGTAAACTTTTGAAAAAGACAGGTCGAAAAATGCAAAAAGACCCGGTGTATATCACCAGGGTTTCTTTGCATTTTTATGTATCTTTTCTTCTAAACGGAAGGTGTCAAAAAGAATAATACGTCAGTGCGTATTGCATCATAAAGGCACGAATTTCTTCCCGGTTTAACATCACATCAGATGTGCTGGCTTGCTCCAGGTTAAGAAGCAAATTGCTGACGGCTTCATGCAGGAAAAGCATGCGTTCATTTCCCCATAGCTCTTGATGCTTCTGGATATAATGCATGACCTGTGACAGCTCCATACCTTTTAAGGCCCTGAACACCGAAGCCCATTTTACCAGATCAGAGGGATGGGAGCCCACAGGCAATTCAAATTCGGCAAAACCATGAACATTCCCACATGAGATTTTGAACAATCCACAGTAGCAGGATGAACGTTCCTGCGCTATGAAAGGTAATTTTCGCATATCGTACCGAATAATCTCCATGGAACTAATTCGGGTATCAACACGAATCTCCGTTCGAATTTCCACATCACAATCTGCAATCACACGCTCCAACCTCCATAGGCAAAATCATCTTATTGTTTTCTATTGTTTTTGTTATCCTGCCGATTATATTACGACTGAATACAGCTCAAGTAAAATCAACCGGAATGGATATACGCCTGATTTTCCGATTTTTGGTATAAAATTCACACATGTAAGCGATTAACAAGAGATATATCTTCGTTTTGGACTCCATTATCTCGATTTTTTCTTCCCCTCATGACAGACCGAGCAACATGCCGCATGACTGCGAAAAGAGGAGATTAGGCAAGAATTGCTCACCAGAATTGCCTGGAATCGATCAGAACGGTGCAGAAATCGGATGCAGTTGAATTGCAGAGATGCAGACAGAGGACTATGATTCGCACATAACGTACTCCAGATGGCATTTGCAGGATCTGATGTGAAGGCGAGGTTGGCAGCAATGGATGAAGCAATGATGGTGGTATCGACAGGACACGGTGAGGCGGGAATGAATTTTGTGGATGTATTATTGAAGAGGGGATTTGCAGTTGTCGTGCTTGTACACAGCGAAGAAGAGGGGGAACAACTCCAGTCGCTTGGTGCAGTCACCGTGCGTTACATTCAGGAAATGGCATTCCGTAATCAGCTTCCGCCAGAATTTGTAGTGAAAAACGCCTTTGTATTCGAAAATAGCTTGCCGCAGTGCTGCCAGGACATTGAGCTGTGTCGCAGCTTGTGTCCGCAACAACTCTATGTCGTTTCTACCAACAGGGCACCTGTTGGGCTTGTTTATAAAGGTCTGGGAGCAACATATGTCATTCACAGCCGGAGTGGAGATGTTTCATTTTTATTGTAAAGGCACTGATAGTGGGTTCTCGTCGCCAGTCAGATTAACCAAGGATAATAATGAAAAACGTTCTGCCCAGAGCCTCTTGCCCTGGACAGAACGTTTCGTGAATTCCAATATGCTGTAGATTGAGTTGTAAAATCCAATTAGGAAGAGATTCCGACAACACTGGAACCATTCTTTGTAATTTTGTACGTAATTACTTCTCCACTCCAGAAGTGGAACTTGAGAATGACTTCTCCATTATTCGTTTCGTTGAAGAAGTTTTGTTTCAGTTCAATGACGTTGCTACTATAATTCGGACTGAAAGCGTAGGAAAATTCTTTGAATGAAGTCCAGTTTTGCGGACCCGCGTTTCCGCCACTTGTATAAGTTGCTTCCATGGTGGCCAACTGATTGCCGTTAAAGGTAGTCGGAATCGCAAACGAGCTCGTTGTGCCCGTTACATTGCTCAGTTTAGGCGTGTCATACTTGACGATATTCAGGTTCCAGTTTGCACCTTTGTTGAATTTGACGGTCAACTTGGCATTAACCCCAAGATTGCCTGAGGTGGTCAGTCTGGTTAACAGGCTTGATTTCAATGTCAGCACATCACCACTGATCGTGTAATCTGTACCTTGAACAAGGGTAGTGCTGCCATTAGCAAGAGAGCTAAATGTATTGCCATTGAGATTCAGTTTTACTGTTTTATCCTGAATTGCAGCCCCTTTTTTCAGATAAACCAGATCAGATTCAGCTGTGGAGGAACGACCTGTCCAGCTTGCTTTCATTGTGTTATACAGATCCTGGTCAGACCAGGTGAAGCTGGTACGGCCAAAATGCTGTCCATTATCCCATAACATGGTGGTCATCTGTTTCTGACGCAGGTATTGGCCGATAAATTCGAAGAATTTCAGTTTCTCACCTTGCTCGATGACACCTGTGTGCTGATCAAAGCCGAGTAAGCCATACTCACCGACGATAACCGGAATACCTTTGGCTGTGAATTCATTGTACACTCGGTCAAATGTAGTCGTAATATCCTGTTGCACTTCAGCATTATATTTGGTGTAACCTGCGATATTCACACTGAATGGCCAGAAACCATAGTAGTGAACGGTAGCGATAATGTTAGGGTCATTTAATTTCGCAATTGTCTGAGATAATGCATCGAGATCTGGTTGAGCGGAAGAAGTATGCATCGTTGGGAGGACCAATGGACGTGTTGCATTGTTGCCGCCGGATGCTCTCACGATGTTATGAAAAGATACATTCAACTCATCCAGCAAAGCATACGCTGTAGCGGTATTCGTTGTACCACCTTCGGTGAAGCGTGGTTCATTTACACTTTCGAACATCAGCTTAGTAGATGAGTTTTTGAATTTGTTTGCAATTTGAGTCCAGGCAGAGTTGTAACGTGCAAGGACATTGGCATGGTCATTCTCCATATAGCTGATCCACTGCCATGAATCGTGATGGATATTGATCATGACATACAGATTGGCATCAAGCGCCCAGTTTACAACCTGTTGTACACGGTTCATGTAAGCGGTATCAATAGTGTAGTTAGGAGCTCCGCCTATATGAGCTTGCCAGGTCACTGGAATACGAATACTCTTATAGCCTTGATTAGCGATATTTTGAATCAGTTGCTGAGTAATTAGCGGGTTACCCCATGCCGTCTCATCTGCACCAACAGCGTCCAGCGAGTTACCCAGATTCCAGCCCGGCTCCATCGCAGTGACATAAGACTGAATATTGGTTGGAGCAGTGGCTGCACTTGCCTGAATCGAGTTATCAGTAGCAGCAGAAGCGATGGTGGATGAGAAGAGGGACAGGATCATCGCAGTCACGAGCGTGAGTGAGAGAGCCGATTTGCGGTTGTTTTTCATTAACATATTCTCCTTTGAGTTATAATCGTTGAACTAAAATAGAATGCTTGCAAAGATTGGCAATAAAGCTCAACAAAAAACAAGCCGTAAGCTTGTTAAAAACGCGGATCACCTCCAAATCAAAATTACTGAAAGCGTTTTCTGAATTGAAATATATCATGCTTTAATAGAAGATAATACCAGTATAATTGGTTGATATTTCATATAAAAATTAGTGGTTATTACAATTTTGGAATATTATATGTGGTGCACGAAACGGGTTTTTTTGCATGAAAAACCTCCGTGGACAATAGCATGAACTCTACTTGAGATCGATTACTGATCCTTCTAGTCTTCGCTTAGTATTCGATGCGTCTTCGAATGTTGCAGGGACAACGTTCCATGCAGATGCAGAATATATATCACGCTTATTAAATTGACAATGGCCCTAATTCTTGCTAAAGTTTTATCCAATCCGCATAATTGTGATCTGGGAATGTTACCGATATGGGCATAACCTGAGCTGGCTTGTATACACTGCAACGTGTATCCGGGCTGGTTCGGGTTTTTTCTATTTTGTTTTTTTAATGTTTCTTGCGATTTGAGCGGATAACAGAATTACATATTTGGAAGGAGAATACGGATGACTAATTTTAAGTTTCCCAAAGACTTTTTGTGGGGTGGAGCCATTGCTGCCAATCAGGCAGAGGGTGCTTATCTGGAAGATGGCAAAGGGCTGAGCATTGTTGACTTGCTGCCGACAGGAGAGAATCGCAGAAGCATCATGAAGGGTAATGTCCTTGCATTAACCCCGCTGGAAACCGAGTTTTATCCTTCGCATGAAGCGATTGATTTCTACCATCGTTATCCCGAGGATATCGCGCTGTTTGCCGAGATGGGCTTCAAAGCGCTGCGTGTATCCATTTCCTGGGCGCGGATTTTCCCAACCGGAGAAGATGCACAGCCGAATGAAGCGGGTTTGCAGTTTTATGATCGATTATTCGATGAACTGTTGATGCATGGTATCGAGCCTGTAGTAACACTTGCTCACTTCGATGTACCGGTTAATCTGATTGAGAAATATGGCAGCTGGAGAAGCCGTGAGTTGGTGACTCTGTTCGAAACCTACGCGAAAACCGTATTCAGCCGTTACAAGGACAAGGTGAAATACTGGATGACGTTCAATGAAATTAATATGCTGCTTCATCTGCCATTCCTTGGTGCGGGTCTGGTTTTCAAGGATGGCGATCATGTGAAAGAGATTCAGTATCAGGCAGCGCACCATCAATTGGTGGCCAGTGCACTGGCGGTTAAAGCCTGTCACGAGATCATCCCGGGCGCAATGATCGGCTGTATGCTTGCGGCAGGAAGCTTTTATCCTTATACCTGTAATCCGGATGATGTGTTCCAGGGCATGGAGAAAGACAGGGAGTCTTATTTCTTCATTGATGTTCAGTCGCGTGGAGAGTACCCGGGCTATGCCAAACGTTTCTTCAAGGATCATGGGTTGAATATTAACATGCAGCCTGGTGATGCGGTAATTCTGAAAAACCATACGGTTGATTATATCGGATTTAGTTATTATTCAAGTCGTACAACCTCCACAGACCCGGAAGTCGTCAAAAACATGACGAGCGGCAATGTATTTGGTTCTGTAGCGAATCCATATTTGGCAAAATCGGAATGGGGCTGGACGATTGATCCCAAAGGCATCCGTATTACAGCCAATCAACTGCACGACCGATATCAAAAACCGCTGTTTGTTGTAGAGAATGGATTTGGAGCCAATGACGTGGTTACCCCTGAAGGTGAGGTTGATGATGCGTACCGGATTGATTATCTGAAACGCCATGTTGCCGAGATGGGTGAAGCTATTCAGGATGGTGTAGAGATCATTGGTTATACAAGCTGGGGGCCAATTGATATTGTCAGCGCTTCTTCAGGAGAGATGAGAAAACGTTATGGTTACATCTATGTGGACCGTGACAATGAAGGTAAGGGTGACTTGAAGCGGATCAAGAAAAAGAGCTTCCATTGGTACAAAAATGTGATTGAATCAGATGGCAGCAATTTAGAACAGGAATAAGCAGGGAAAAAACAGGGACATTCTCCATGATCATATCGGAAGGACCACTTTTCATGGAACTTCCGATTGTCCCCTCGTTGAAAGCGTTGACATTTGTGTCTCTTCGCGCTATACTTGACGCAATTATATCGTTTTGGGATTGTTACTACTTGAAGTAGGCAAAACCTAAGCACCAAAAAAACAGACGTACATGTCTTGTTTATTTTGTGATGCTTCAGGTTTTTTTTGTATGCCCAAAAGGCGATGTATGATTGCCAAGAGAGTGGATCGTGACGGGGGGATTGAAGTGAAAATAGCAAAGGTTATCAACAATAACGTCATTAGCATCTATCAGGCGGATGGAGCAGAGCTTGTAGTGATGGGGCGTGGGATTGCCTTTAAGAAAAAGCTCGGGGATAAAGTAGACGAGACCCGCATCCAGAAAGTATTTGCGCTTAAAAACAAGCAGACATCCGACAATTTCAAAATGTTGCTGCGCGAAGTGCCAATGGAACTGATCGAAATTGTGGAAGAAATTATTACCTACGCTAGAGAGAATCTGGGCCGTAACCTGAATGAAAATATTTATGTTTCTTTGACAGATCATATTAACTTTGCGATTGAACGATATCGTGAAGGAGTTGAAATCAAGAATGCACTGATGTGGGAAATCAAACAGCTGTACAAGGCTGAGTTCGGACTGGGTCTGAAAACGCTGGAGCAGATTAAGTCCAGACTTCATATCGAGCTTCCACCGGATGAAGCAGCGTATATTGCCCTGCATATTGTCAATGCGGAGATGAATGAAGAAGTCATTACAACGATGAACATCACGAAGTTTATTCAGCAGATTATTAATATAGCGAAGTATCACTTCAAGATGGAATTCGATGAAGAGTCTCTCAGCTATTTTCGCTTCATTACGCATCTGAAATTCTTCTCCCAGAGGGTATTAAGCGGGACGCATTATGACAATAATTATGACCACTTTTACGACATGATCAAAGAGAAGCACCCGGAAGCGGCGGCATGTACGGAGAAAATCGAAATGTTCGTCAACAAGGAATATAACCATCAGCTTACCAACGAAGAGAAATTGTATCTGACCGTCCACATTGAACGGGTCGTTAATCGATAATAATTAAAATGTTGACAAATTTGGTTAAATCATAATAATATGAGATTAACAGGAATTTAATACGATTTAACTGGGATTGTTACTGGTTATGCAGGCAAAACCTAAGTCATGAGAAGGCAGGACCAATGTGTCCAAACCTTACTCAAGGCTTAGGTTTTTTGCGTGCAAAAAAATCGGTAAGGTGCCTGTTTTAGTAAATATGGGGGTGCACATCATGAGTCAGGAAAAACTCGCAAAAGAGATCGTCGAGCTGGTCGGCGGCGAAAAGAATGTGGTATCACTGGTACATTGCGCAACACGTTTGCGGTTTGTATTGAAGGATGACGCGAAGGCAAACAAAGCCAAGCTAGAAAAGACAGAAGGAATCATCGCAGTCAAGGAAAATGGGGGTCAGTTTCAGGTGGTCGTGGGCAATAAGGTGCCTGAGGTATATAGCGCCATTGGTCAGATCAGCAACATTTTGGATGACTCTTCCGAAAAGGAAAAGCCGAAGAAGTCCGCGAAAGGTTTAGGCGGCATTATCGATGTGATTTCCAGTATTTTTGCACCGCTGCTAGGCGTTATGGCGGGAGCCGGTATCTTGAAAGGGCTGCTGCTCATTGCAAGCAATGTCGGCTGGCTGGAAACAACGGAAACCACGTATAAGATCTTATTTGCAGCAGCAGACAGCCTGTTTTATTTCTTGCCTTTGCTGTTAGCGGTTACAACCGCTCGCAAATTCCAGGGTAACATGTTTGTAGCAATGACCATTGCTGGCGCATTAATCTATCCTTCCATCGTCACGCTCAAGGCGGAGGGAACGCCAACCGATTTCTTCGGTATTCCTGTCATTTTGATGAATTATTCATCTACCGTTATCCCTATTATTCTGGCAGTCATCGTTATGAGCAAATTGGAGAAATTCTTCAATAAAGTTCTTCACGAAAGTGTGAAAAATTTTGTCACTCCATTATTTTTGCTTGTTATTATGGTACCTCTTACCTTGCTCGTATTCGGTCCATTTGGAGTGTATGTAGGTAATGCCATTGCATCAGGACTTGTGGCCGCCTTTGGATTCAGTCCTCTATTAGCAGGAGCAGTTATGGGTGCAAGCTGGCAGCTGCTCGTTATTTTCGGAATTCACTGGGGACTCATTCCCGTATTTATTAACAACGTTGCTGTATATGGACGCGATGGTGTCAAACCGGCTGCGACGGCTTCCATCTTCGCACAGACCGGAGCTGCATTCGGCGTTATGTTGAAAACCAAAAATAAGAAGCTGAAAACGCTGGCGGGTTCATCGACATTGACGGCCTTGTTCGGGATTACCGAGCCTGCCATCTATGGTGTCACTCTGCCACTCAAACGTCCATTCATCGCAGGAGTGATCGGGGGTGCTGTTGGTGGGGCCATCATTGGTCAGGCAGGTACTCAGGCATTTGCTTCGGGCGCTCCAGGATTACTGACTTTGCCTATCTTCTATGGACCAGGTGGAGAGGGCTTCCCTGGACTGATTCTTGGGATCTGTGTATCCTTTGTTGTTTCGGCTGCATTGACGTACATTATGGGATTCAAAGATCCGGTGGAAGAGGAAGAACAAGAAAAAAGCACGGAATCCACCAATGCATCAGTAAGAACAGCGGATTCCTTGGATCAAGAAGTTCTTAGCCCGATTGAGGGAACCATTGTTGAACTGACTGAGGTGCCAGATCCGGCATTTTCATCCGGCGCGATGGGCAAAGGCATTGCGATTGAGCCAGCAGTTGGCCGAGTCGTTGCTCCTTTTGACGGTACTATTACCGTGGCTTTCAAAAAGAAACATGCCCTAGCTGTTGTATCGGATACAGGTGCGGAGATTTTGGTTCATGTTGGGGTGGATACCGTCAAGCTCGATGGTCAGCACTTTACATCACATATTCAGGAAGGTGATCGGGTTAAAGCAGGAGATTTGCTGCTGGAATTCGATATCGCTGCAATCAAGGCCGCTGGTTATCATACGGTAACCCCTATAATTGTAACGAATTCTGCGAATTATGAGGAAGTGGTTCCTTTGACTACGGGACAAGTTCGGGTTCAAGAGCCTTTACTTACCCTGTATGGAGGAAAGGGACAGGAACAAGAGTAAAAATAACAAAAGCCGTGTCCGACGTGGAACAGAACGATTTCTGTTTACGTGGACGCGGCTTTTTTTGCTGTTACCCAATCAAATTCATCAGATCCTGAACCTGTCCCATCATGGAGATTGGATCTTCCCGAAGCCAGTCTTCCGTCATACGGTAAACCTGACCGTTCTGCACTGCCGGAAGCTGCTGCCAATACTTGCTGCGTTCAAGCTGTTCAAACTGTCTGATGGATTCCGGGTCGCCCGACACAACGATAAAGAGATGATCACCCGCATACTTATGCAATTGATCCAAAGGAATATCTTCTTTGAACGGATGAGATTTATTTTGCTGGGCTGCCAGCACCGGAGCAGGTGGTTTTAATTGCAAATCACGATATAACACACCTACGTCGTAGTAGACCTGGAAGGTAGCGGGAAGTCCTCTCATCCAGAAGAATGAAACTGTTTGGTCACCATCTTGAAGAGGAGACAAGACTCTTTGGGTTTCCTTGATCTTGTTCATATAGCTTTCCATCCAGGCTTCTGCCACAGATGTCCTTCCAGTCAAATCCGCAATAAGACGAAAGCGTTCAAAGAAGGGCAGGGACCAGGGAACATCCAGTGTAGGAGCAATTTTGGAGTATTCGGCATAATGATGCCCGTTAAAAGTCACGATGAGATCGGGTTTCAGCTCCGATATCTTATCCATATATGGCGTTACCACGGAATTTCCAATCGAAGGAACACCTCGCACATGACCCTGGTAATAACGGCAGTCTAGCAATTGGTAAGGTGCACCAATCGGTGTTATGCCGAGCGCCAGCAGCTCACCCAGGAACTGAAAGGAGGCGACACGCATTGTATGCTTTCTTAAATGAATATATAAACGCGGCGATACACCGGTATATTGCTTGAAGCTGCGACTGAAATGAAAAGGATCGCGGAATCCGATGTGTCCTGCAATTTCCTGAATCGAATCGTTTGATTCCAGCAGACGTTTTTTGGCACGATTCATTCGCAAGGCATTCAAATATTGGATAGGGCTCTGTCCGGTGTGCTCACGAAAAAGACGTGAAAAATGGCGTGTGGATAGCCCAGTCTCTGCGGCAAGTTGATCCAAAGTATAGTCAAGTGTAACGGATTGTTCCAACCGTTGAAGGAGTGTATCTACGGCCTGTATGCTGCGATACTCTTTATCCATCGTGTCGGCTTTCATGGCTAGTAAAATCAATTCCTGAAACAGCACATGTTTGCTGTAGTTTTCCTTTTCATCGCAAAGATCCTCCACGGGATGCAGCAAGTGTACCAATTGAATCATGCGAGAAACATGTTCAGGGTATACTTGTCCTTGCGCTAATGCAGCCATTCGGGGCGTACCCTGAACAGTCACGGGCAGAGGTTCGAATTCAACGCTATATACTTGCAGAGGAAGATCTGACAGACTCTCAAGCTGCACTTCCATACCGGGATGAAATAGAAAGCAGTTTCCTGGCATAACCTCAGTCTGTCTATCCATGGAATGGACTTTACCACGCCCTTCGGTGATGATCATCAATGTATGACGGTGTATTGATTTTGTACACGGACCGGATATCGCATCGCAGTATGTCCCTGTAAGTATATAGACCAGCGAAATCATGGTATCCCTCCTCAAAAGCTGAAAAGAAGCTCTTCAGGCAGGATCGCTGAAGAACTTCTCCTCTATTGTATATGATGTGATTAATATCTTTTATTTGGTGAGCAATTGAACGGCATCATCCAATTGAGCACTGAGAGACATCACGTCGTAAGAGAACCATAGGCTCTCATCAACCACGTAAACTTTATTATTTTTGACGGCAGGCAGTGAGTGCCACAACTGGCTATCATCCACCTCTTTCAGGAAATCAGGATCATTATCGAATCTTACCACAAACAGTCGATCTGCTGAAGCATATTCCGGCAGTTTCTCAAGAGAGATGTTGATGCCGAGTTCATGATTCCCTTTTGCCCATTCCTCTTTGACGGTATCCGTCATGTTGAACTTCAGAGCATCATATAAGGTATAACCGACATTAGCGTTCCCGTACACTCTGAGTTGACCTTTTTCAAATCCGCCAATAACCACAACACCGAATGTCTCATCTGGTGAAACGAAGGAAGAAAGCTTGGTCCGTGCCTCTTCGGATTTCTGATTAAATGCTTGAATCCATTCCTCTGCCTGTTCGCTTCTGCCAATAACGTCAGCCACTGACTTGAAATGTTGGAATGCATCGGCACCTTCCCATTGAACAACAACCGTAGGGGCAATCTTGGACAGCTGCTCCAATTGATCCTCATTCCACTCTGCAGCAATGATGAGGTCCGGCTGCAGTTCGAGTGCCTTTTCCAAATTCAGCTTATTGGAGACCCCGATATCTTCGATCCCTTCCAATTGATCTTGAATCGAGACATAGTTGTTAAGCAGATGAGATGCTGCCCCAGCGGGCTTAAGTCCTGCTGCCAGCATTTCCGGTAAATATTGTGTAGTGAGAACACGTTGGGGATGGGCTGGAATCGTTACCTCACGGCCCAGAGCATCCTTATATACGCGAGTTGCCGATTCTAAGGCAGTATCGGTTGACGTTTCTGTCTGCTGTGCAGAATTACCTTCAGTAGAAGGTGATGATGTTTGTTTCCCTTGACCGCAAGCGGAGAGAAGCAAGGTTAGCACAAGGATAATGTACGAAAGCTGGAGTTTATTTGGATGACGCAACATAATAATGAAATCCCCTTTTTCTTTTATAATGATAATCATTATCAATTATTATAGTCAAGACTTCTTTTGAAGAACATGTTGAATATGGACTTGAAGCATGGAAAATATGGACATGACGTTCTGGCACAAAAGAAAATACCTCCAAAAATTAATTTTGGAGGCATTTGTTTCGTTTTATTCACGATCCAATGATGTCCTAAGAATCTGCTCGCACAACCGTTGAGTTCATATTGCCTGTCAGTCGTTGCGGAGGGAAGACCATGCGCACAGGTGCGATGATGATCGCAGCGAACAAGGCTTTGATCAGATCACCGATGATGTAAGGATAGAATCCTTGAATCATCGCTTCGGGTAAAGACATTTTGTAAGCATAGGCCAGCCAAGGAACGCCCGAGACATAGATCAACATTGAACCAAACATCTCAAATACAATAAAGGCCAGGAAATAACCAACGAATCCGTTCAGTTTGATTCTGCTGAGCAATAGTCCAATGAGCAATGCGGAGAAGGGCCACATCATAACATATCCCCCGGTAGGCCCAAGGAGTACTGCAAGTCCGCCTGCGCCATGCAGAAGCGGGAAGCCAATTGCAGTCAGGACCACGACCAAAGCGACACTTAGAAAACCATATAATGGGCCAAGCAGTCCGCCTGCCAGCATAACCGCAAGAGTTTGCAGCGTAATCGGCACAGGAGAGAAACCAATGGGAATACTTATGTAACCAAAAAGAACAAGTATGGCTGCCATCAGTGCGCTGAATACAATACCTCGCAAAGATAATTTCATGTTTGAACATTCCTTTCAAT
The DNA here is from genome assembly GCF_001636635.1 of Paenibacillus sp. O199. NCBI lineage: Bacteria > Bacillati > Bacillota > Bacilli > Caryophanales > Paenibacillaceae > Paenibacillus > Paenibacillus sp. O199. The sequence continues at coordinate 360,374 of NZ_LGRP01000002.1, forward strand.
TTTGGTAATCTTATTGTTAACCGATTAAACGGATGTGGTTAACGATTTGGATCGTACCACAAAAGATTCAAAAGGGAAAGGACCAATTTGCGATGCAAGACGTTACACCTTTGATAAAACTAGAGAATGTCCGTGTTCATTATGCGTCGGAGTCAGGACTTGTTCGTAAGGCAGTGGATGGAGTTTCGCTGGAATTAGCTCCGGGAGAATGGATAAGTATTGTGGGAGCCAATGGTAGCGGCAAAAGTACGCTGGCAGGGCTGCTAATCGGATTCACTCCGCTATCCGGTGGGGAAAGGATGGCTTCTTCGGAACTGGTTGTTCGTGGAGTCCTCCAGCAGCCTGATGCGCAGGTACTTGGAGACACCATTGAGGAGGAATTTCATTTTTCCTTATCCTCGCTGCTGGAATCTCCTGATGAACAATTACGACGGAGAGAGCACGCATTACATACGGTAGGACTTGAGCACTCGCCGGAGGCGGCAATATCGATGCTGTCTGGAGGACAGAAGCAGTTGCTTAATATCGCGGTAGCGCTGGCGGCCAAACCGGATGTACTCATTCTGGACGAACCTACGGCCATGCTTGATCCGGGAGCCAGAGAACGAATGGAGGCGGTAGTTCAAGCCATTGTCCAGCAAGGGACGGCGGTAATCTGGATTACGCATCATTTGGAGGAAGCGACGCTGTGCGATCGAATTATTGCCATGGAACAGGGACGCTGTGTTTACGATGGAGTGCCTGCGGCTTTCTTTTATGGAAAAGATAAGGAAGAGACGACGGCTGACGCTGGAAAAGAAGCACAACAACCATCACCCTGCGAACAGCTTGGGCTTGCTCCACCTTTTACAGTGCAGACGGCTCTACTCCTAAAACGGAAAGGTCTGCTGCAACATGCGACACCTCTGCGACCAGAGCAGTTGGTTAAGGAGGTAGCCCTTTGGCAATCGAACTAGAACATGTAGGTATAGCTTCGTCACAGGCTGACAAAAGAGCGCTGCTTCAAGATATCACTGTCCGACTGAACCGTGGCGAAATCACTTTATTGTTAGGCTGCACAGGATCAGGCAAAACCACACTGCTGCAAACGATCGCTGGCCTAAAACCTCCAGATGAGGGTAGTCTCAAGCTGGACGGAGAGCCTTTCTGGCAGAACGGGAAAGTGCCGCAGTCCATTCTGTTGCAAATGGGGTTGGTCTTTCAATTCCCAGAGCAACAGCTGTTCGCCCGAAGCATTGGCCGTGAATTTGCTTATTCCCTGCGTCCATATCGTCTACCGGATGAACAAAAGAAAAAGCAGATTTCCGAAGCGCTTGAGCGCTGGGACTCCCCAGCGGGTCAGGGAGGGGAAGAACGATTCAATTCGAACAGATCACCCTTTGCACTAAGTGGGGGGGAACGGAGAAGACTGGGGCTTGCCTTGGGAACTGCTACGCAGCCTTCATGGCTATTGCTCGATGAACCCAGCGCCGGATTGGAAGCACAAAGTGTGCTTATACTGCTGGATGCTTTGAATCAGCATCGAACTGCAGGTGAGGGAGCCATTGTGGCTACACACGACCTGGACACATTTTTACCGCATGCAGATCGGGTTCTTTTGTTGCAGGAGGGACGTCTAGTTGCTGATCTCACACCAAGGGAACTTCATACAAGGCCAGATCTGCTGGAGCTTGCCGGAATTGGTCTGCCACCCTCCATGCAGCTGGCACAACAATTTGCGGCGGCGGGCATTCATTTTCCTTCTACTGCGTTGACCCCGGAGGAAATGGCTGAAGGTATTGTTCAGTCCGTCAATGAGCCTTTAGAGCAGAAGGTTGATGTTATTGGTAATGAGGATCAATTCACAGATGAAGCGAAGCTTGCCTTTTCAAGCTCCGACACTTTGGGAGGAGAAGGCACACAGGGGGTCATACACACCCACGCAGAATCAGGATCCAACAGAGGATTGTATGGTGCCATGGACCCGCGTCTGAAATGGGTTTTATACATTTTGCTAGTGACCGCTGCGATGCTTCAACACGACTGGTTAGGTCTATCTCTTACGTTGGTGCCAGTCATCTTGGCGCTCGTTATGCTGCCACGGCAGGCTCTGATGGGATGCTTGAAATTAATGAAACCGCTCGTACTGTTCTTTCTCGTATCAACCGCGTTGTCGGGCACAACTCTTTCTACAGAAGGTGGCGGCCTACAGTTCGGATTTTCCCTGATACAGGCGGAGGGGACGTTAATGAATGTCTACCGTTTGTTTATCGTTACGTTAGCAAGTCTTTGGTTTTCACTGACTACGCCTTATGGCCGTATGGTCGAGGGACTGAATTGGGTACTTGGTATCGGCGAAAAAATCAAGCTGCCCGTGTCGTCGTTTGCACTCGCCGTGTCTTTAATCTTTCGTTTTATCCCGATGATCTGGAGTGAATGGCAGCGATTCTCGCTGATCGTCCGGGCACGCGGCAAAGCTGCATTACGACCGAATACGGTACGGGTACGTGATCTTGGCCCAATGGTCATTCCCTTGCTCATGGCGTTGTTTCAGCGTGCAGAAGATATGACGATTGCGATGGAAATGCGGAAAGTTAGAGAGAATTCCCTGCTTGGAGCACGTTCCTCCTTATTGGTATGGTCCAAACGAGATACATGGACTTGCATAATCGGACTTATTGTTTTTGTATTTTATATCTGGATCAGAGATTGAAAAGCAGTGTTTGCCATGGATCATGCATAAATCCTTTCATTTCCGCTCAAAATAAACATGCTTTGATCACCTCGAAGCAGATATGGAGGGACGAACGATGAAGGATAAATTTTTGCAAGAAGAAAGACAAGAATATACCGATGTGTCCACGGTGGAGTCGCAGCGAAATGATATCACACTCGAAGAGTTCCCTGAAGGTCCTTACGGCTCATCTCTAATGTCTGAATCTCTTGGCAAAAGCTCGCCATGGCGAGTGGATCAAAGGACCGCGCATCGTTTCGATTATGAAAATCATGAGCTGCACGAAGGGGAAGTTCGGGATTATCCCGGTCAGGACGTCTACGATGAAACGGTCCCCGATAATGTAACCAAGCCTCAATACCCGGAAGAAGAAGAATTGTAATGACGTATTATATAAAATAGATGATAGCCTTCGGCAGGATTTTCCTGACCGGGGGCTATTTTTAGTTGTACCGTTTATGAAAACAAATCTCCTCAAATTCCACAATATGGGTTATCATAGGCGTAGTTCGTATTAAAAAAGTTTCTGATATATCATTTTTCTAACAATATAAGGAGATAACCATGGATCAGGACTATATTCAGTATATGCGGTCATTTGTGGGGAACGCCAAAGTTATCATGGTGGTTTCAGGGGCTATCGTAATCGATGAGACTGGCAAAGTTCTATTACAAAAACGATCGGATAATGGATTCTGGGGGTTTCCAGGTGGATTTATGGAGATAGGAGAAACCGTTCAGGAGACAGCACAAAGAGAAGTATATGAAGAAACAGGTTTAACACTGAATTCAATAGAATTATTCTCGATATACTCAGGTCCTGAATACGAGGTCGTTTATAGTAATGGAGATGAAGTTGCATTGGTGCAAGTAATGTTCAAAAGCAACGACTTTTGTGGAACGATAAAAGAGAGTGAAGAGTCCATAGAAACACGATTTTTTGATATACATTCCATACCAGAACATTTCTTACCCACACACAAGCAAATTATTGAAGATCTAAGGAACAAATAAGATGTATTTGTAGAGCTAGAAAATTAAAATAATGGGGGATATCAGAATGAGAGAGATTAACTATAGCGATTATTTTTGGCAGGATGATAAGGTCAGATTACGTGCTTTGCGTGAGGAAGATTGGGAGGATCATTATTATAACCGGTTTGATTCACCCGCTCGTCGTTTACTGGAATGTGCAGTAGAGCTGCCACCTACGAATGCTGAGGCAAAGAAATTTACGGAAGCCTTTTCCGATTTCTCTCTAGACAGAGGGCGGATCATGTTCACGATTGAAAATATGGATGGTGAGAATGTTGGGGGCGTGAACCTGAACAGCATCGATGAGCGGAATGGAACCTTCAGTATTGGGATTCAAATTGACAGGGATCATCGCGGAAAAGGATACGGGACGAGAGCCATTCGAATATTGTTGAAATATGCCTTTTTCGAGCGCAGGCTTAATAAATTCAATGATTATGTTCTGGAAGGAAATGAACCTTCTGCAGCGATGATGAGAAAGCTTGGATGTGTGCAGGAGGGCGTGCGTCGTCAGGTGATTTATACCGATGGGAAATACCAGGATATGATCCTGTTCGGATTAACCAAAGACGAGTTCATGAAAAAGGAGGGACTTGCGTGAGTCCCATTTTAAATCAAAGTGGTACGGTGTTTATGGTCTGCCAATGTTAGTTGGGTAACTGGCAATGTGCAAGGGGGGGAATATGAGGAAGCTGTTATGGATAAGTTCGTGCTTTGTTGTATGTGTACTGGTTAGTATTTGTGTATTCTTCTGGAATGATATTTTTGGATATAAAACGTTAGAGAAGGCTGTTCAGTCTACATGGAAATACCCCCTTCAAGTGGTTAATGTAGATCAACAAAATGAACTGGTTTTGTCACTGGACCAAACACAATATGTTTTCGCTGCTTATGAACTGAAGAATGGGAGATATCACTATGATACCGATAGTGAATCAGGTTGGACAGCGAGTTCAGATGTGGGGCCTGCCTTTTTGGTACAAGCGGAACCGAAGAACAACAAAGGGAATTTTATATGGGGCGCTTTATATTCGGATATGCCTGTACACAAGTTTAAGATTGAATATACAAACGGTGAAACTCAGGAGGTTGAGTCAAACAATAATACGTTTATCATGAGAATGCCGGAAGCTTACCAGAGTGAAGACAAAATGATGTTAATGACAACGTTCACGAATGTGTATGCTCTTGATGAAGAGAACAACGTAATACGAGCTTATAATTTGAATTGATTTTTTGTTATCGAGCTTTAAAGTGAACGCATAAGGGTAGATAAGATGTACACCAGGAGGCATTATGAAACAATCCAACCAAAGTGATGAATTAATCATTGATTGCAAAGATATTTATTTGCGCGAGTATCGACTTGAGGATTTGGAGAAATTGCAGGAGATCACCTGGCAACCCGAAGTTTACGAATTTTTGCCAGGATGGAATGCTACAGTTGAAGAGAGAGCCCTTTGGCTGACTCAATACGAAATCCCTGAGAATCAGAATTTTAAACAAGCTGTTTTGGCGGGAGGGGACATTGGAGACCTCTATTTACGTATGGCTATCGTGCTCAAAGAAAATGATGAGTTTATTGGATGGTGCTGCTCGGGGATCAAGGACGAACTGCCAGCGCCCAATCGGGAGATTATGTACGGCATTTCGAAACACTTCCGGAACCGTGGCTATACAACGCAGGCAGTACAAGGAATAACACAGTATTTATTTGAAAATACAAACGTTGAGGTATTGAATGCCATTGCTTTATTAACGAATCAGGCATCCAACAAGGTAATACAGAAATGCAATTTTGAATATCTGAATATGATTGAAATCGAAAATGAACCGTACAACCATTATCAACTGTTGAAGCACCAACGATAACCCTACTGTAATTGGCTCAAGATGACTGTACAGGAGTGATCCCATGGATTCCAAACCGCAGCTTGTTTTAGATCTGGCGGGTGTGTTGATCAACAATCTTTCCTCTTCATTCTGGCAGGAGCTTGCTAGGTATGCGGGTGCGCCTTTTCCTGTATTAATCGAGCAATTGAGTGGTATACGCAAGGACTTGTGGACAGGGAGGATGACAGAGGAACAGTTCTGGATCTGGATGCAAACCCAATATCCCAATATGGATAAGATGTATGCTTATGAATTGCTTGAACAAACAACAGAGTTGCTACCTGCCATGCATTGTCTTGAACGATGGAGCGAGCAGGCAGAACTTCATCTCTTGAGCAATCATTGTCATGAATGGATTCAATCTATTTTGCCGTTGATCCAACCGTACTGCAAGAGCATAACCATTTCCAATCAGGTCGGATATTGCAAGCCCAATATAGAGATATATGAACTTGTACAATCTCATCTAGACAGGGATGTACGTATTATATACGTGGATGATCAGGCTAAAAATTTGAAGCCTGCTGCTGAGCTGGGATGGGAAACATTACTTGCGGATGAACAGCATCAATGGATTGTTGAAATTGACGCATGGCTCGCAGACCAACGATAATCCTTGATACATATGCACTCTTCACCATTCTACCAATCCGATACCAAACAAATGCCCCCTTCATTTCTCCGCAGAAATGAAAGGGGCATTTGTCATGTGATAAGAGCCGCAATAAAACGAAAGGCTGCATCTTACAAGCCTCGTTCAGCTTAGGATTCACTCTTGACCAATGGCAGCAAAATCGTAAATTCCGTTCCTGCTCCTAGTTGGCTGCGCACTGTTATTTTCCCCCCATACGATTCCACAATCGAACGGGTAATGGCAAGGCCGAGACCCGCGCCCCCTTGTTTTCTGGAACGGGAAGAGCTTGTCCGATAGAAGCGTTCAAAAATATGAGGGAGATGCTCCGGTTCAATCCCAGAGCCGTTATCTTTGACGGTTAACTCGGCTTTATGCTGAGCGGCATACAACGAAATACTGATGGTTCCCCGATCTGAATCGGTGTGCTGCACTGCATTGTGGAACAGATTGAGTACAACCTGTTTTAGTTTGTGAGCATCAGCCATTACATGAACTTCAGCGGTCAGGTCGAGATGAACCTGTCTTTCCTGAGCCATCATGATCAACTGTGGCTGCATTTCGAGCAGCAGACTGTCAAGTTGGATGACTTCCTGCTCCTGCTGAGGCGCCTGATCCAGCTTGGTCAGCATCAGCAGATCCTCTACAAGTTTGTTAATCCGCACCGATTCACCATACATGCTGTTCAAAGCGTTATATAATTGCTCGCTGTTGGAAGCTGCGCCGCGCTTGAGCACCTCAATAAATCCGTGAATGGAGGTAAGAGGGGTACGCAGTTCATGGGAAGCATCAGACAGAAAACGCTGCATCTGTTCTTTCGACTCCCGCTCTGCTTCAAACGAGTCTTCAAGCCTCTCGAGCATGCCGTTAAATGAAAGCGCCAGCTGATCCACTTCCTGTTGTCCCTGGACAGAAGGAAGGCGTTCGGCCAGGCTGCCTGCATCGATTCGTTGCACCGTATCTACCATACTGGACAAGGGAATCAGTGTCCGGCGAAGTGCTTTGGCGTATAGAACGAGTCCAGCCACCATAGCCAGCAGGGATAACATCAAGAAGATCAGAAGCTGTTTCACAATCAAATCTTTTAGCGGTTTCGTAGCAGTGCCCATCTGCACCATGGGTAAGCCGCGATTACGCGGTCCAGGCGAGGAGAAGACGATTAGCTGCTCATTGCCTTGGTTATCCGTTACAATCCGGTACGGAACATGTTGTTTATCGTTGATCCGATCTGTAATGTTCTGATATTCAACTGATGTCAAGCGAGGAGCGGTCAGACCGTCTTCACCAAAAATGTCCTCGAAGCCACTTTGATTATCAAATAAAGCCAGTGAACGGTCAGGAATGTATAAGAAACGATTGCCTGATCCTCTTGGATCTGATCCAGATTGCCCACCAAAAGGATTGTTCGTTGCACCATTTCGTGAAGACGATCCGAGCCACACAGGAGGCATGGACATGAGCTGTTCTTCCATAGTTTTTGCCTGGTTGCGATACAGAAAGCTTTCCATAATCCAGAATTGAAGAATGCCAATTAACAATAACAGAGCAGCCATAATAAAAAGGGATCGCGCGAGTAATTGAGAGCGGAGCGAATGTGGCGATATCCATTGATGAAGCCATGTCCAAAAATGTTTATCTTTCTTTAATAAAGAGGTCATTAGAGATCCACCCTGTATCCGACACCTCGAAGTGTACGAATGAGCTTATGTTCTTTATCCCCCAGTTTGTCACGCAAGGAGCGGACGTACACCTCCACAATATTCTCTTCTCCACCAAAATCGTATCCCCACACGCGGTTCAGAATGGTCGCTTTACTCAGGACAATGCCATGATTAAGCACGATGAATTTTAATAGTTCATATTCGGTTGGAGATAACTCCAGAATCTGATCGTGATAGGTAATCTCTTTGCGTTGATCATCAATTCGGAATGGACCATGAGTCACTGCCCCTATTAATAAAGGAAACTGATTACGCAGCCTTGCCTGAATCCGTGCAAGCAGTTCATCGAACGCAAAAGGCTTAATCATATAATCGTCAGCACCGAGCCATAGGCCTTTTACCCGATTCTCGACTTCATCTTTGGCTGTCAGCATGATCACCCCGACCTGAGCCCCGCTCTTGCGCAGACGCTCAACAACCTCAAACCCATCCATCTCGGGCATCATGACATCCAGAATGGCCATATGTGGACGAAAGTCTAGTGCCAATTCAAGCGCAGCGGCTCCATCCGGGGCCGTACGTACGTCAAATCCTTCGTTGCTTAGCCCAAGCTCCAGAAATTGCAAAATATGTGGTTCATCATCTGCCAATAGTATTTTAATGCCAGTACTTAGCTTCATAAGCAGGCGTTCCCTCCCGTTAAATCCATCGATTACATACCCTCAAATCTAGAGGTCTATATGCTGTATTATCGCTCGCCAAACTGAAAATTAGCTGAAAAGTTTGCAAGTTATCCTCAGGCAACATTCAGCGGGCACTCATCCCAGTTTTACTTTGGCATGTCACAATAGTAGACATGAAGAACTTGAAGGAGTGATTGAGATTGAATAACGCCAAACGAAGGATTGACCTTGTCCTTCTGCCGATTGTTTTACTGGCGGCATTTCTGAACGGGTATGGCATCTGGAACGACCAATATGCCAATTCCTATTATACGACCGCTGTCGGGAGCATGCTGAGAAATTTCCATAACTTTTTCTACGCATCGCTTGACTCGGCTGGTTCGGTAACCGTAGACAAACCACCGGTTGTCTTCTGGATTCAAACCGCTTTTGCTTACGTATTTGGATTACATGGATGGAGTGTTATTTTACCGCAAGCGTTAGCGGGGATCGGTTCGGTGCTGCTGATATATTTCATGGTCAAGCCTACATTTGGTCTTGCCGCGGCGCGAATCTCGGCACTTGCGATGGCGACTGTTCCTGTTGTGGCAGCGGTCAGCCGTACCAACAATATTGACAGCATGTTGGTATTCACGTTGCTGCTGGGTTCATGGTTTTTGTTCAAGGGAAGCAAGCAAGGTAGTACGTGGCGCATCCTGGTTGCCTTTGCACTCATTGGACTTGCTTTTAATATGAAAATGCTGCAAGCCTACATGATTCTTCCGGCTTTCTACTTGTTTTATCTGCTTGCATTCAATGCAAAGTGGAGAAGAAAAATCATCCTGCTGATCGGAAGTACGGCAGTGCTGGCAGTTGTTTCCTTATCCTGGGCAGTTACCGTGGATTCTATACCGACAGATGAACGGCCTTATATCGGCAGCAGTGAAACCAATTCGGTGCTGGAGCTGGCTTTTGGATATAACGGCTTATCCCGTCTCACGGGACAACAGAACAGATCAGCGAATGCAGGCATGCCAAACGCCTCTGATGAAGGCAAGGTCCGTGGCAACGCAACTTCCCAAACATCAGCATCCGATCAGTCGGGCAGCGGCTCGGCTCCAACAGGCAATGCACCGGGAAATGGTGAAATGGGTGGTATGAACGGAATGACTTTCCCGGGCGGTCAGATGCCAAACGGTGGCGAGATGCCTAATGGAAGGAATTTCGGAGGCGGTAATGGCGGCGGTGGAGGCATGGGTGGCATGTTTGGTACAGGGGAAAAAGGTCCTCTGCGCTTATTCCAGACCGAACTGTCCGGCCAGGCCAGTTGGCTTTTGCCGATGGTATTACTTGGCTGCTTCGCGATTTTTGCAGGATTAAGACGGAGAAATATAACAGATAAGCACAAGGAAGCTTTGTTCTGGCTGGCTTGGCTGCTTCCGGTAGCTGCTTTCTTTAGTGTAGCTGGTTTCTTCCATCAATATTATCTGATTATGCTCGCCCCTCCAGTAGCGGCATTAACCGGAGCAGGATTTGCAGCCATGTGGACGGCGTATCGTGAACGCAATGGCTGGCAAGCCTGGCTGCTTCCGATATCCGTACTGCTTACGACCATCTTCGGCTGGTACATCATGCAGGTGTATAACGAAACGATCGGGGCAGGTTGGTCCATAAGTGAATTGATCGCAGGCATTCTGATCACGGTTATTCTGATTGTGATGCTTAATCGTTCACACCCATGGAAACAGGGTTTGATTATCGCAGGCTTCATGGTCATGCTGATCGGTCCAACCTATTGGGCATTCACCCCTATCACATATGGAGGCAACAGCATGATTCCGGCGGCTGGACCGACAGGTTCCAATGGGATGTTCGGTGGAATGGGCATGGCGATGGGAGATAGACAAGGTGGTCGCAATGGTGGCGGTATGGTTCCGCCGTATGCATCAAATGACACCGACACCGATCAGGCTTTCCCATCATCCGATGAAACTGACCCGAACGATGCGGGCATGGGAACACCTCCGAATTCAGGCGGAAACATGAATGGCGGAGCAGGCATGCCTACGACAGGTGGGCGAGGTGGAGCGGGAAACCGCAACGAAGAAGTGGACACCACTACACTGAGTTATCTGAGAGAGCATAACACAGGTGAAACCTATCTCTTCGCAACGACGGACTATAACCAGGCAGCTCCATATATCATCGATGAGAATGAAGCGGTCATTACGCTTGGGGGGTTCTCGGGCTCAGATCCGGTGTATACCACGGAAAAACTGGAACAACTTGTGAAGAGTGGACAAGTGAAATACTTCATGGTAGGTGGCATGGGCGGCCGAGGTGGAAGTTCTGATATCGGTGACTGGATCAAGGAGCATGGTACCGAAATTCCAACTTCAGAGTGGAAGACAGTTACGGACAGCGGTTCCGGTTTCGGTGGTCAAACCACTTTATATGAAGTGAAATTATAAGCGTGATCGATTGGTATAAGGGAGGGAACGAACATGGCTCAAAAGTGCCGTTACAGCATTATCATTCCGATGTATAACGAAGAAGCGGTGATTGAGGAGACTTATCGGCGTCTGAAAAAAGTGATGGGCAGTACGGGAGAGAGCTACGAGCTGCTGTTTGTCAATGACGGTAGCGTGGACCAAAGTGCACAGATGATTCGTGACTACGCCCGTTGGGACGAGAGTGTGAAGCTGATTGATTTTGCACGCAACTTCGGTCACCAGATCGCGATTACAGCAGGGATGGATTATGCAGCAGGCGATGCGGTCGTCATTATTGATGCGGATCTTCAGGACCCTCCCGAGCTGATATTGGACATGATCGACAAGTGGAAAGAGGGCTATGAGGTTGTCTATGCCCGTCGGACCAGACGAAGCGGGGAGACCCGCTTCAAGAAATGGTCGGCAAGCCTGTTCTACCGCGTACTGCGTGCGTCGACGGATACGGATATTCCAGTAGATACCGGGGATTTCCGTCTGATTGATCGCAAGATATGTGATGAGATGAAACGCCTTCCGGAAAAAAATCGATTTGTTCGCGGACTGGTCAGTTGGGTGGGGTTCCGTCAGACGGCCATTGAGTACGAACGGGATGAACGTTTAGCAGGGGAGACAAAATACCCGCTGAAACGCATGTTGAAGCTGAGTCTGGACGGCATTACCTCATTCTCACACAAACCGCTCAAGCTGGCAGGTTACGTAGGAGCTGTTCTATCCATCGGCGGTTTCATTTATATGCTAAGTGTCATCGCTTCAGCGATATTTACAGATTCAACGATCAAAGGATGGCCTTCAATGGTCAGCATCATGCTGATCTTTAACGGCTTCATTCTGATCATGCTGGGCATTCTTGGCGAGTATGTTGGCCGAATCTATGATGAAACGAAGGCGCGTCCGCTATATATCGTAAGAGATGTATATCAGGTGGAAAGTCAGTCGAGTCAGTCACGGTTAACGGGCAGAGTTGCTCATCATGACTAATCGTTTGGTCACTATATTTAAGTTTGGAATTGTGGGTGTCCTGAATACGGCGGTGGATGCAATGGTATTCACGTTGCTCGCTGCCGCAGGCGCACCTGCTCTAATTGCTCAGGTGATCTCGTATAGCTGTGGGGTCGTGAACAGTTACTGGTGGAACGGCAGGTGGACCTTCCAGGATGCGGGAAGACAAGGCAAAAAAAACGAATTCATGCGTTTTGTAATCACCAATCTGGTGGTACTGTCTTTATCCTCCCTGATTTTGTATATCTGCAATAGCACATTAGGTTGGAGTGTTGTAATGAGTAAAATACTGGCGACTCTCTCAGGCATGGTTATAAACTATATTGCCAGTCGGTATTGGGTGTTCCGGGCAGAGCCCGTTCAAGGATCTGATCCTTTATCTGATGCTAATGAAAGGAGTGTTTCATGATATGAGAATTAAAAAAGCAGTCATTCCGGCAGCGGGGCTTGGCACCCGATTTTTGCCAGCAACCAAGGCTCAACCCAAAGAAATGCTGCCGATAGTGGACAAACCAGCCATCCAATACATTGTGGAAGAAGCGGTACAATCGGGCATTGAAAATATCATTATCGTAACCGGGCGCAATAAAAAATCGATCGAGGATCATTTTGACAAATCGGTTGAATTGGAGCATTCCCTGTATGCCAAAGGCAAGCAAGCTCTATTGGAAGAAGTGCAAGCGATCAGCGAAATGGCGAGTATTCATTTTATCCGTCAAAAAGAACCGCTTGGATTGGGCCATGCGATTGGGTGTGCTCGTCAGTTTGTGGGGGATGATCCGTTCGCCGTACTGCTTGGAGATGATATTATGGTGTCTGATCCTCCGGCGCTCGCACAGATGATTCATTTATATGAAAAGACAGGCAGCCAGATTGTCGGCGTACGGCAAGTGCAGGATGCTGACGTGAGTAAATACGGAATTATTGATTCACAGGGCGCACAGGATCGGGTTCACCGAATTACCAATCTGGTAGAAAAACCTTCAATGGCAGAAGCACCCTCCCGAACAGCCGTGATGGGACGATACATTCTGAAACCTTCCATCTTTCCAATTCTCGATCAAATCGAGAGAGGGGCTGGAGGGGAATATCAGCTAACGGATGCGCTGAAAGAAGTAAGCCAGGTGGAAGAGCTGCTGGCCCTTGAGCTGGAGGGGCGTCGCTACGATATTGGTGATCAGTTTGGATATATTCAGGCGATCCTAGAGATTGGACTGATGCGTAAGGAACTACAGCCCATGCTGACACCATATCTTCAGAAGCTTGCAACGCAGTGGGGATAGGGATTGATATGTAGCAGAAGTTTATATCTGCTGTAGGACGGAGTCTCCTCTGTGTCATGGTTCTGGCATAGACTCCAGCATTGTACAATGGTGACTGTCACGATACAATGAGCAAGAAGTTCAAGTTGCTCTTTGAGGAGTGAGGAATCATGAGTGAGGCTATCATCAGTGACCTTATTAAGTATATGGACGTGGAGGACAATGCCGCCATTCAATACATTCAGACCGAGCATCGGATGAAACTGGGACTCTTTTGGGGGATCCGGGAAGGCAGCCGCGTTCTGGAAATCGGTTGTGGTCAGGGAGATACAACGGCCGTGCTTGCACATCTGGTGGGGGAGCACGGGTATGTTCATGGTGTAGACATTGCACCAGAGGATTATGGTGCACCACTGACCGTAGGTGAAGCGGCAGCCAAACTGCGGAAATCTCCGCTGGGTGACCGAATTCGAATGGATTATGATTTTGACATTCTAAGTGATCAGGCCCAATTCGGCGAAAATGAGTTTGATGTGATTGTACTTTCCCATTGTTCTTGGTACTTGAAATCATTTGACGAACTCGCCCAGATTCTTAGCAAGGTTAGGAAGTGGGGGCATCAGTTATGTTTCGCCGAATGGGATGCACGAGTTACAGATGTGAGCCAGCTCTCACATTGGTTATCCGTTCTGATTCAGTCCCAGGTCGAATGTTACAAGGAGAACAGCTTCTCCAATGTGCGCACGCTTTTTACACCGGAGGATATTCAAGAGCTTGTCTCTGCGGCGGGCTGGACGATTAAGGAAGAGATTTCGATCCATTCTCCCGAGCTGCAGGACGGTCGCTGGGAAACCGAAATGACACTGGCAGAAGCGCCTATGGAACTGCAGATGCTTCCGATTCCGAATAAGGTAAAAACACTTCTTCTTTCCGAACTGAAATTACTTAGGACACATCATGCCTCGGGGCCTGAGAGCCCACTGGGAACGTATGCGATTGTTGCCAAAAAGCAGTAAAGAAATAGCCATTTGCAGTAATTTATAAGAAAAACGTCTATCGACGTACTTTCACAGAAGACAGACCGCGTTTTGCTGAAGTTTTTCTTGCGATAATTGAATTGTTCAGCTCCGCTGAAAACGTATAAATTCCATTATCTAAAAAAATGTGTTTACTTCACGATGGTAATTTTGATATTATAATCGCAATATCAAATGCGACGAAGAGATGAGTAGATAAAAGGTTTCTTTTACAGAGAGCTCCGGCAGCTGAAAAGGGGTAAAGAATTTTTTATTGAATAAAGACTCAGAGCAGCACATCGGAACTTTAAGGCTTGAGGGATGGTGTGACAGGAGCTCCTGTTACAGAGCGAGAGTATATGCGGATGCGGCATAATTGAATGCAGTTATCCTTAACTCGAAGAGGCTGGTATGGCGACATATTGGCGAATCTGGGTGGTACCACGAGTGTAACAATCTCGTCCCTGAGACTTTTGTCTTGGGGATGGGATTTTTTGGTTTTTCCGGGATGTTAGCTACACGCTTTGGAAATGCCTGAATAGTGTTTAATAAGGGGAAACTCACACCGAAAGGAAATGATGATTTTATGTCAGCAAAATTGAAAGTCGGTATCGTCGGAGGAACGGGGATGGTAGGTCAGCGTTTTGTGGATCTGCTCAATGAACACCCATGGTTTGAAGTAACGGCTATTTCAGCAAGTGCTAACTCGGCAGGCAAAACATACGAAGAATCCGTACAAGGCAGATGGAAGCTCGCTGCTGCGATCCCGGAAGCAGTGAAAAACATCGTTGTGCAGGATGCTTCCCAAGTGGAAGCTTTTGCAAGCCAGGTTGATTTTATATTCTGTGCTGTAGATATGAAAAAGAATGAAATTCAAGCGCTCGAAGAGGCTTATGCCAAAACGGGAACTCCGGTTGTTTCCAACAACTCGGCTCACCGCTGGACAGCGGATGTACCCATGGTTATTCCGGAAATTAACCCAGGACATCTGGACGTGATTGAAGCTCAACGCAAACGTCTCGGAACGAAAACCGGATTCATCGCAGTTAAACCAAACTGCTCGATTCAGAGCTATGTACCTGCACTTCACGCGTTGCGCGAGTTCAATCCAACTCAAGTGGTGGCTTCCACATACCAAGCGATCTCAGGCGCAGGTAAAAACTTTACCGACTGGCCGGAAATGCTGGATAACGTGATTCCATACATCGGTGGCGAGGAAGAGAAAAGTGAACAGGAGCCGCTGCGCATCTGGGGAAGCATTCAAAATAATGAGATTGTAAAAGCGTCCTCACCATTAATTACAACACAATGTATTCGTGTTCCGGTAACAGATGGTCACCTGGCGACAGTATTTGTATCCTTTGAGAAAAAACCATCCAAAGAAGAAATTCTGGACCGTTGGCTGCAATTCAAAGGTCGTCCGCAAGAACTGGGTCTGCCAAGCGCACCGAAACAGTTCATTACGTATTTTGAAGAAGAGAACAGACCACAAACGAAGCTGGATCGTGACATCGAGCGCGGTATGGGCGTTTCAACGGGCAGACTGCGCGAAGACTCCCTATATGATTACAAGTTTGTAGGACTGTCTCACAACACGCTGCGCGGAGCAGCAGGCGGTGCTGTTCTGATCGCTGAATTGCTCAAAGCTGAAGGATATATTCAGCCGAAATAAACAGGCATTGTGGAAATAGGAATAGAAGTAATAGAATATTACTGACAGGCTACCCCTTTTAGTAGACAAGAGTATGAGCATCTGGGAAGATGAATTTATTTTTGTTGAACAGAGGGGTATTTTCATATCAATACATATGAAGCAGGAACACGTGAATCCAATATTCCAGAACAGGAAGGGGATTGTGATGGACGGTCAGCTGGTATTGCGTCGAGTCCGTCTTACAAGTGGTGAAGAGGTGGATGTGGTTATCAATGAAGGCAGGATTGTGAAATTCGCTCCTGGTGGAACGGCAACCGGAGATCGGATATGGGAATCGCCTGGAGCTTACATATCCAGCGGATGGATCGACATGCATGTGCATGCTTTTCCAGAGTTTGATCCTTACGGGGACGACATTGATGAAATCGGTGTAAAACAGGGCGTTACTACGATTGTGGACGCAGGCAGCTGCGGTGCTGATCGAATTAGCGATCTGGCGATAAGCACTCATAAGGCGGCTACACGGGTGTTTGCCTTTTTGAACATATCTTGCCTCGGCTTACTGCGTACTGACGAATTGTCGAATCTGGACTGGATTGATCGGGACAAGCTGTTACAGGCTACCCGGGCATATTCTGAATTTATCGTGGGATTAAAAGCAAGAATCAGTGGGAGTGTGGTTGGCAAAAGCGGACTGCGGCCGCTGTATTTGGCAAGAGAGTTTTCGCAGGAAACAGGCCTGCCGCTTATGGTTCACATTGGATCAGCCCCACCTGATATTCGTGAGGTCATGCCGCTCTTACAGGGTGGTGATGTGGTCACTCACTATTTGAATGGAAAAAACAATAATTTGTTCGATGATAGAGGCGCGCCGCTGGATGTATTGAACGATGCCATCAAGCGCGGTGTGCATTTGGATGTGGGACATGGGACTGCGAGTTTTTCATTTCAGGTTGCAGAAGCTGCCAAGAAGCATGGCATTGACCCGGATACGATCAGTACGGATATTTACAGGGGCAATCGTCTGAACGGTCCGGTCTACAGCATGGCTAATCTGTTAAGTAAGTTTCTGGCCCTTGGCTACTCGTTGAACGAGACGATAGATCGGGTGACCGTACGGGCAGCAGAGTGGCTGGGCAGACCGCAGCTGGGGAGGATTCAAGCAGGTGATGAAGCCAATTTGACTCTTTTCCAAGTAGTAGACAAGCCTGTAACGCTTGTGGACTCCGAGGGAGTAAATAAGATAGGCAGCCGTCAAATTGAAGTAAAAGGAGTGATTGTGGGTGACCAATTCATTGAATGTTAAATATGGACTGAAACGTGTTATCAACGCCAGCGGGCGGATGAGTATCCTCGGCGTATCTGCACCGACGGACACAGTCATGGATGCCATGAAGCAAGGCGGGCAGAGTTATGTGGAGATCGCAGATCTTGTAGACAAATCAGGGGACTATGTATCCCGTCTAATCGGTGCCGAAGCGGCCGTTGTTGTCAATTCCGCTTCTAGTGGCATCGCGCTCGCCGTAGCTGCCATGGTAACAAAGGGCAACCGCCACGCAAGTTTGAAGCTACATCAGGAAGTCATTTCGAACAATGAGATTGTTATGCTGAAAGGCCACAATGTACAATACGGAGCACCCGTGGAGACGATGGTTTACCTTGGTGGTGGGAAGCTGATCGAAGCCGGATATGCCAATGAAGGTCGGGCGGAGCATATTACGGATGCGGTTTCAGACAAAACGGCTGCGATCCTATACGTCAAATCCCATCATGCGGTACAGAAAAACATGATTTCCATAGAGGAAGCCTGGCAGGTTGCCCAGAAGTGTGAGGTACCCCTCATTGTCGATGCGGCTGCGGAAGAGGACCTGCACAAATATGTGAAGTATTCGGATTTAGCCATATACAGCGGCTCCAAGGCCATTGAAGGCCCAACTTCCGGCATTGTGGCAGGTAAACGAACCTATATCGAATGGTTGAAGGTTCAGCTTCACGGGATTGGGCGCAGCATGAAAGTTGGTAAAGAAACTACGTTTGGCCTGCTTCAGGCTTTGGATGAATATGCAGTCAAAGCTGACCATAGTGAGCAGGAAAAGGCTTCCTTGCAGGAGTTAATGTCACTCAATCAGATAGCCGGGATTCAGGTATCGATTGTCCAGGACGAAGCGGGCCGAGCGATTTACAGGGGGCGCATCCAGGTCGACGAAGCGAAGGCGGGGATCAGTGCCAAACAGCTTAATGAGGAGCTGAGAGGCGGTCCTATCGCCATTTATACTCGTGATTATGGCGTAAGGCAAGGTTATTTCGATATCGATCCCCGTCCGTTGATGGGGGATGACATGCGGGTCATTGAAGATCGAATTCGACAATTGACAGGAGGAGAAGGAAATGTCTGAGATTGCAAAACGATTTTATAACAATCGGGTGGCTTTGAATGTGCTCGCCAAGGACATTACGAATGCAAAAGAGGTTTTTGATGCGGCTGAGGGCCATGTTCTTGTCGGCGTTCTTTCCAAGGATTATGCCACTGTGGCTGAAGCGGTGGAAGCGATGGAAGCCTATGGGCGGGAAATTGACAATGCCGTTTCAATTGGACTAGGTGCCGGAGACAATCGACAGGCTGCTGTCGTCGCCGAAATCGTAAAGCATTTTCCGGGCAGTCATATCAATCAGGTATTTCCGGCAGTTGGCGCTACCCGAGCGAATCTCGGAGACCGGGACAGCTGGATTAACAGCCTCGTCTCCCCGACTGGTCAGCCGGGCTTTGTCAATATTTCGACGGGTCCAGTGAGTGCTGCCCAATCCGAGCTTGCCGTGGTGCCTGTACACGCGGCCATTGCATTGGTGCGGGATATGGGTGGCAATGCACTGAAGTATTTCCCGATGCAGGGGCTAAAAAGGGAAGATGAACTGCGAGCGGTAGCGAAAGCATGTGCAGAAGCGGACTTTGCTTTGGAGCCTACCGGTGGCATCGATATGGATAATTTTGAAGCGATTCTCGAAATCGCACTGGAGGCGGGGGTTCCGCAAGTTATTCCACATGTGTATTCCTCCATTATTGATCAGGAGGGTCTGACCATTGTAAGTGATGTGCAGTCGTTATATGCATCAATGAAGACGCTGGCGAAGAAGTATGGTTAAACGCGTAGGGGCTTTTGGCGAAGTCATGATGCGACTTGAAGTTCCGGGACATGATCTGTTGATTCAGAGTAATCGGCTGAAATACTCCTTTTCGGGCAGTGGGGTCAATGTAGTATCGGCGATGACACGTTACGGATATGCAGGCCTGCTGGTGTCGAGGCTTCCAGTCAATCCCTTGGGTGATGCCGCCGAATCCTACTTGCGCGGACTGGGCCTGAGCACCGAGTATGTGCTTCGCGGAGGGCAGTATATCGGGATGTACTTTCTGGAGAATGGTTATGGGGCCAGACCTGGGCGGGTGACTTACTCTAACCGGCTGGAGAGCAGCTTTAATATTGCGCCTGAAGGCACGTATCCCTTTGCGGCAGTTGCATCAGGCATGGACGCTATTCATTTCTGCGGAATCACGCTGGCGATGAATGATTCGGTGAGACTGGCGATGAAACAATTGGCACAGGCGGTCAAAGAACAAGGCGGCACAGTTGTTTTTGATTGTAATTATCGTCCTGCTTTATGGGGGGATCAGGGTTATGCCATGGCGAAGCCGCATTATGAGGAAATGTTGCATTTGTCAGATATCGTCCTGATGAATGAGCGGGATGCTCTTCATATTCTGGGGTTAAATACGGACAAAGTACAAAGGGAAGAGCAACTGACTGAGCTCATTCCCCTGGTTGCCGAACGGTATGGCGTGCGTACCCTTGCTGGAACGCATCGTACCATATACAGCGATAACCGACACTGCCTACAGGGCTATATGTTCAAGGAAGGGGTGTTCGCTTATTCCGAGCCGCTGACCTTTTCTGTTTATGACCGGATCGGCGCGGGCGATGCGTTTGCGAGCGGCATCATGTATGGTGAACTGGAGAGGTGGATGCCAGCGGAGACAATCTCTTTTGCTGCAACAGCCGGAATGCTGGCGCATACCGTAGCAGGTGATACACCAATGGCTTCCACTGGAGACATCATCCAGGCGAGGAACAGCACCGTGCGTGATGTAACAAGGTAATATTTTAGTGGAGAATGCCTGGAACGTAGAGCGATAGATGCTGATCTTCTTCTCTATTAAGATTGTCTCGGTATCGTGTGGCACGAAAACTTTTGTTACAATAGTGTAGCGAACGATGAAAGGCTGGAAAGGCCGTTTTGCTTCGGTATTTGGATGACATCGTTACTATACATATCTGTTACAAGGGAAGAAGGGATCTGCTCATGTCGTCACAATCATCATCCTATGAAGGGCAAAAGGCTGTTTTTCTGGGAGACAGCATAACTTTCGGATATGGACTTCAGGAAGGGGAACATCCGTATCCGGAGCTGGTTTGCAGCGCATTGGGATTTCAATCCCATGAGAATCATGGCATTTCCGGAAGCAGTGTGGCGGACGGAGGGTTTGAACCGATGTGTAATCGCATTGGGCAGATGCACGCGGAAGCGGATGTTATCTTTTTCATGGGCGGAAGAAATGACTTCTCCAGTGGTATGACTGCATTTGGCGATATCAGCACTTCGCCCAATTCGAAGGATACCTTTTATGGGGCGCTTAAACATATAGCAGAAGAGTTGATCCAGCGCTATCCAACCAAGCTGATCGTGTTTCTAACTCCGCCCCATGGATCAAGTGAAGCTGTCCCAGAAGACCTGCCCAATACGGTAACCAGACGGATATACAGTGACTATGTCGCTGCGATTAGAGAGGTCGCGTCGTTGTACTCCATCCCGGTCTGTGATCTGTGGAACATTGCTGGAATCCAGCCATTATTGCCAATCCACAAAGAATTATATTTTACAGGTGATAATGGTGTACCGGATGGGCTCCATCCCAACCAGGCTGGACATGAAAGAATTGCCTCCAGAATCGTGGGCTTTTTGAAATCGTTGTGATACTTTGTGAATTAGTGTGAGGAAAAGAGAAATAGAGTGAATGGGGATCTGCAGGGTAGGCACTTTAATCATAAGTGTCACTTATTGCAGGTCCTTTGTGTTATACAGAATCAGGATATATTATAAAAATTTTATGCTGAAACTAATATGGTAAATATTACATTGTAAATTCATGATATTTCCGGTATTTTTATTAACGGCAAACTTTTATTTATAAAGTAGAAGTAGATTGTCTTAGCAGGTAGCAATTGAAATGAAGGAGAAAGGAGGAAGAAATATTATGTCAGAAGTTGCTAGTCAAAGAGTACATAAGCCAGGACCACAGCCAGTAAGTTTCGGTAGTTGGATGCTCACGTTGTTCCTTATGATGATTCCGCTTGTAAACATTATTATGTTGTTTGTATGGGCATTTGGAGATTCGAATCCTTCGAAAGCCAATTATGCCAAAGCAGCATTGCTGTGGGCAGCAATCGGGATTGTTGTGTATATTCTTGTGTTCGTACTTATCATTGGAGCTGGAATTTCGCTCTCGGATTACTAGGTTTATGAATACGTAGCTTGATAAAGTTTAATCAAAAAAACGCCGACAATACTGTCGGCGTTTTTGATTTGTTTATTTTGTACTAGGCTGCGGACGTCTTATCAGCATTGTGAAGAGTCTGCGAGCGGCGGCCAAGCAGATATCCTGCAAGCGAGGCCAACATCTGCTGGAATACCATGCCGAGTACAACCGGGACGGCAACCGGTGGAGGGAAATACGATACGGCAAGCACCGCTCCCGCACTAATATTGCGCATGCCTCCGTTGAATACAAGTGCGACTTGATCGGCTTCATTCCAACCGAGTAATCGGGCAACGAAGTAACTTAGAGCATAGCCAAATGAGGCCAGAAAAATAATGATGGCTGCTAGACCAGCGAGCTGCCAGTTAAAGTCAGCTAAATAGGGCGCAACAACAGAGCCATTAATCGCGACAACCGCTGCCATGAACAATTTGGAGAACGGATTCAGTCTTGGCCCCCAGACCGGAACAATGGCCCCTTTGGTCCATTCATTCAAAAGCATCCCGAGCAAGGAGGGAACAACGATCATCCAGAACAGACTGCTCATCATGGCTGCTATATCCAACGATACGCTAGTGCCAATCAGCAAGGATAATACGCCGGGTACCACGAAAGGAGCAAGCATGGTGTCAATCAGGATAATCGACAGCGTCAGAGCGATATTGCCCCGATAGATACTGACCCAGATAAAGCTGCTCACACCTGTCGGAATAACTGCAGCCAGAACAAGGCCCGTTATCGTGTAGGCATCCGTTGGGAAGACCAGGTGACCCATGCCAAGAGCAATCAGAGGCATCGCCAGATGCAGAATAAACAGACAAACGAACAGTGGAAAAGGCTTCTTCAGCACGTTCACAAAATCCCGTATCCCGAGACTGATGCTTCCCGCAAACGTCATGAACGCAAAAAGCCATGGCGACAAAAAGGTATAAGAAGAAAGAAGACTCCCGCAAAGAACGCCAATAATAATGCTGATTGGAGTAATCAGTGGCATGATGCGGTTCAAGCGTACATTTAAGGCCTGAAGCATATTCATGACATCCCTTTACCGTATGATTCCTTTATTATACATGTTAATAACGCTGAATGTAGACCCATTTGCAATGAAGCATACGGAGCAGTTATCATAAATCTGGAAGAAACACTTCAATATGAAGAAGGGGAGATGGTCATGATTAAACGGAAAAGAAAGCACACAATGATGATGGCAGGCCTCATTGCGTCAAGTATTCTTATGATATCGGCCTGTTCCGTTGTAGAACAAGCGAATCAAAGTTTGAATTACGTTAGTGGGGCTACTGATTATATAGAGCAAGTATCGAACGCCGGAGCCGATCTGCAGGAACTCGCATCAGGAGCGGTGAGTAACCCTGAAATAACAACTCAGGTACAGGAGAAAATAGATCAGATTCAGGCGGAAGCCGACGAATTTTCTCAGCTGACAGCACCAGCGATAGGGGAAAGCATTCATGAAAATCTGGTCAGTTACAACAATCAATTAACCGAAGTTGTAGATCAATTTGAGAACACGCTTGCAGCGCAGGGTTTTACGGCAGAAAACTGGGAGAAGACAGGTATTCCTGAATTGATCACCAATATTAATGGTTTAAAAGATCCGTTAAGCGGTCTTGGAATCGAGGCCAATTAAGATTTAAACCAGGAAATGCCTTGAGTATAAAGCGGCTTCATCCCCAAAAAGGACGATATACCGGAGTGATTTTGATCACTTGCGGATATCGTCCTTTTTGTTTTTCTAATATAACTCATATTTTTTACAAAATATAAACATGGATCACGATGATGATTTGCCACGAATTTTGGAGCTTAGATCTTCAATCTGTCCATCCAGAACATTTCCTGCTTTACTCAGGAACCCTGTAATAAGCTCCAGCTCTTCCTCTGTGTATGTGGAAGCCAGATTAACCATAGCTGCATGAAGGGTGAGGTAGGTGCTGCTGACCTCTTCCTTGTTTTCGTACAAAGGCACAATGATGACTTTACGGCGGTCATTGGGGTCATTTTCTCGACGGACAAAGCCGTTCTTCTCAAGCCTGTCAATTAATGTCGTAACACTTCCGGTGGCCAGACCGGTAAGTTTTGACAGTTCACCTGCAGTGATTGGACCTTTCTCGCGCAGGATATCCACGGATATGAAATCGTTATTGTACAAGCCCAAAGAGGCAGCCACATGCTGCTGATATAAAACGGTTCGGGTACCCAGGCTCCGCATTCGCAACGTAAAATTCTCCTGTAATTCGGTAGGTTGTTGTTGATGTTCTCTTGACAAAAGATAACCCTCCTCTTAAGATGACATATATCTTGATTATCGAGATATTAGATTAACGAGATAATAAATTTTGGAGATACTAGATTAACGTATGATTAATTTTAACTTATTTTAACGAACTCTGTACTTATTTGCAAAGGGGACGATCGATTTTGAGAGAAACAATGATGATTAAAGGAGCACGGGAGAACAACCTGAAGAATATTTCACTTTCGATTCCGAAGTATAAGTTGGTTGTTCTAACGGGACCGTCCGGCTCCGGCAAATCCACGCTGGCAATGGATACCCTTCAGCGAGAATGCCAGAGACAATACATGGAATCGATGGGATTAACATCGGATTCGATCAGCAAACCGAAAGTGGAGTCCATCACAGGTCTTTCTCCATCCATCAGCGTAGGACAGCACATTACTAATCGGAATCCACGCTCAACAGTAGGAACAGTGACAGACATTTACACTTACGTTCGTTTCATTTTTTCCAGACTTGGGGAGCGTATATGTCCATCCTGTAATGGCACCATATCACCATCGTGGGAAGCGGCTGGTCATTTAACCGAGGAAGACGAATACATGGGTCATCAGACTATACATTGTCCACATTGCAATGCCGTGCTTGAGAAGTTGGGCATGTCACACTTTTCGTTCAACAAACCGGAGGGTGCTTGTGATGTATGTAGTGGGCTTGGTCATGTGGCATCAATCAACGAAGCGGCTGTATTCAATCCTGAGCTTAGTGTGCGGGATGGAGGTGTTGCTTCGTTAAATGGTGTGCATCGGGATATCCAGATCCGAATTCTGGTTGCAGCTGGACAGCATTTTGGATTCGGATTCGATCCGGATCGTCCATTGAAGGACCTTGGTGAAATCGAGCGCGATTTGCTGTACTACGGCGTCGAGAGCGAAGCGTTTAAGCAGCATTACCCTAATATCAAGCCCATTCAGGGAACCAAGTTCGAAGGTGTGATCCCCGGATTGTGGAGACGATATAAAGAAAAGGAAGGAGAAGGTGGCGGAACGGAAAAAGACGGACGTTTTTTTCATCAACAGCAGTGTCCTGAATGTCAGGGTGCTCGTTTGAAAAAAGAAATTCTTTTGGTAAGCGTAGCTGGCGCATCCATCTCCGACGTAACCAACTGGTCATTCAGTAAAGTGCTGGAATGGACGGTAGGCCTACAAGAAGTGATCTCACCCGAGGCACATCACCTGCTTGATCCAATCCTTCATGATCTGCCCACCAAGTTGAAACGCATTATGGATGTTGGACTTGGCTATCTCTCCATGGATCGTCAGACCGTAACTTTATCTGGTGGTGAAGCTCAGCGATTACGACTTGCATCGCTTCTAGGCTCTGGTTTAACGGGCGTATTGTATATTCTGGACGAACCGACGACAGGGCTTCATCCGAAAGATACCATTGGCCTGATTCGCGTACTTCAGGAGCTTCGTGATCTGGGCAATACGATCCTCGTCATTGAACACGATATTGAGATGATGCGTGCTGCTGATCATGTGATCGACATTGGACCTGGTGCTGGAGTCAATGGAGGGATGGTTGTTGGTGAAGGGAGCCTGGAGGATTTAATGGCAAGTGAGCTTTCGGTTACGGGAGCTTATCTGAGAAATGAATCTGTGGCTATTCCTTCTTATAACCGAAGAACAGGTACGGGGCAGCATCTTGCCATTCGGGGAGCGCATTTGCGCAACATTGATATTCCGGTTGTATCTTTTCCATTAGGCACGCTGATCTCCGTAACGGGTGTTTCAGGGTCCGGCAAATCTACGCTTGTATTTGATATCCTCGCACAGGGAATGGAATCACTTCAGAAACCATCAGGTTGTGAAGAGATAACAGGGTTGGAGAACGTAGGTGATATCGTTATTTTTGACCAAACGCCAATGGGCAGAATGCAACGGTCGAATGTTGCCACCTACACAGATGTATTTACGCACCTGCGCCAACTGTTCGCTGGTTTGCCAGATGCCAAGGCACGAAAGCTTACTGCGAAGCATTTCTCGTTCAATACACCCGGAGGGCGCTGTGAAACCTGTCAAGGCCTGGGAGTGTTGTCTGTGGACATGAACTTCCTGCCTGATCTGGAGGTAACTTGTCATGACTGTAAGGGCAGACGATTCATGGATGAGGTGTTACAGGTTCAATACGAAGGATTCTCGATATCCGATGTACTGAATATGTCAGTAGCCGAAAGTCTGCCTGTCCTGAAAAGTCAGACCAAAATCGCCGATCTCGTCGAGATGTTGTGTGAAGTTGGACTTGGTTATCTCCAATGGGGGCAATCCGTCAAAACATTGTCAGGCGGTGAGGGTCAACGGATCAGGCTGGCAAAAGAGCTGAGTAAAAAGACCAAAAAACACACGCTCTATCTATTGGATGAGCCAACAACCGGCCTTCATCCGTCAGACATCAAGCAACTCCATATTTTGCTGGATAAGCTGGTTGAGTCGGGGAATACCGTTGTCGTTGTAGAGCACAGTCTGGAATTGATTCGGGAATCCGATTGGGTTATTGACATTGGCCCAGAAGGTGGCGCAGCGGGTGGTGAGCTAGTAGCCGAAGGCACGCCGGAGCAGGTGGCGGAGGTCAGAGCCTCCCATACAGGACAATTTTTGAAGCGTATATTAGCCGAGGGGCTTTAATCAGAATGGATAAGGGGAAAAATAATCATGGTAAAAAGCAATAAATTAGGCGTTATTCTTGCAGGCTTGCTGCTTGCCATTCTCATGGCTTCGATGGATAACACCATCGTAGCCACTGCAATTGGTACCATTGTGGGTGATCTTGGCGGATTTGATAAATTAATGTGGGTCACCTCTGCCTATATGGTTGCGGAGATGGCGGGTATGCCGATCTTCGGTAAACTATCGGATATGTATGGCCGCAAGCGATTTTTCATTTTTGGAATCATTGTATTTATGATTGGTTCTGCATTGTGCGGGACAGCGGATTCTATCATTCAGCTCAGCATTTATCGTGCGATTCAAGGAATCGGCGGCGGAGCGTTGATGCCGATCGCATTTACCATTATGTTCGATGTCGTTCCCGCAGACAAACGGGGTAAAGTGGGGGGACTATTTGGTGCAGTCTTTGGTTTATCCAGTATTTTCGGACCACTTCTCGGAGCCTATCTCACTGATTACATTCATTGGTCCTGGATTTTCTATATCAACCTGCCACTTGGTCTGATCGCCTTTGTCATGATTGCATTCTTCTATAAAGAATCCGTAGAGCATTCCAAACAGAAAATTGACTATTTTGGCGCATTCACACTGGTAGCTTCCATCGTGTGTCTCATGTTTGCACTTGAACTTGGAGGCAAGGAATATGCCTGGAATTCCAGTATGATCGTGGGTTTGTTTGCCTCGTTCGCCGTGCTGATAACTGCATTTGTGTTCATAGAGCGGCGTGTGGCAGAACCAATTATTACATTCAGCATGTTCAAAAACCGGCTGTACTCCACCAGCAATCTAATGGCTATATTTAGCGGTGCAGCCTTTATTACAGCTTCCATCTATATCCCCATTTATATTCAGGGCGTACTTGGTGGATCAGCTACCAACTCCGGTCTGGTTCTGCTGCCGATGATGCTTGGATCAGTTGTAACAGCTGCGGGTGGAGGAGCCATGCTTACCAAGCTCAGATACCGCTCCATCATGTTACCCACACTTGCGCTGCTGGTCATTGGTATCGCCTTGCTGACAACGTTAACGACGGATTCCTCCCGATTTATGGTGACCATTTTCATGATTCTGGTTGGTCTGGGCATTGGGTCTTCGTTCTCTGTATTGAGCAATGCAGCCATTCACGGTTTCTCAGCAAGACAGCGCGGTTCTGCCAGCTCAACCCTTAACTTCAATAGGGAACTCGGTATGACGTTGGGAATTACGGTATTTGGTATCGTACAGAGTCACGTATTTGCGAGTAAATTGGTTTCCTTCTTTGGAAATAGTAATGGTAGTGAGCAGGGTGGTGGCGTGAATCTGAGTGATCCTAGCTTAGTCCTAAAACCGGACACTCGTGCTGATATTCCTGCGCCAATGTTGGATAAGATTACAGAAGCATTGTCCTCATCCATCGTTCATACGTTTGCCTGGGCCATCATTCCGGCCGTTATTGCTCTATTGGCTGCTTGGTTTATGAGTAAGGAAAAATTTGACCCTGCATCCGAGTCAGATGAATATTTAGCTTCACACTAGCAAGACTATGTAATGGATTTGTGTGCACGATATGACAATATGTTCTTATCAAAGGAGACCTACGTTATGTCTGAACAAAATGGAAAAGTAATCATTATCACCGGCGGAGCGAGTGGTATTGGTAAAGAAACAGCGCTTCAGCTTTCGGATCTGGGTGCAACGATTGTTGTAGCAGACTATAACGAAGAGGGTGCCAAAAAGCTTGCATCTGAGATTGAAGCAGGTGGTGGCACAGCCGGAGCATACAAAGTGGACGTGTCTAAAGGAGACGAGATCAAAGCCCTGATCGACTGGACCGTAGAGAAATACGGAACATTGAGCGGTATTTTCAACAACGCGGGCATTGGACTTGTGAAGCCATTTCTGGAGATGGACCCGGAATCCTATCACAGAGTAATCGATGTTGACCAACACAGTGTGTATTACGGCATGTATTATGGCGCCAAAAAAATGGTTGAACTGAATGTACAAGGCACCATCGTAAATACAGCTTCGATCTATGGAAGTATTGCTGCGGTGGGAAGCTTTAACTACAATGCAGCCAAGGCAGCTGTCGTGATGATGTCCAAATCCGGTGCTTTGGAACTTGCCGAGCATGGCATTCGTGTGGTTGGTGTAGCGCCAGGCTTTATTGAGACACCGATTTTGGGTGATGACAGAGCGATGAAGGATGCGCTTGCCACCCAACATATGCGCGGAGAGCTCATTCAACCGGAGAAAGTTGCGAGTGTTGTAGCCTTCCTGTTCAGTGACGCTGCCAGTGCAGTGAATGGTACAACGGTTGCGGTAGATGATGGATTCCTCAGCTTCAAAACAAAATAAGATTTGAGCAGTAAGGTAGTGCAGTCCGTCTCTGAAAAATAAAAGAAAAAACGGTGCAGAACGAATAAATCGTTCTGCACCGTTTTTTTTGCAATCAATATAAGAAGAGTATTTATTATGAAAATAATTCTATATAGTCATCCCGGGAGTTCAGAGATCATGATACAATAAGCAGGCATGCGTCTTTTATCATTTTGTGGTGTCATAGACAATACGCACACCGAGAGAGCCATAGCTCTCTTCTTTGTAGTGACATTGGGAGCATGTTTTTGTAGCGCATAACGCATCACTGTGAACTTGTAATTTTTCGTTGCACTGCGGGCATTTATTTTCAAAAAGAGTCTTCAACACGTTAAACATGCTTAATCACTCATTTCGGATTAATTTACTTGGTTTTTATTATAGCCGATTATTTTAACTGCGTATACTGTTTTTTGCATCATTTTTTACACCGCAAGAAAGGAAGAAAAACCGATGGATACTCTGCTTTTTGTCATCATGTTTATACTGGGTCTGGTCGGTTCCTTCTTCTCCGGTTTGTTGGGTATAGGTGGAGCCATAATTAATTACCCGCTGTTGTTGTATGTACCTTCTCTCATGGGGCTGGAACCATTCTCGGCACATGAGGTGTCGTCGATCAGCATGTTTCAGGTGTTTTTTGCCTCGCTCGCTGGTGTGATTGCCTACATTAGAAGAACAGGGAACGGGAAAAAGAGCGAAGTTCTCATTCATAAAGGTCTGGTGGCTTACATGGGCTCCAGTATTCTGGTCGGCAGCCTGATTGGCGGCTTCATATCCGGTCACCTGAATGGAGAAGTCATCAATCTGATCTATGGCATTCTGGCCATTATCGCGATTGTACTTATGCTGATTCCCGGTAAGGGAACAGAAGGCTCGGCTGGTCAGGTGACATTTAACACATATGTTGCGGCGGGATCGGCTTTTGCCGTAGGGATCGTGTCGGGAATTGTCGGTGCGGGTGGTGCTTTTATATTGATTCCGATCATGCTCACCGTGCTTAAGATCCCTACCCGGACGACCATTGCTTCTTCGCTTGCGATTGTGTTCATCTCCGCCATTGGTGGGGTGGTGGGAAAAATTCTGGGTGGGGACATTCCGTTGGAGCCCATCATTTATACGGTTATCGGGAGTCTGCTCGGTGCTTCACTCGGTTCCAAAGTGAGTTCAATGATTAATGTGAGACTGCTTCGGTATGGACTGATGGTTCTTATCGCCATTACAGCAGTGAAGGTATGGTCTTCGATTTTGTAAAACCACATAGGATTGAAGCGTCCATGACGATTTCGTAACCAAACGGATGGAATGCCGTATAAAGGTTATGAACATGAGCTGGCGAATTTGTTGTTGCATGAATTCACATCAGTTTTCGTCCATGGAGCACCCTCAAACTCCTTTCATGGATACATGTTTAACATTATGAGAACTTGAGGTATCCATCCTATGAATAACGTACTCACAGATCAGGCTGATGCAGGATATCGGTTGGCTGAGCAGAAGGCAGCTCAGTATTTTACTTCTCTTCATGAACAACTTCTGAATAACACGTATACCACTGCACTTACGCAAGATATTCACTTGTGGCAAAAAAAACATATTCAACCTTTTTCCTGGTTATCTTTTTTATCACCAAGTCAAAGAAAACCGGATTCCCGGGATGCTCATAGATATATCCATTGGCTTAATGTTACAGGCAAACTGGATGATTACTTGGATCGCAGTATTTCTTACATTTATATGCGAGATCTGGGCAAAGCCCTGGACTCCTTGGATACCCAAGCACGCATTCAGCGTGTCGCTCAGGATACCAAAGCGTATTTTATGCGTTCAAATACAACCCACCGCAAGGGAAGCCCGGATTATATCAGTCTGGCCGCTTTGTATCGCTGGGCCCAGAAGGAGAACGTGGAAACAACTGTTATCTGGGTCATCAGCAAATTGAAAAATGTTGCTTCCAATATTCCCAAAGAACTGGATGCAGAACAGGCACAGCGCAAGCTGCTCAAGATCATTCTTGGTGTTGTTCTGCATGTGAACGATGATATGAATGATGAGACTCCCCAGGTAGAACGTTCCGAGAGGCTGGACGCTGCGATTAGGCTCGGTTATTCTTACGGATTGACCTATCCATTTATTGATGACCTACTTGATTCGCAGGCGTTGACTGCGCAAGAGAAGGAACAGTATTCTCTCTTAATTCGCAATGCGCTTCTCACCGGGATTGTGCCGGATATCGGCGAATGGAAGGGAGACAATCTCAAAGTCATTCAATATGTTCATGCCGAGCTGCGTGATGCGTTCGAGTATATCAAGAACTACCAGCGCCCTGAGACGCAGCGCACATTCTTCGAGCAATCCTATGTATTCTTTCAATCTCAGGAAATAGACCGTGCCAAGAAACTATCGAACGCGAATTATTCTAATGAAGAACTTTATATTCCAATCATTATTAAATCCTCATCCTCCAGACTCATTGTTCGTTCCGTGCTCAGTGCATCTGCGGATGAAGGTTTTGATCTGCGGACATTCTACTATGGCATTTATAATCAGCTCGCGGACGATTTCGCTGATATGTTTGACGATATGGAGGAGGAGGCAGTAACTCCTTATACTTACTATCTGAAGTATCGTGACCTGCGGCCCGATCTGATCAATCCGTATGAACTATACTGGGCGGTTATCTCTTATCTGATTCATGAGGTGTACCATTCAGATGCGAAGACCCAGGAGGTCATACTGGATCGGGCTATTAATGGTCTTAAGCGTTGTAGAGAGCGTTTGGGTCAAGAACAATACAACGAAGTGATGAACATCTTTGCCTCCGGACAACCTGAATTCAATCGCCTCATTCAGCAAATGGTGCGAAAAGCCGATGATGTGGATTTCCTGGATAAATTGCTGCGGGATCAGGTCATCCTTCAATTGCAGAATGACAAGCAGGAAAAACAGGATTTTCTGGATACGATTCGCACGGTTCGTGAACAGATCAATATTGAATTGCAGATATCCAAGCCGGGTGGACTTCCGGAGATGAAAGGCACACTTATTGATGCAGCGAATTACAGTTTACAAGGAGATGGAAAACGGCTAAGGCCGATCCTGACCTGGGTGATGGGTGTGCGTGAATATGGTCTGCATGAATCATCTATCATTCCTCTTCTAAGATCACTGGAATACATGCATACGGCTTCACTGATCTTTGATGATCTGCCGACCCAGGATAATGCTTCGACCAGGCGGGGGCGCTCTACCTTACATCAGGTGCATAACAGCGCAACAGCAGAATTGACAGGTTTATTTCTCATTCAAAAAGCCATTGGCGAGCAATCTTCCCTCAATCAGTTTGATGCCGCAACCGTGCTTACCCTGATTCAATATTCCGCTGAAAAAGCAGAAGATATGTGTATGGGACAGGCGATGGATCTGAATGCCAAAGGCAAAGCATTGACCCTGGAACAATTGAACATGATCTGTTTCTACAAAACAGGTATTGCTTTCGAGGCTGCACTTGTGATGCCAGCCATTCTGGCTCAGGTGAAGGAAATGGAGATTGCCTCCTTAAAGAAGTTTGCGTATCATGCGGGTATCGCCTTTCAAATTAAGGATGACCTGCTGGACCTGGAAGGGGATCATCGGGTACTCGGTAAGCCGGCAGGTCAGGATGTACGGAACAACAGCTCAACCTTTGTATCCATTCTGGGTGAAGATGGCGCGAAGAAAGAGATGTGGGAGCACTATTGTCTCGCAACCGATGCGCTGAACGAAATGCCGAAGCCGATTTCTTTTCTAAGACATCTGTTGGATTACATCATTGGACGGGAGCGGTAAAATCGTTTCTGACTAAAACCCATTCCCATGTTCAACATGGTTTATATGAAATGAAACAAAGTTGCCTGGATTCCATGCGAATAGAATCCAGGTCTATTCTGCTTTAATGACACAAACGTTTAGAAAATGAGATGTTTCAACAATTAAAAATTCGGGTATTAAGCAAATATTGTGTTTATACACCAAAAGGAGAGCTTAAGATGCAGGTTCAAAAGGTCGATCATCACGAATTGTTTGAGCAGATTTATAATCAAGCACCTATTGGGATTGCACTTGTTGCTCCAACAGGACAGTGGATGAAAGTGAATCCTGCTTTTTGCAGTATGCTGGGTTATACAGCTCAAGAATTAATCCATCTTCATTACCAGGAGATCACCCATCCCGATGATTTAGCACAGGATCTGATGTACGAGCGCGAACTGTGTGAAGGTAAATTGAGTGAGTACAAATACGAAAAGCGTTATATTCAGAAAAATGGAGATATTTTATGGATATCACTGCATATATCATTGGCTCGAAACGAGGTCAGCGGTGAACCGTTGTATTTTATTTGCCACGTTGTAGATATTACGGATCATAAAACAACCGAACTAAAACTGCTTCAAACGGAAGAAATGTTCAAACTCATTTCTGATAATGCACAAGAAATCATCTATATTGCGACCATTGACGGGATTTGTCGCTATTGTTCTCCTTCCATTTATAATCTGCTTGGTTATTCACCAGAAGAGGTGGTGGGCAAGAACAATACCGCTGTTTTCCACTCGCAGGACCTGGAACGTGTCTCGCAAATCGATTTGAGCACAGGTCATATGTTGAATCTGCAGGCTCGCCATAAAGATGGGCATTCTCTTTGGTTTGAGACCACCTATAAGGTTATCGGGGAGCCTGGGCAAGAACAACAAATCCTTGCCATTGGTCGCGATATATCGGAGAGAAAGAAACATGAGGAAATTAGTGCAGAGGCTGAACGGATAGCCATGATCGGCAGTTGGGAGTGGAACATGCTGAGTGGCCATGTTTCCATGTCCGATCAGATATACGAGATGTTTGAAATTGATAACAACAAGCAGTATATGGCTAGCGATATTTTTGCATTCATGGAACAGGCGGAGGAGCAGCGGTTGAAGGACTGTATTGAATGGGTGAAAACAGGCCAACCGCTTGATTTTGAATATCGGCATTTGGGCTCAGCTGGTAAAGAAAAGTATATTCATCTGCGAGGGTTAGTTACTTTTGATGAGCATCAACAACCGATTCAGCTGAACGGAACTTTGCAGGATATTACGGAGCGTAAACTCGTCGAATTTAAACTTCAGGAATCGGTGGAACGTTATACTTCACTCAAAAAATATAATCATGATGCCATCATTTCTTTTGATATGGACGGCAATATCATAAATGCCAACCCGGTAGCTATGAAAATGACTGGATGCCCGGTTGTGGAAATGATTGGAACAAGTATCTGTCGGTTTATCGGACCGTATCATCTCGGACTTATTCTCAATAGCCAGTATGAGATGGCTGAAAAAGAAATCAATGCCGTTCAGCACGTAAATGGTTCTGAGACAGAAGTTTTGGCAACGCTTGCGCCAATCATTATTAATGAGAAAAACGTAGGGTTCTACCTGATTGCCAAAGATATAACAGAACAGAAAAAGCTTCTTGTAGCCAAAGAGACTGCCGAACGAATGAATAAGGCCAAAAGTGAGTTTTTGGCGATGATGAGCCATGAGATCCGTACACCTATGAACGGCGTGATTGGGATGACGGATTTGCTTCTGGATACGCCTGGTCTTAGCGGAGAACAAAAGGAATACATTGAAATCATCCAAAAAAGTGGGGATTCGTTGCTTGCGATTATCAATGATATTCTGGACTTTTCCAAAATAGAGTCGGGTAAAACCGATCTGGTGGATGAGCCCTTTGATCTTAAGGAAATTGTGACAGAGACGGTTAATATCGTAACGCCAATGATTCGGGAGAAACAGTTGGATCTTCGTTTAAGCCTGGATGAAGCCATTCCTGTTCCTTTGTTCGGAGATGCTTACCGTCTAAAACAGGTCCTAACCAACATTATTGGTAATGCAGTAAAGTTCACCCCGGAAGGCAGTATTGAGATCGAGGTGAAGGTTACCGGACAAGAATACAATGACGTTCAATTTCAGTTCAAGGTGAAGGATACAGGGATTGGAATTCCAGTGGAGAAAAGAAAGCATTTATTCGAAGCCTTCTACCAATTGGAGAATTTCATGACGCGCAAGCCTCAAGGTACTGGACTTGGACTGGCCATCAGCAAGAAGCTTGTAGAGCTCATGCACGGTGATATCTGGATTGAAGAGTCCGACGATCCGGGGACTACATTTATGTTTACGGTGTCGTTTAAAGCCAGCAACATGGAGGAATTCAACAGATACGATTTACAACAGAAAAAGAATAAAACAGATCAACTTCGAATTCTAATTGCCGAGGACAATGAGGTGAACCAGCTTGTTCTGCGTCGGATGATTGAGAAGAAGGGACATCTTGTCGATTATGTAGTGAATGGAATAGAGGCAGTGGAAGCTGTCAAACGAAGTGCGTACGATATTGTGTTTATGGATGTGCACATGCCTCGACTGAATGGATTCGAAGCGACCAAAGCCATTAAGGAATTAATGCGGCCAGAGGCATGCCCTTATATTGTTGCGGTTACTGCGAACGCAGTTCGTGGGGATATGGACAAATGTCTGAAGGCTGGAATGGATGCGTATGTAAGCAAACCAATTAAAAGTGAATCCATTATGCAAGTGATGGAGGAATTCTACAAAATAAAGAAATATCCCACTACTTACAATTGAATTCAACATTCCGTAGGAACGGATTCTTGATTGGCAATGGAGCCGCTAACTTATCCATGGATAAGTTAACGGCCTTTTTGCTATTGTCCCATTCCGGGAATGACTAAATTACTGATTTTTGATCCATAGTTTGGAGATATCCATAAACCCAAACTCAGCGGTATGAAGGCCAAAGAGACTTTGATTAAGCAGGGCTTTTTTATTCATGTGGCAGCCGTACAATATCCAGCAGTTATCGCGAAGCAAATCCTCGGCTTCATTGAGCATCACAGACCTTTGCTCTTCATTCTGCTGAAGGAAATTCTCCATCTTTCGATAAAATATGGACTGTAAATCGGGTGATAAACAAATATGAAAATAGTTACGTTTGTTGATGAAAAAATTAATCATGCCAAATTGCCAGTCATCTTCCAAAACTTCTTCTGCGATAATCAAGTCGGCTTCGCTTGTTTCTCTCACATTGGGAAATTCAACGAAGGGTTGCAACTCAATACATAAACCGATGCTGGCTCCGCGTTGTTTAAGCCATTCTGCTTCTTTTTGATCTTTAGCTACAGTATAAGCAAGTATGATCTTTTCTCCCTGGTATCCGCTGCTGTGCAGGAGCTCACGGGCATCCTCAAGTGAAGACTCGCGCCAAGCATGCTCTGCGCTTTTCCAGGGAAGAAAGCTGTTTGCCGGTGTAATTCGATTGCTGCCAAGTTCCCTCACCAAAGCGACTGGATCGAAAACAATGCGCATGGCTTGCCGAAATTCCAGTTGATGGTGAATACCGGCTTTACGAAAATTAATCAGCATATATCGGCATCCTGTTGCTGGATAATCAACACTGTTGCTCCCCGTATCGTCTGTAGCCAATTTAAGTCGGTCTGTTCCTGGTAACTCATAATGACGTTCATAAGGACCCAGATTGGGCACAAACCAGATATCTACTCGATCCAGATGAGGACGGATTCCATAATAGGCATCGAATGCGCTTATGATCAACACCGTTTCATTTATTTCATTGATCCGAAAAGGTCCGG
The DNA here is from genome assembly GCF_001636635.1 of Paenibacillus sp. O199. NCBI lineage: Bacteria > Bacillati > Bacillota > Bacilli > Caryophanales > Paenibacillaceae > Paenibacillus > Paenibacillus sp. O199. The sequence continues at coordinate 397,034 of NZ_LGRP01000002.1, forward strand.
TACCGATTAATTGTTGGGTTACATCGACATCATAGGGGAGAATCGTCATGGAGACACAACTAAGCAAGTGCAGAAAGAAGCGATTAGGCCGACTTAGATAAAAACGAATGCAGTAATCCCCGACAACTTCGGTACGCTCAATATCCCGGTACAGCCAAATGAATGGACTGTCTACAGTGCGCAAGCGCTCTAATGTAGCTTGGACATCTCGGGATGTCATTACCCGACCATGGTGGAATCGCACACCTTTGCGCAGATAGAAAATCCAAACTCTTTGATCCTCGTTGTACTCCCACATATGCGCCAGATCCGGCAGGAAGGTTCCTGTTTTGGCGTCATAGGTGATTAGCGTGCTGCATACCTGCCCAAGCAGATAGGTTTCAAAAGCAGTATACACAAAAGCAGGGTCCAGCTCTGCCAACCTTCGTGACCTCACCATGCGAAGCACGTCCTGACCGGAAGAGCTCTCGGCATGACTGTGGAATCCCATCTGTTTATTTAACGAATTCAGCAGTCGCTCCCGGAGAGCATCATTCTTCTCTGTGCTGCCGATCAACTCGATCGCTTCCTTCATTTTGCCTCTGCCCATGAGCTCCAAAAAACTCTCCTCGAGCGCCTCATTCACACTGCGCAGCAATGTCATCTCAGAATGATGACCCCGGCCACGCCCGGGCTGCCAGTGTATAAAGCCTTGTTCCTCCAGCTTGCGCAGAATAAACTTCACGTTGCGTGGAGTACAGCATAGGGCAGCAGAAAGGCTCTCAATCGTTACCGGAACCGCTTCATGAAATTTAAGAGAAAGTTCTTTTGCTGTGGCAAGACGCAGATAATGGGTTGTTGCTGTATCCATATGAAGTGCTCCTTCTTAAAGGGTGAAATGTGCTCACGTTTTCTTACACTTTTATTTCCCCCTTTTATCCATACAATTATACATAAAGGGATAGGGCAAAGGTAGCCCATCTGAGACAAAAACATCTAGAACAGGAGAACCATACGCATGAAGCAACATTTACGTCAAATTCACCCTTTAGCTTGGACAATTATTGTTGGAACGATGTTTGGACGTCTTGTTACGTCCATGAGCATCCCGTTTTTATCCATTTATCTGACTCAGGTACTGGGAGCTACACCCACACAGACTGGAATTACCGTCGCGGTCAGTTCTCTGGCGGGGGTCATGGTCAGCTTTTATGGAGGTTATATTTCGGATCGAATCGGCCGCAAAGTGGTCATGATGGTCTCCGTATTTGGCTGGGCCTGTGTTTTCTTCATCTTTTCAGCAGCTGAGCATCTGTGGGTATTTTTTGTAGCCAATACGTTAAACGGATTATGCCGCGCCGTGTTTGAGCCCACGTCACGTGCACTTCTATCGGATATTACTCCACCGCAAAATAAACTGCTTGTCTTCAACCTCAGATATGCAGCCATTAATCTGGGGGTTGTGTTTGGACCGATTATCGGTCTTCAGCTTGGATCAGCGGAGTCTACGTTTCCGTTTATGATCTCCGGGTTGGTATACATCGTTTACGGCCTCGTTTTGTTCCTGCAATTTCGATTGCAACGCGCAAATCTGCCGGAACATGTTCAGGTCAGTGCACCTCGTTTACGAGATGCACTCGCTACTACGGGACGCGACCGTGTATTTTTGCCAGTACTTATCGGGACTACGTTTTGCGTGCTCGGGTATGGGCATTTTAGCTCGACCCTGGCTCAGTATGTGGCCCAGAATCCTCTTTTTGAACATGGAAGTCAAGTGTTTTCCTATATGCTTTCACTCAATGCGTTGACTGTGCTTGTAATCCAATTCCCGATTGTGCGGGTAGCCAGCAAATTCCCGCCGGTTGTGCCCCTCATTCTTGGAAACGTGCTGGTCGCAACAAGCTTGTTCCTGTTTGGCATAGCTGAAGGCGTTATGCTGCTGATGATTAGTGTCATTCTGTTCACCATTGGGGAAGTGCTCATGTTCACCATGATGGATGTGCTGATTGACCGTATTGCCAAACCTGAATGGAAAGGGACCTACTTTGGCACAATTGGATTCAACAACTTGGGAAGCGTCATGGCACCGATTCTTGGAGGGCTCCTATTAACTCAATATGGGACGGGGAATGGCCTGTTCGTTTTTGTACCGCTGGCACTGACCACTGCACTTGGACTGCCTTTTCTTATCGTAGCGCATAAACGCCTTGTCGTCAGGGAGAGGGAGGTTAATGTTTAATCTCAGAGAAATTCCCTATTTGGGTTATGATCGTTGAAATCACAGCATATGATGTTCAGTGATATGAAGAAAATAACAACTGAGTTAATATTATCTTGACGGATTACGGTGGAGCGAATACAATAAACAACAAATATGTGTGACGGGTGGTTAAGATGAACATGTTCCAGACAGGGCGAATTCTAAATCGATAACTGAATACGCATGAGCAAGTGACTTAACCAATGTTTTTGGTGTTGGCGTTTGGACAGTCATGTTTGTGCACCCCTGTCGTGGACGCTCATCATTATTGCGTGCAGAGGAGAAATCCGGAAACGCTTCTTATTTCATATGATTCTCTTATTGTTACGAGCTGTAGATGAACATTAGTTCATCTATGGCTTTTTTGCATGCATTCCACCCAATTTATTGCACATAGAAGGGAGATTTTGTAGTGCTTTTTGGTATGAAACTACCCCTAAGGGGAGAAAGAGAGGCAGCGATATGAAACAACCTACTCAAAGTTATACCATTTGGTTTTCCCAACGAACCGGCAGTACTCTGCTGGGTGAAGCATTAAGTTCTACGGGGGTGGCAGGATATCCGAGGGAGTGGCTGCATTATCAGCATAAGAGCCCAGACACATTAAAGCGTGAAGATCTGGAGCAGATCTGGGATCAGGGAACAACGTCGAACGGAGTATTCGGAATCAAAATTAATTTTGAACAACGATGGATTGACGTATTCCGCAGTCTCTATAGTCTGCCAACAGCGTTATCGCGGGCGGAGGTATGGAGTACGGGTTTCCCTAATTGCACCAAGCATATTTACATGACGCGTCGCAACAAAGTCAGATTGGCTGTGTCTTGGTGGAGAGCCATCGTCTCGGGTGAATGGCACCGCAAGCATGGGGACAGTCCTCAGTTACAAGATATTGCAGATCAATATAACTTTGATGTGATTAAACATCTGCTTGTGGAGAGTAACATGTGCGAAGCAGCAATTGAAGATTTCTTGTCCGAGTCAGGTATTGTGCCGCTGACGATTGTTTATGAGGATTTTATAGCAGATTACGAAGGGACCGTCCTGAAAGTGCTAGAGTTTTTGGATGTTCAATCTGCCGGTGTTGCCGTATCGCCCCCTTTCTTTGACCCGATCGCAGACGAGATTTCTGAACAATGGGTGCAAAGATTTCGGGAAGAATGCCAGAGGGATTGGGAGAATGTTAAATGGTAAACACACTTGGTAAGATTCATCCACGGGTTGGAAATGTTGCATTTATTGTTATTATGTATGATTCATCTTAGCGAGGAACTAAAATGCTTTGAATCACAAAATAAAATAGAAATGTTATACGAAGGGGTGAGGGGCTATGCCCAAAACAGAGAAACGCTCCATGTCCTGGCTGCTACAATATCTAAAACCAGTCAAAGGACGATTGGCCTTGCTTATGGTGATGTTGCTGACGTCAACGGGACTGCAGCTCCTGAATCCACAAATTATCAAACGATTCATTGATACGGCCGCAAGTGGGGGAGTCCTTTCTAACCTGTTCCAGCTTGCCGGATTGTTTCTGGTTGTTGCCGTTGTAAATCAACTGATTACAGTAGCCGTAAGTTATCTGGGTAACGATGTGGCCTGGCGGGCAACGAACCGATTACGGGGAGATCTCCTGAAGCATTGTCTGCGTCTGGATATGCGGTTTCATAATGTTAAGACACCGGGAGAGATGATTGAACGGGTGGATGGTGATGTGACGAGTATCTCCAACTTCTTCGCGATGTTCATTGTGCAAGTGGTTGGGAGCTTTGTCTTGCTTGCCGGAATCCTCGGATTTATGTTCAGCGTAAACGTACCGATTGCGATCGTCATGACGGTGTTTACATTATTATCGATTCTGTTTATGGTGTTCATTCGGAATTTGGGAGTAAACTCTTCCAAAAATGAGCGGGAAGCGAGTGCATCCTTGTTCGGATTAATTGAAGAGCGTATTGCGGGAATTGAAGATGTTCAAGCGAACGGGCATGTCCCGTATGTGATGAATCGTTTTTATCGGACGATGCGTGTTGTATTTCAAAAAGGAAGAAAAGCCTGGCTACTTCGGGTTATTCCGTGGAATACGACGGTCATTCTGTTCGCCCTTGCAGTCACGGCAGTACTTCTGCTCGGTGTTCATTACTACATGCAAGGCATCATCAGCATCGGAACGCTGTTTCTGATATATCAATACACACAGATGCTTAATGATCCGATTGAGATGTTGGGTGATCAGGTTCAAGAGTTTCAGAAGGCGAAATCAGGTATGCTTCGTTCGAGAGAATTGTTGTCTTTGCGCAGTGAGATCGAAAACGGAAGAGAGGATCAGCTGCCAGAAGGGCCGCTTGGTCTGGAATTCAAGCAGGTGAACTTCAGTTATAACGAGGATAAACCTGTATTGCAGAATATTAACTTTGCCATTAAACCTGGCGAACGGCTGGGCATCATCGGTCGTACTGGTAGCGGAAAATCAAGTCTCAGTCGGGTACTTCTACGCTTGTACAATCTGGATAGCGGAACAATTCGTGTGGGTGGCAAAGATATTACAGAGCTTACCTTACCTGCACTCTACCGCAGGGTTGGTATGGTTACGCAGGATGTACAGCTGTTCGACGGTACGTTGCGAGATAATTTAACGCTGTTCAACCAGGATGTCTCGGATCAGATCATTAAGGAGACAACGGATCGACTAGGATTAAGTCATTGGATTGAATCACAACCGGCAGGGTTGGATACACATCTGAAGGCAGGTGGTTCTTCATTGTCCGCTGGGGAAGCTCAATTGTTTGCTTTGACGCGAGTATTTCTGACTGAACCTAGCCTGGTTATTCTTGATGAGCCTTCCTCACGGCTGGATGCCGCTACAGAGAGCATGCTTCAGTCTGCCATCGATCAGTTGATGAAGCAATGTACGGGAATTATTATTGCGCATCGCCTGGCTACTTTAGAGAAGGTCGATCAGATTATGGTACTGGGTGATGGCAAGGTACTGGAATTCGGAGCCAGAAAAGCACTCGCCAGCGATCCGGCTTCACATTATGCCAGATTGCTGATTACAGGGCGAGAGGAGGAATTGGCGTGAATGTAACAGGATTTATAGGCCGTTTGTTTCGATTCAGGCCTTTTCTATTTTTGATTAACGGATTGTCATGGTGCATCTTTCATTCTTTGCCGCTGGCAATAGGGATCGGCATGCAATGGTTCTTTGACCGGGCAACGGCGGGTTCCAGTGATTATATGTGGCTGGCTGCTCCGCTGATCTTCATTGCTTTGATCAGAGCGGTAAGAGTAGGCACGTTTTTTGCCGCATTCTATGCATGGATCACGTATATCTACCATATTCAGGCCATTCTGCGTACCAACATGCTCGCTGGGATTATGCGCTGGCCAGGACGTAATCTGCCAGCTTCACCGGGGGAGGCGATGAGTCGCTTTCGGGATGATGTAGATGAAGTGGTTGAGTACGTAGAATCCTGGGTGGATTTTTGGGGAAGGCTTGTGTTCGCTATCGTATCCATCGTCATCATGGCGAACATTAACTGGAAAATCACTCTAGTTGCAGTATTGCCCCTAGTAGTCGTGACGTTGCTGAATAACTTGTCAGGTAATCGGGCTCGTCGATATGCTCAGGTCAATCGTGAGTCGACAGGGAGAATTACCAGTTTCATTGCCGAAACCTTTGGAGCGGTGCAGGCACTGAAACTTGGGCAGGCAGAAGAGCATGTCTCTACTCGTTTTAACAAACTCAATGAAGAACGTCGTCAAGCCGCACTCCGGGATAATCTGTTCAAGCAGTGGATGAGATCACTTAATCAGCATGTGCTCAGTATCTGTACAGGTCTCATTCTCCTGATGTGTGCAGCTGAGATGAAATCTGGAAATTTCACCGTAGGTAATTTTGCCTTGTTCACCAGTTATCTAGCGAATATTGGCTTTAGTATCTCATTGTTTGGCTATATGGTATTTCAGCATAAACGGCTCAAAGTATCATTTGACCGGATGAGAACCCTGTTTCGTCCTGGTGAGGAAGACCGGATCATGGATTTCAGAGAGACTTATCTGAATGAAGATCCGCCTGAGCTTCCTAATGAACAGAGAGATCCCAAAGAGAAGCTAAGAGAGCTGGAGATCAGCAATCTGGCGTACCAATATCCACATTCTGCAAATGGAATACAGGATATCAGCTTCCGTGTGAAGCGGGGACAATTTCTGGTCATCACTGGACGGATCGGTTCTGGCAAATCGACTCTGGTCCGCACACTTCTGGGACTGCTGCCCAAACAAGAGGGCACGATTCGCTGGAATGGTAAAGATGTAGATCCCGCTACCTTCCTGATGCCGCCCAGAGCAGCATATACGCCGCAAGTACCTCGACTGTTCAGTGATACGCTGAAAGAGAATATTGTTCAGGGCAAACAGGGCCGTACGGAAGTCGCACTTGCAAAAGCCATACGATTGGCTGTAATGGATAAGGATATTCAAAACCTGGATCAAGGACTCGAAACATCCGTAGGTCCAAGAGGTGTCATGTTGTCTGGTGGTCAGATCCAGCGCGCAGCAACTGGGCGCATGCTGATGACGGAAGCGGACTTGTTCATCTTCGATGATCTGTCCAGTGCACTGGATGTGGAAACCGAGCAACAGGTCTGGGAAGGTTTGTTCCAGGAGCCGGATGTTACATGTATTGCGGTGTCTCACCGCAGAGCAGCACTTGCGAAGGCAGATCATATCATCGTCATGAAGGATGGACGAATTGAGGCCGAGGGCAGCTTATCAGATTTGCTTGCTACAAATGAAGAGATGCAATTACTATGGCAAGGTGAGCAAACACCGGTTAAAGTGGGATAAGATAAGATATACGATATATAAAAATGAAAAAAGCCGTACAGACAACTCTTTTTGAAAGAGTTAAGATCTGTACGGCTTTATTATTCCTCATTGGGTCAATCTTTATTTGATCAGCTGTGCAATCAATGAATACGCAATGATAACCAGGAAGATAATCGTGATGTGGTTAATGGAGAAAATAAACATTTTATGTGACCATTTCTTGGTTTCTTTCTTATCGAAAGTTGCCACACTAAGAATAAGCCACGCCAAGCTTACCAGAAACGCAACAATGGCAATGAACGGACTCAGCGGCCAGAACAAGAAGCTGGAGAATAACAACAATACCAGATAAACATTCGTCTGGATGTATGTCCGTCTGATTCCTTTTACAACAGGAAGCATGGGAACGCCAGCCGCTTTGTATTCGTCAAATCTCCGGATGGCAATGCCATAGAAGTGAGGCATCTGCCACAACAGCATGGTAACAACCAAAGCCCAAATTTCATAATGACCCAGTTCTGGCGAAATGGCTGCCCAACCAATGAGTGGAGGAACAGCGCCTGAAAGACTTCCTACTTCCGTATTGTATACCGTTGTCCGCTTGGTCCACATCGTATAAGGGAACACGTACAACAACAGTCCCAATATGCCGAATACGGCAGCCGAAGGGGAAGCGATATACAACATGATGCCCCCGATAATCGTAATGGCAATACCGAGGATTAAACCTGTTTTGGTATCTACACGACCTGTTACCGTCGGACGTGTTTTGGTGCGTTCCATGATCGCATCAATATCCCGATCATATAAATTGTTAAACACCCCGGCCGCTCCGATAATCAGGGAAGACCCGATGACAGAGAGGATAATGGGTACAATATTAGCTAAAATGGATGCATCAAATACATACAAAGCCAAACTTAAACCGGCAAACATGGCGATCAGATTGGATTTGATAATTCCGATCTTGATCGTATCAAAGAATACTTTCGGAATCGAGCTAGTATACTCCAGGCTGATTTCGGGCCGTGACCCTTTATTCAATGTTTTCAAGAACTCACTTCCTATATCTATTCTTATATATCTCGTGGTCTTATTATAGCATCCAATACACTATGTGAATTAATTAACGATTTAGGTTTTAAAATAATGTCATTTGATTGTGAACAATTTAAAAACACGGTTTTTTTTAATTGTTAAAAATGATTTTCTGTGATACAGGTCATTGAAACCAAATAGCAGCGATAACAAGAAAAGAATATTTTTCTTGCATGTTGAGTTTGTTTTGTTTATTGTAGACATAAGAGATCTTTAAAGGTATCGAGTGATTTCCTCTTACGTTTTTTGCTATTAGAGAATAGCTGCAAGCGGCAAGGTATAATCAGTATAGGCTTTTTTTTGTAACAATAAAGGACATTGAATATCTGGAAAGGGTGTTAAATATGGATCAAAAGATGGATGTATTAATTATAGGCGGAGGACCAGCGGGTCTTAATGCTGCACTTGTACTAGGACGAGCTCGCAAACATGTTGTGGTCATAGATGATGAACGCCCGCGCAATTGGGTTACGCGTGAAACGCACGGTTTTCTGACGAGAGATGGAGCAAGTCCACGTGAATTTCGGAAGGTTGCGAAAGAACAGATTAGCGCTTACCCGTCTGTTCATTTTGTAGGGGACACAGCGACTTCAGTGACAGGAACAGATGGTGATTTTCAAGTTACAACGGCCCAAGGAGTCGTCTATCGCACGAAGAAAATTTTGTTTGCAGTCGGGAAAAAAGATCTTCCACTGGATATTAACGGGTTGAAAGAGGTATATGGCAAGAGTGCTTTTGTCTGCCCTTACTGCGATGGTTGGGAATTAAGAGATCAACGGCTTGTCATCATTGTGAATGGAGCGAAGGCAGTTCATATGGCCAAGACCATTTCCGGCTGGACAAGCCAGTTTACCATTTGTACGAATGGACCGGATGAATTAACGGATGAGCAGCGGGAGGAATTGAAGCAGCATGGAGTTCCGGTATGGGACTCTCCAATTCAATCCATTGAATCAAGCGATGGCATGGTGCAGCAAGTGGTGTTAGAAGATGGTACCGAAATCTCGTGCACAGGGATTTTCTTTGGACCGAAACTAACGGCTGGATCAGAACTTCCGCAGACGATAGGCTGTGAGGTTACGGATGCGGGTACGGTCGTTGTAGATGATTTCGGCAAAACGACCGTAACGGGTGTGTTCAGCGCTGGAGATGCAGCATCGGAGTTGTACCAGGCCATTACTGCGGCATCCCTTGGTGCATTAACCGCTGTAACGATTAACAGTGAGCTTAATATGGAAGCTTGGGATGAGCGCGGTAAACATTTAAACCCGTAGAATAACGATGTACGGTTTCTTGTCCAGTACTTTGCACAAACGATAAGTCAACAAAATAGATCAGATCAAAAAGGGGATTGCAAACGCGATTCCTTTTTTGTGTTTAGTAGATCTTTTACTAGGTCTTCTCTGTCACTAAGTTGGACTAGTTCCGTCCGTTATTGGCATAAGCCCAATATTTGATTTTCATCCGTTAATGGTTTATAGTTTTATCAAATGATAGATATTACTATCATTTTAAACTCTGGGAGAGGGTGTTTAAAATGAGCATTGCAACTAACGTTCCACAGCCCAAAATGTACGGACCGCTCGGGAATCTGCCCTTGATTGATAAAGAGAAACCAACATTGTCCCTTGGACAGCTTGCTGAGGAATATGGACCGATATATCGACTGACCGTTCCTGGTTATTCCGGATTGATTGTATCTGGCCCAGATTTGGTGGCTGAGTTATGTGACGTGTCTCGTTTTGATAAATTTGTATACAATGAACTCGAAAATGTACGTGCCTTTGGAGGTGATGGTTTATTTACAAGCAGAACATCCGAGCCGAACTGGAAAAAGGCACATAATATTTTGCTTCCCACCTTTAGTAAACAGGCGATGAAGGGTTATCATCCGATGATGGTCGACATAGCCGAACAATTGATAAACAAATGGGCACGTTTGAATTCCAACGACACCATTGATGTAGCAGACGACATGACACGACTTACGTTGGATACTATTGGACTATGCGGTTTCAATTATCGATTTAACAGCTTTTACAGACAGGACCACAGTCCTTTTATCGAAAGTATGGTCCGTGCATTAAATGAAGCTATGCAGAAAAGCTCGCGTTTGAAAATCCAAAATCTGCTGATGGTGAAAACCAAACGACAGTTCGAGGAAGACATCCAAACGATGTTCTCATTAGTTGATCAGATTATTGAGGAACGTAAAGCAAGTGCTGCTCCTGAAGAGGTTGACTTGCTCGCTCGTATGCTGAATGGCAAAGATCCGGCAACCGGAGAAGCGCTGGACGATGAGAACATTCGGTATCAGATTATTACGTTCCTCATTGCCGGACATGAAACGACGAGTGGTTTGTTATCATTTGCCCTTTATTTTTTGCTGAACAATCCAGAAGCACTTCAAAAGGCCTATGATGAGGTAGACCGGGTATTGGTGAGTGACTCACCACAGTACGAAGAAATCCTTCAGCTTCCTTATATCCGCATGATTCTTAGCGAATCGCTACGTCTATGGCCAACCGCCCCGGGATTTGACGTCTATGCCAAAGAAGACACCGTCATAGGTGGCAAATATCCACTGAAAAAAGGGGAGAGCTGCAGTATTCTTCTGCCTCAGCTTCACCGTGACAAAGGCGCCTGGGGAGAGGATGCAGAGCTATTCCGCCCGGAACGTTTTGAAGATACGACTCAAGTGCCTCACCATGCGTATAAACCGTTTGGCAATGGAGAGAGAGCGTGTATCGGCATGCAGTTTGCTTTATATGAAGCAACCCTTGTACTCGGTATGGTACTTAAACATTTTGAACTGGTAGACTATAGCAACTATCAGTTGGATGTGAAACAAACGTTAACGTTAAAACCAGGCGATTTTCGAATACAGGTGAGAGCACGGACCGTTTCACCGAAACTGAGTACATCTGTTGCTCGCTCGGATGAAAAGCCGAATCAGGATCAGGGTATGCATACAAATGTAGCTGGTCATAGTGCTATGAAGGAATCGATGACGACTTCCGTAAATGCCAATCCAACCATACTGGTTCTATACGGCTCCAACCTGGGGACGGCAGAAGGCATTGCCAGAGCTTTTGCAGATAAAGCTCGTTCCTATGGAATTCCAAGCGAAGCCGCAACATTGAATGAATGGATTGGCCGTCTGCCCAAAGAGGGGATCGTTCTCATCGTGACAGCTTCGTATAATGGTAAACCTCCGCAAAATGCAGCGGCATTTATCGAGTGGTTAAAGGAAGCCGAGTCAGAGAAGGTGCAAGGTGTGACCTATGCAGTTCTGGGCTGCGGGGATCGGAGCTGGTCCAGTACCTACCAGAGCATTCCTCGATTGGTCGATGAGAAGCTTGCGAGCTTGGGAGGCAACAGGCTGTTACCTCGGGGAGAAGCCGATGCAGGCGGGGATATGGAGAAACAAGTGGAAGAGTGGCAGCGGATGTTGTGGCCCCAAATGTTAAAAGCGTTGGGGATTAGCGAGGAATCTATGGAGCACTCCTCACGAAGTACAATTCAAATGGAATTTGTTCGCGAGAAAGCCGATCTGCCACTTGCACGAACCTACAATGCCAGCTATGCCACTATAGTGGTAAATAAAGAGCTTCAGGCCATAGATAGTGGGCGGAGTACACGTCACATTGAGATACTGCTTCCTGAAGGCATGACCTATAAAGAAGGCGATCATCTTGGCGTATTGCCCCTAAATGCAGATGAAATCGTGAATCGCATCCTGCACCGTTTCGGATTAAAAGGGGACGTTCAGATCCAATTAACTTCGAACGAGACACAGTTGACACATCTTCCTCTGAACCGTCCTGTCAAAGTGAATGAATTGCTCCGTTCCTGTGTTGAGCTGCAAGCACCTGTTACAAGAACGCAGCTGCGGGAGTTAGCTAACAATACGGTGTGCCCACCTCATAAGCGTGAGCTGGAGGCGATGCTCGAAGAGAACAACTACAGGGAACATATACTTGAAAACAGAACTACCATGCTGGAACTGCTGGAAAAGTATGAGGCCTGTGAACTGCCGTTCGAAAGATTTCTTGAACTGCTGTCTCCACTCAAACCCAGGTATTACTCTATATCCAGCTCTCCACACTTTAATGCCAAGCAGGCGAGCATCACAGTGTCCGTTGTGAAAGAGCCTGCTTGGAGCGGCAACGGTGAATTCCGTGGTGTGGCTTCATCCTATCTGGCAGACTGCCAGACGGGAGAGAGTATTTCGATGTTTGTACGTACGCCAGAACCCGGATTTGAGCTGTCAGAAGAGCCGGATGTTCCAATTATTATGGTGGGTCCAGGGACGGGTGTTGCACCGTTCAGAGGTTTCCTCCAGGCCAGATCTGTGCTAAAAGAGAGAGGATTGCCACTGAGTGAAGCACATTTGTTCTTTGGTTGCAGGAATGATTCGGATTTCATATATCGTCAAGAACTTGAACAATACGAACAGGCAGGCATCGTCAAGCTGCACACAGCTTTTTCACGTGTGGAGGATAAGCCCAAAACGTATGTGCAGCATCTGATGAATCAGGAGTGGGGGCAGTTGCTCCATTTGCTTGATGAAAAAGGGAGAATCTACGTATGTGGTGACGGAAGCCAAATGGCTCCCGCCGTCGAAGAGACTTTGAGGCAAGCATACCAGAAGGCGAAAGGTGCAACCCTTCAGGAGGCAAAAGATTGGCTCAATCAGCTCCAGGCGGAGGGCCGTTACGTTCAGGACGTGTGGGCAGGTAAAAGACCCGTTGAATCGGCTAAAGCTCCTGTATGTTGAGACACGTTAAAATGGAGGCGGCGATAAGCCGCCTTTTTCTTCTGTTGTTGGATGATGTGAGAAGAGAAAAGATCAGTATGTGTTCACATTAACTAAGTTATATACTTAAAAATCAAATAATAGTTCACACATTTTACATCAAATATTTTCACTATATGACAAATATTACATTTTAATAGAAGCCTGTCTTATATGATAGAACTGTACTCCAAAACGAAAGGATGATGAAGATGAAAAAGAAACTTATGGTCGGTCTTTTAACTGTCGTTGCATGTTTCACGCTAGGCTCTACATCTTTTGCAGCTAGTGTACCTTCAACTTCAACAAGTAGTTTACCAGAAAGTACACAAGTAGTTCCTTACGCACAAAAGTATATAACCTGGCAGACCATTCTACCCAAATCTCAATTCCCAACGCTTGGTGATATCCCGGTGACAGCAAGTTATAATGTTGATCCGTACAGGGGAATACTTACATTAAAATCAGTCGATGGTCAGACAGGCTATACGTGGACTGTTACCTATGAGGGCTATGTCACCTATTAATCAATTAATCATTGAATAATGCTACCTATCCGAAAAACAGCCGCTGATCTGGAGTTTCTCATCCAGATCGGCGGCTGTTTTAATTTGGCTGATACGATCTATTGACAAAGAAAAATTTTTGACGCAATATAATAAATGAACTTTATAAAGTATATAAATAAAGAAGTTTAATCAGCATTATTGTGTTTCATTTACTTTTAATTTATATGCAGGGAAGGGATCTATTTATGGCAACTTGGTTTCTTATCATTATCTACCTTGCGTTTATCAGTCTGGGGATTCCGGACTCCCTACTAGGTTCAGCCTGGCCCGTCATGTGGCCTGAACTTGGCGCTTCGTTTGGGTCAGCAGGAATTCTGTCAATGGTTGTTGCAGCGGGAACCATCGTTTCAAGCTTGGCCAGTGGCACGGTTATTCAAAAATGGGGAACAGGCAAGGTTACGTTAATTAGCTGTTGTCTGACTGCCGGAGCACTCCTTGGATTTTCCTTCGCACCTTCATTGGTATGGCTCGTCATTCTTGCCATTCCTCTGGGTCTTGGAGCTGGAGCCGTTGATGCTGCGCTGAATAATTATGTAGCAGAGCACTACAAGGCACACCATATGAACTGGCTGCACTGTTTCTGGGGTGTGGGCGCGACGACAGGGCCTATCATTATGTCGTATTACATTGCGGAACATCATTCCTGGAGAAGCGGGTATACAGCTGTAGCCGTCGTCCAGTGCTGTCTCGTCCTGATTTTGTTTGCCACGTTGCCGTTGTGGAAGCGTGTTGCTGCAAGTCGGGAGAGTACAAGTATGAACAACGAATCAGATCTTGTGCAAGCGGACAACACGTTAGTACAGAGTGAGAACAGACCCGAACGGAATGTATTGAAGATTAAGGGAGTCAAAAACTCACTGATTGCATTTCTGTTTTATTGTGGCGTGGAGACGACGGTCGGTTTATGGGGAGCCAGCTATCTGGTAGGAGCAAGAAACATCTCGGCGGAAACGGCTGCAGGATGGATCTCCTTATACTACGGTGGTATTACGATAGGCAGATTGATAACAGGCTTTATCACGTTAAAAATAAAAAATCGAGTGTTAATTCTGGCGGGTCAAGTGACCGCCATTGTGGGTGGAATCATTTTATTGCTTCCATTATCGATTTCGTTTGCACTGGCTGGATTTATGCTAATTGGATTGGGGCTTGCACCCATCTATCCCGGACTTCTGCATGAAACTCCAACTCGATTCGGCAAAGCGAATTCTGCCCGATTGATGGGATACCAAATGGCACTGGCGTACACAGGAACGACTTTGCTTCCTCCGCTTTTTGGCGTTCTCGCTGCGAAAACCAATATCGGATTTTTCCCGATGGTTGTACTTGTTTTCCTTATCCTGATGCTGGTCAGCTCGGAGCAAGTGAATCGTATTTTGAAGAAAAGGATTTTAAATGGGTAGAGCTGGTAGGGGGCAACAATCCATACAACATTCCATTTAAAAAATGATACACAAAAAAGCGAGGAACTACTCTCGCTTTTTTTGTTGTGTGCAGAATCACAGAATCATTACAGTTCATATAGCTGCTCGTATTTATCCGTTAAGTAACGAATCAATGGAGCGGTATCAATACTTTTTCCGGTGATGGACTTGATTAGCTCGTCCGCCGATCTTGATTTACCAAATTGATGAATATGAGTTGTTAGCCATCCGGTAATTGTCTCAATATGATCTGATTCAATCAAATGATCATAATCGGGAAGTTCACGGCGGATGACTTTGTGTATTTGTGCTGCATAGACAAACCCGAGTGTATAGGAAGGGAATAATCCAAATCCTGCGCTCCAGTGTCCATCCTGTAAAATGCCTTCCAGATGAGTCGGGGGACGAATCCCTAGATATTCCTCATATTTATCATTCCATGCTTCAGGCAATCCTTCGTAATCCACTTCTCCAGCAATAATGGCTTGCTCCAACTCATACCGAATAATGAGATGCAGGTTGTAGGTAAGTTCATCGGCCTCAAAACGGTTAAACGTTGGTTTTACTGCGTTTAAAGCAAAATAAAAGTCATCCAAACTCACATGGCCAAACGTTTCAGGTTTGATTTTTTGCAAAATAAAATAGTTGTTTTCCCAGAAGCCTTTATGTCTGCCAATGAATTTCTCGAAAAAGATCGATTGGGATTCATGAATGCCGTACGAAGTGAAGATCCCAAGTCCAGTATGTATCAGGTTGGGGTCAATATTCTGTGTATAGAGCGAGTGGCCTCCTTCATGTAAAGCACTCCACAAGGAAACGCGAACGTCATTTTCAACAAATTTGGCTGCGAGACGTGCATCGTACGGATTGATGGCAGAACTGAATGGGTGCACGGTTGCACCGAATTGCCCGGCATCAAAGTCGTAGCGAATGGCTTGTAACAGCTCGATCCCAAGCTGCCGCTGCTGTTCAATTGGGAAGGGATGGTTGAATATGGATGTGTCCGGTTGTTTAGCGGAAGAGGTGACACGACGGATCAGCGGTATTAGAGCGGATTTCAGCTCACTGAAAATGCGATCCAACGTTACCTTATCCAGGTCAGGATCAAACTGCTGCACGAGTGGGTCATATGCATGCTGCTCGTATCCCCAGTATCCGGCAAACTTCAAGCTTGCATCAAAGATCTGTTTCAAATGCGGAGCGAAAATGGAAAAATCATTGGCAGCCCTGGCTTCCAGCCAAGCGGCGTTTGCAAAACCTTGCTGCTGTACAAATGCCTGATATTCCTCTATCGGAATGGCACTCCAGCGTTTATACGTTTTCCAATGCTCTGCAATAATTCGCTTGGATAGCTCATCAAGGTCCTCTTGTTGTGCTGCTTCCTCTAGTCGCAAACCGAAATCAGCATCGGTCTGTAACTTGAATAGTTCTCCAGCCAATGTTGCTTTGGCTCGTGCGGCGTAGGATGCGCCCTTTCGAGGTGCCCCTGTGCGAGCATCCCAGGCAAGCAGGGTTTGTACCTGTTTATAATGTTCAACCTTCTCGATATGTGCCGCAAGTGCAGCATCCAAGCGTTGTATCGTTGTCATGTTCGTGACTCCTTCCAGATAAAGGATGAAATTTAAGTTGTATATTACCATCGGAATAGTTGGAAGTACAGAGAATCACGCTTTTTCGTAGATTACAAAAAATGAATCAACACATTACGATTGCTTATTTTACAAAAGACCTCTGTTCCCTTAGCCTGAAAATACCAATTTTCACTAATCCGACATGAACACTTGTATATCATTTAGGACAGTGAAATTGGATTTAACATTATGCATGAGAGCGAGAGGGGTTACATGATGAGAAAACATACCAAGCCTGCTTTAATGATGATTCTGGCATTCCTGCTTCTGGCAGGTTGCGCTTCAGGTGGAGAAGGCCAGCAGAATACACAGGCCTCTTCAACAACCGGTGAAACTCCAGCACAGCAGACATCGGAAGAAGGCAAGACAGGCGGGGCACTGAACATTGGCTATCCAACACAACCGGTCACACTGGATGCACATGTGTCTTCCAATACAGCGGTTAAGGATATTTCACGCGAGATCTACGAGCAGCTGGTAACGTTGGATAAAGATGCACAGGTTATTCCGCTGCTGGCTGAATCCTATGAGATCAGCGACGACAAGTTATCCTATACATTCCATCTGCGCCAAGGTGTGAAGTTTCATAATGGCAAGGAACTGCAAGCGGAGGACGTTGTCGCTTCCCTGAATCGCTGGATCAAACTGTCGAGTCATGGTAAAGCGAACTTTGTGGGTGCCAAGGCCAAAGAAACGGACCCGTATACTGTCGTACTTCAATTGAAAACACCTTTTCTGCTAACACTGCAACTTCTTGCTGATCCGATTCCAGCTGCGGCGATTTATCCGAAAGAAGTGGTTGATAAAGCAGATGATAAAGGTATCAAATCATTCATCGGTACAGGTCCGTTTCAATTGGAGGAGTGGAAGCAGGATCAGTATATTCATTTGAAAAAGTATGATGATTACTCCGCCCGGACCGAGCCGAGTGATGGAGCAGGCGGCAAAAAGGAAGCGTTGGTCGATGACCTGTACTTCCGATTCGTAACAGACGAGTCAACCCGCCTTGCCGGGATTACTTCCGGGGAATATGACATTGCACTGAATATCTCTGTGGATAATGAACAGCAGATCGCGGACAATCCCGAGTTGCAAACCTTTCTCAGTCCGGGAGGCATGATTGGATATTTCTATAACAGTAATGACGGCTTGTTCAAGAACGTCAAACTTCGGCAGGCTGTCAATGCCGTTCAGAATGTGGATGACATACTTACATCGGCATTCCGTGATCCACAATTTTATGTGAAGACATCCTCTCTGGTTCTACCCGAATATCCGAATTGGTATTCAGAAGCAGGTAAGGAATCGTACAGCCAGGCTAACGCGGATAAAGCAAAGCAATTGCTTCAAGAAGCAGGCTATAACGGCGAAGAAATCAAAATTTTCACGACGAGAGATTATGTGGATCAATATAACGTAGCCGTTGTTTTGCAGCAGGAGCTGGAGTCGATTGGCGTCAAGGTTAAGCTGGATGTCTATGATTGGCCAACATTGCAAGAAAAACTCGGGACAGGCACAGGGTGGGATATCTACCCGATGAGTTATGCATTCCGGCCTACGTTCTACCAGTATGCGTTTTGGGGAGGCGGTGCAGGGCTGCTAAAAAGCGAGAAACTGAGCGAGCTACTTCAAGGAATCCGGACGTCCGATTCAGTAGAGGCCGCAAGGCCACTCATTGACGAATTGCAGCAATTTGTATGGACCGAAGTTCCATTCTCTCAGATCGGGCATACCAAACAGGTTACAGCGCTATCGAAAAATATCAGTGGTTTCCAGAACATTTTGGGCCCGATCTTCTGGAATACAACCAATAACAAGTAGTTATAAGGAAGGCAACGGATGAAAAGGCGTAGAATCGCTTCCACAGGAATACGCCTTTCCGTTTGCCATTGGAAAGTGAGGTGGCCCTCATATGGGTGGATATATTGTTCGTCGGTTATTGTCCTTGATACCTGTCCTTTTTGTGGTGGCAATCGTTGTGTTCTCTATCATTCATGTCACACCTGGTGATCCCGCTGCGATTCTACTGGGTGAAGAGGCGAGCAAAGCCGATATCGATGAGCTAAGAAGCAAGCTGGGGTTGGACAGACCAATCTATGAGCAATTCGGCATTTGGTTGCTGGGGCTGTTATCCGGCAATTTGGGGGAGTCCATCTTTCTGGACAAGCCTGTGACAGAGGCTTTTTTGAACGACTGGCGCCTACATTGTCCCTTGCGATCATTGCCCAGGTGATTGGTGTGTTTCTTGCCTTGTTCCTCGGCATTACAGCGGTCAAGCGAAGAGGGACCATCGTGGACCAATCGGTGATGGGTTTCTCCATGCTGGGCATCTCCATTCCGAGTTTTCTGTTGGGTTCACTGCTGGTCATGTTCTTTAGCGTGAAGCTGCGCTGGCTTCCCGTTGCAGGGTATCAACCGTTAAGTGAGGGGCTATGGCAGCATATCAAATACCTGTTGCTCCCTGGCATCGTGCTCGGCATCATTCAGGCAGCGCTCATTACCCGAATGACAAGATCCTCCGTCCTGGATGTGATGTCCGGCAATTTTATCAAAACCGCCAAAGCCAAGGGTGTCAGAGAAAAAACGATCGTATATACACATGCGTTACGCGTTGCATTCATCCCTATTCTCACAGTTATTGGTGAATCGTTCGGTGGGCTCGTTACTGGTGCTGCGGTTATAGAAATGCTATTCAATATCCCGGGAGTGGGGCAGCTCATCGTCAATTCGATTAGTCGAAGAGATTACTCGGTTATTCAGGGCTCTGTGCTGCTAGTCACGGTAGCTTATGTGTTTGTAAATCTAATCGTTGATTTGTTGTATGGTTTGGTCGATCCACGAGTTCGATTAAGCAAGAAATGAAGGGGGTGGAGACAACTTGATAACCAATCCGGATACCACCATCGCTACGTCAGGACTTCACAAAAGGAAGAACAGGCGCATCGTATTCAGACGCTTTATGCATAATCAGTTGTTAACCACAGGGGCGGGAATTCTGCTTGTTGTTGTGCTTCTGGTAATCATGGGGCCGATACTTACACCATACGGGCCGTTACAGATTGATCCGGTGAATCGACTCAAAGGCCCCAACGGGCAGCACATATTTGGCACAGATAACTTTGGACGTGATGTATTCACTCGCGCCGTATACGGTTTGCGTATTTCAGTTGCGGTTGGTTTTGCTGTTACGGTTGTATCTTCATTGATCGGCATGATTGTTGGGCTGTTATCTGCAAGTTATTCGGTACTGGATCATATCTTTATGCGCATCTGTGATGGTTTGTTTGCTTTTCCGTCCATTTTGCTTGCCATCTCCATTATGGCGGCTCTTGGCCCGAATCCAGGCAATGTCATTATCGCTCTAAGTATTATCTTCATTCCATCGATGGCCCGAATTATTCGTTCCAAGGCGCTGGTCATTCGGGAATTAACTTATATCGAAGCATTACATGCACAGGGAGCAGGCAGCTGGCGCATCATCTGGATTCATATGGCGCCCAATACGCTGTCTCCGCTCATAATCCAATCCAGCTTTATTTTTGCCGTATCAATCCTGACGGAAGCTTCTCTAAGTTTTCTTGGAGCAGGCATACCTTCCCCGTCCCCAAGTCTCGGGAATATGCTTTTTGACGGAAAAACGGTGATTTACAACGCTTGGTGGATGACTGTTTTCCCGGGTATTTTCCTGGTGCTCGTTGTACTGGGTCTGAACCTGTTCGGCGATGGCCTTAGAGATCTGCTCGACCCACATGCGAATAAGGTGAAAAGGGGGAGACGTCGTGGGAAAACAACCGCTGCTTGAGGTGAAGGACCTGAAAGTGTCCATTTCAAACGAAAAAGGAACCATTCACCCGGTGGAAGGTGTTTCCTTCCACGTCCTTGCCGGGGAGACGTTGGGCATCGTAGGTGAGTCCGGCTGCGGGAAAAGCGTAACCGCCGAATCCATTCTTAGACTGTTTGATGAAGATTACGTGGATTACTCGGGTGAAGTCCTCTACGAAGGTACCGATCTCTTAAGCTTGTCCAAAAGACAAATGGAACGCATACGTGGCAATGAACTCTCCATGATCTTTCAAGACCCCATGTCTTCCCTGAATCCGGTTCAGACGATTGGCAAACAAATTGCCGAGAGCTTGAAGCTGCATCAAGGCATGAATGGCAGACAGGCGCGTCTGGCTGCCGTGGACCTGCTGCGTATGACAGGTATTCCCTCACCGGAGAAGAGGGTGGATGAACATCCGCATGAAATCTCCGGAGGGATGCGACAGAGGGTCATGATTGCCATGGCGCTTGCCTGTAATCCGAAACTGCTTATTGCAGATGAACCGACGACGGCACTGGATGTGACGATTCAGGCGCAAATCCTAGAGCTGATTGAAAGTCTGCAAGCGAAGACGGGACTTGGTGTCATACTGATTACACATGATCTGGGTGTAGTCGCGGAGACGTGTACAAGAGTGGCTGTCATGTATCTTGGACAGGTCGTGGAGGAGGCAAGCGTGGACGATTTATTTTTCAATCCCCAGCATCCGTATACGTCAGGTTTAATGAAATCCATTCCTCGTATTGATGGCGAACAGCACAGCAAGCTTCACGTCATTGAGGGAACGGTACCCGCGCTGCATCAGGTTCCAACAGGCTGCCGATTCGCTCCAAGATGCGCTTATGCGGATGAACAATGCTTACGGGCAGCGCCTTCCTTAAAACAGGTGGACGAGAACCATTCGGTACGCTGCTGGTATCCCGGAATAGCAACGATTCAGGAGGAGACACATGAACTCGAAATCATTGGTTGAGTCGAAGCCGCTGCTACAGGTTAGCAATCTGAACAAACATTTCCCTGTTCGATCTTCTTTTGGCAGAACCAAGGGGCAAGTCAAGGCCGTCAACGGGGTATCCTTTGACATCCACACAGGACAAACCTTTGGCCTGGTGGGCGAATCCGGCTGCGGTAAAAGCACACTCGGTCGGTCGATTCTCAGACTTGTTGAGCCAACATCAGGGGAAGCATTTTATGAGGGCACGGATATTCTGGGGTTAAGCAAAAAAGAACTGCGAAGCTACAGGCAGCATATGCAGATGGTATTTCAGGACCCGTACACCTCGCTGGACCCTCGTAAACGCATTGGATATTCCATTGAAGAACCGTTATTAATCCACAAGAAGGGCAACAAACGGGACAGAATGGAAACAGCCATGTCATTGCTGCGCAAAGTTGGATTCAGTGAAGAACATTATGAGCGGTTTCCCCATGAATTCTCAGGTGGTCAGCGTCAAAGGCTGGGCATCGCCAAAGCGTTGGCCCTTGGACCGAAGCTCATTATATGTGATGAACCCGTATCAGCGCTGGACGTATCGATTCAATCCCAAGTCATTAATTTGCTGGAAGAGGTCCAAGAAGAGCTCGGCATTTCTTATTTATTCATTGCACATGACCTTAGCGTTGTACGCCATATTGCCGACCGTATTGGTGTGATGTATTTGGGCGAGATGGTGGAGCAGGGGCCCGCGGAAGCCTTGTTCGCCGATCCTCTGCATCCTTATACCAAATCATTATTGTCTGCGGTACCGATCCCGAATCCCCGTGCCAAAAGGGAAAGAGTTGTATTAAGCGGTGAGATTCCATCGCCACTTCATCCACCTGCGGGCTGTGTTTTTCATACCCGATGCCCATACGTTATGGAGACATGCCGACAGGTCGTTCCACAGAAAAGATTCGTCGCTCCAGACCGTGAAGTGCAGTGTCATTTATACGATGAATAGAGGAGGAATGAAACAATGAGTTTTCGTAGTTCAGCCGAAAAGTGGAAGGACGAGGCTATACGGCTTCGCCGCCATATTCACCAGAATCCTGAGCTTGGTCACCAGGAGTTTGAAACAGCCAAGCTGGTTGCTCAATTTTTGGAGGATGCTGGTCTCGAAGTAGAGACGGGTGTAGGCGGCACAGGGGTTGTTGGGCTTTTGAAAGGTGGACGCGAGGGAAAAACCATTGGAATTCGTGCCGATATGGATGCACTGCCTATCGTAGAGAAGACAGGATTGCCGTTTGCCAGCGTTCGCGAAGGGGTGATGCATGCTTGTGGGCACGATGTGCATACTGCCATTCTTCTTGGAACAGCAGCGGCATTAAGTGAGCACAGGGATGAGCTTCAGGGAACAGTGAAGTTTATATTCCAGCCTGCAGAGGAAGTTCAGGGAGGCGCAACGGATCTGATTGCTGCAGGTGTTTTGCATAATCCGGAAGTGAATGCGATCATTGCGCTCCACGTGTGGCCGGATTTGCCTGCTGGCAAGATTGGTTTGAGAAAAGGGGCCATGCTGGCAGCGGCAGATGCTTTTGATATTCGAGTGACGGGAAAAGGTGGACATGCTGCCTATCCACATCGAACCATCGATCCGGTCATCATTGCTGCCCAGATTATAACTGCGTTGCAAACGGTAGTATCCCGAAACCTGTCTCCACTTGATTCTTCCGTCATCTCGATTACGAAACTGCAAAGCAATAGCAATGCGTATAACGTTATCGCTGGGGAGGTTCAACTCAGAGGTACCATTCGTACGCACAATCCTGAGACGCGTGAAGCTGTGCCAGTATATATGAAGCGCCTCATTGAGGCCATTGCCGAAGGGTTCGGTGGTAAAGCGGAATTTGATTACTACCGCGGCGGTTCTCCTGTAATAAACGATGATTATATCGTCGATGTGATTGAACAGGCAGCGGAAGATACTATTGGCCGGGAGGCCGTGGTGTATCTGAAGGAGCCATCCATGGGCGCCGAAGATTTTGGTGCGTATCTCGAATTTGTGCCGGGTGCCATATTCCGACTCGGCACAATAACAGAAGAAGATGCCCGTTCAGAGCTTCCCCTTCACAGTGATTCCATTATTTTTGATGAGCAAGCGATTGTTACAGGAATATCGGTTCTTGGAGAAACAGCCATCCGTTATTTGAACCAGAGCAGTGATGATGAATCAAGGGTTGCCCTGGGTGTTGCAGCAGGCAATGAGGAGAGAGGGAATCGACATGACTGAGTTGAAGCAACAGTCGGAGGTGCACTCCATACTGCATGAGATCGACCGTGATCTCCTGCTTGAATATAACAGACAGATTGCGAAGGAGATTCGTTTGTCGGGTTCCGAAGAGGAACTACGGGCTTTCCATTATATTAAGGAACAGCTTGAGGATTTTGGGTTGATCACCGAGCTTACGTTTAACAAAGCCTACATCAGTATCCCTGTCAGAGCAGAACTTAAGGTCGGCGGCATTTCTTTTGCAGCTATTACGCACTCCATGTCAGCCAAGACGGAACAGTTGAGCACACTTCTGAGATTCATTGAGCTAATGGATATAGACCAGACCGACTGGGCCAATCAAGTGACAGGTCATGCGGTGGTCGTTCATGGGCTTGCGAATGGGCCCACGATTTATCGTTTGCAGCAGTTGGGTGCAGTAGCGGTCATATTTATCAATAGCGGTCCGTACACGCATGAAATGATCGTTTCCTCCGTGTGGGGAAATCCGACACCAGAGGATGATGGCTATCCGTCTATTCCGGTTCTGTCGGTCAACCATTCAGATGGAGAGCAGATCAAGTCTTTAATCGCCGTGGAAGAAAGAGAGAATGTAGAGATTACGTTGACCGCGGAAGTGCGCACAGACTGGGTGAACATTCCGACCTTGATTGCTGAGATAAAGGGGACGGAAGAACCAGAATCCTTTGTGTTGTTTAGCGGACATGTGGATTCATGGCATTATGGGGCGATGGATAACGGCTCCGCCAATGCCGACATGGTGGAGACGGCACGGGTATTATCATTGCATCGTAACACGCTGCGGCGCTCCGTTCGGTTCGCATTTTGGTCAGGCCATTCCCACGGCAGATATGCCGGCTCTGCATTATACAGCGATCTTCATTGGGAAGATTTGCACGAAAACGGGGTGTTGCATATCAATATTGATTCCGTGGGCGCCAAGGGAGCGAGTCACCTCGGTGCAGCCAATACAATGTCAGAGACACGGACACTATGTGCTGATGCCATACGCACCGTAACGGATGAACCTTTTCGCGGTTCTCCGTTTGGAAGGTCAGGAGATCAGTCTTTCTGGGGTGCTGGACTTCCGTCTGCTTTTATGGGGCTGTCCTATCAGCCTGAGGGCTGGTTTGGCTGGTGGTGGCATACGACAGAGGATACGCTGGATAAAATTGATGGAGATTATCTGGCCCGTGATTGCAAAGTGTACGTAGCTGCCGTCTATAATGCTGCCTCTGCTCCCATTATTCCAATTGATCAGAGACACGCGATCCGAACCCTTTCCGAACGAATGGGCTATTATAGAGAGCTTATCGGAGACAAGCTTGATCTTTCGCGCTTAACAAGCAGGGTCCAGCAGCTACAGAATGCCACAGACCATTTCTATGACCGGATAGGTTCCTCGTCCCTGGCGGATGCTTCTGTTACAGAAGCGAACCGAACGATATTGTCACTTAGCAGATGGCTGGTTCCCATCAATTATGTTCGAGGCAGCCGGTATGATCATGATGCGGCAGGCAGTCATACACTTGTGCCTGCGCTGTCAGACATCGAACTTCTGGCGGTAGCCGAAGTAGGCAGTGAAGCCTTTTTCAGACTCCAAACATCACTTATACGTCAGGTGAATCGAATTGGTTATGAGATAAAGCAGGCAGTGCGACTTGTCGTGGAGGCCGAAAAGAATCTCGTTTGGAATTAATCCAAGGTGAAGCAGCCTGTTTACAGCAAGAACATCATGGTATAGAGGAGCGACTGTCATGCCGGAACGAACATTTGCAGGGAAAAGGGTAGTCATTACCGGAGCGGCAGGTGTATTTGGCCAATGGATTGCACAAGCATACGCCGCCGAAGGCGCGAGCCTTTATCTGTCCGATATCCGGGAGGATGCCCTAAGGAATACAGTAGATAAGCTGAAGCAGGAGGGAGTGGATGTTCACTGGCATGTAACGAATCTTGTGGATGAAAAGTCCATTAATGAATTGGTTCAAGTGGTCGAACAGCAATGGAAAGCGCCGGATATCGTCATCAATAATGCGGGAATATATCCATACCGCACACTCATGAACATGACGCTTCAACATTGGAATGAGACGATGGATCTAAATCTGGCAGCACCATTCTTGCTTACTCAGCATTTTGCCAAACAGATGATTGCGGTCGAGGTCGAGGGTTCCTTCATTAATATAAGCTCTGGGGCAGCTTCCACCGCAGGTGTCGGCATGGGGAATTATTCGGTTTCGAAAGTAGGAATCGAGATGCTGACCAAAACCTTTGCCCTGGAGTTGTCCCCCTATCGCATTCGGGTAAATGCGGTTGTGCCGGGTTATGCACCCGGCAGCGAGGTTAGTGTGATGACGAAGGAGCATACAGAACATATGATCAACATTACACCGCTAGGCCGGACATCAGGTCCGGATGACGCTCCTCAAGCGATATTGTATCTGACCTCTGACCAGGCTTCATTTATTACAGGCAGCATATTAACGGTAGATGGTGGACGCACGGCAGGCAGACTCAAGTAGTAGTTTGCGCCCTGAAAAAGAAAATAGAATGGCAGCTGGTGAGTCAATGCTATGGCATAGCCAGCTGGGAAGGGAGTTCAAATTCAGGAACATATAAATTGCTCTGAAGCAGCGCAGCTCGAATGTCGAGCATCAGCTTTTCGCTCGCGGAACCAAGCGGTATATTTCGCTTACGCAAAATGCCTGCAATGGGCCCAACCTTGAGATCGGCAATTTTTTGGATAACAGTACCGGGAATGGCTGGGCAGATTGTTGCAATCGGAGCAATGGTTATGCCTAATTTGGCTTGTACATAATACTTGTGAGACCGGATATTACTTATTTCGATTCCCTGATAATCGCTGTCGATTTTCTCGGCCAATAACTGCTCAATGCGGATGCGAATCGGGCAATTAGGGGGTGTGAATAGGAATTGTTGTCCTTTCAGATCTGCCAAATGGATTTCATCATCCTGAGCAAATGGATGTGAATCATACAACAGCAATGCCATCGGTTCAAAAAGCAGCGGTTGAAACTCGGTTTCCATACTCGTCTCAGGAGAAGGGCAGACGGCAAAGTCAAGCTGCTCATCAATTAGCAGTTCATTAAGAAGCTTGCTGTCCCCGATGCGCACGCTGAGCTTAATCTTGGGATTCTGTTTAACAAAAGAAGACAGAATAGCAGGAAGTCGATGGCTGGCTGTTGGCTCAGATACTCCAATTCGTACAAACCCCGCTTGTCCCTGTTGAATGTCGGTGATCGTATTTGTCAAATACTCGTATTCCTTCAGAAGTTGATCGGCTCTGGCGTAAAATATTTTCCCCGCTTCCGTCAATTTAATCTTTTTGCCTCTATCCAGTAATTTCATACCCAGATCGGCCTCAAGTTTCTGCATATGCAGTGTAATGGCGGGTTGTGAATACTGCAAAGCTTCTGCTGCCTGTTGAAAGCTCCCGAGCTTTACAATCGTTTGAAAGGTCTTGATCATTCGCATTTCCATGGCAAACACCTTTCTATTCATTATTGTAATGATCAGTATATCATGGTTAATGCATACTATCCCAATAGGATATTATGTTTTTAAAATGTTATCAAGGATAATTTGCTCCCTGTTCTTTCCGTGCACTGAATTGATAGCGCTATCACGAATATTGGCCGAAATATAAGGGTTGACAGTGTTTTTCGAAACGGTTTTAATTATATAGACCGATTGTTATAATTCATTTAAGGATGTGGCTTTATTGAGTGAAAAGTCTAATGCTAGAGAACTAATCGTCAGCACAGCAGCCAGACTGTTTTTTTCACAAGGATATCATGCGACCGGTCTAAATCAGATTATTAAGGAGAGCAGTACGCCAAAAGGCTCGTTATATCATTATTTCCCACATGGCAAAGAAGAGCTCGCTCATGAGTGCATTCAAAAAGCCAATGAAAACATTCTGCAGAAGTTTGAAGAAGTGTTTGCCGCTCATGACAATACGGGGGATGCCATTCAGCAATTTATTCATGACTTAGCCATTGAAACGGAGGCGGCAGGTTTTACGGGTTTTCTTCCATTTAGTTTCTGGGCAGCCGTGGAGACCTCGTGCATCAGTCAACAATTGCGAATTGCCTGTCAGGACGTGTTTGCAGGATGGCAGCAAATCATTACGAAACATCTGATTTTGGATGGCATAGGTGAAAAGAAAGCACAAGAGATGGGACTACTCGTCATTTCCTTAATGGAGGGCGCATTAATTATCAGCCTGACCAACCAGGACAAACAGCCTTTGCTGACGGCTGCTGATTATTTGTCCGTTGTGGCGAAGAATGCAAAAGAGAAGCAATAAGCTTCGTAAAGAGAAATAGAAATTGTCAGATTGTTTGAGGAGGATGGGATCGTGGAGGCTTCCATGAAGGCTGGTTCTGTACAGGATCAACAAGAAACAAAACAATATAAAGTATTTCCGATTTTATTCGCCATGTTACTTAGCGGCTTTATTGGTCTGTTCGGTGAAACGGCACTAAATGTGGCATTGACACCGCTTATGGGCTTGCTCGAAGTTGGACCTACTACCATTCAGTGGTTAACTACAGGTTATTTGCTCGTTTTGGGTATTTTGGTGCCGGTTTCCGGTATGCTGTTACAATGGTTTTCGACGAGACAGTTGTTCACGACTTCTCTGATTTTTTCGATTGCAGGAACGATAGTTGCTGCTATTGCACCGAGCTTTGAAATTCTGTTGGTGGCGCGGGTATTGCAAGCTATAGGTACAGCTCTGTTACTGCCACTAATGTTCAACACTATATTGGTTATCTTCCCGATTGAAAAGCGTGGCGCTGCCATGGGATTGATCGGTTTGGTTATCATGTTTGCACCAGCAAGTGGACCGAGTATCTCGGGTCTGATTCTGGCCAATCTGAGCTGGCACTGGATTTTCTGGATCTCCTTGCCGTTCTTCATTATTTCATTGGTATGCGGCTTGCTGTTCTTACCGAATATCTCGAAGCTGACCAAGCCCAAAATTGATGTTCTTTCCATTGTGCTTTCCACACTTGGTTTTGGTGGTATCGTGTACGGATTCAGTAGTGCAGGAGGACATGAGGAAAGTGGCGGTGGCTGGACCAGTCCTATCGTTGTAGCCACACTGGTTATTGGAGTATTATCTTTGCTGCTGTTCAGCATCCGTCAATTGAGAATGAAACAGCCGATGATGGATCTGCGGGCATTTAAATATCCAATGTTTACAGTTGGCTTGATTCTGATCTTCCTTTGTATGATGATGATGTTGTCATCCATGCTGATCCTGCCGATGTACCTGCAACAAGGTATGGCGGTTACGGCTCTGACTGCCGGTCTGGTTCTGCTGCCGGGCAGCTTGCTGAATGGATTCTTGTCCCCGGTTATGGGGCGTCTGTTTGACAAATTCGGTCCGAAGTGGCTTGTGATTATCGGTCTTGCGATCGTAACTGTTGTACTCTTCTTGTACACTGGAATCACTCCGACAACGACTCTGGGCAAGATTATTACGCTGCATATCTTCATGATGATCGGGATTTCAATGATTATGATGCCTGCACAAACCAACGGCTTGAATCAATTGCCACCTGATTTCTATCCTCACGGAACGGCGATCATGAATACATTGCAGCAGGTATCCGGAGCTATTGGTACAGCTGTTGCGGTAAGTATACTGAGCGCAGGTCAGACCCGCTTCTTGAGCGGTGTGACGGATCCTGAGAGCCCAGAGAATCAGTTGGCAGGTTTCACATCCGGTGTACAAAATGCATTTATTTTCGCACTGGTACTTGCTATCATTGGTCTGATCACTTCACTCTTCGTAAAACGAGTTAAGGTCGGTGCTCAGCAGGGCCAACAAGGTCCTATGCATTAATTAAAAGTCATATAAGAAATGAAACGATGCTCTCTCTTCAATAGAGGGCATCGTTTTTTTGTACCTTGACATGAAACGGGTTCCATCCATTAGAGTGAAAATAAACCTGACAGTCGAAAAGAATAAATCTCGATGTTGGAAGCAAATAGTTCATGTTCTGGTGAAATTGTATATGTTCATATGGAATTTTAAAGATAATATAGAGAGTGGATTAATGAATGATAACGGATAGAGGAAAACGTAAAACGTTTTAGAAATGTATTTTATAATCAAGGAGACGTCTTTATGAGAATCGTTAAATCAATTCCTGCGAATATTGAACAATTGCTAGATCGTTATGAGAAAAATGGTCATCTGACCATGCAAGCTTCACTAATGGGAAAGCAGTCGGTTGTTTATCGTTTACAAGAGTACTGCCTTAAGGTATATACGCCTCGTGGAAAAGTGGATGGAGAATTGGAATGTGAGGCGCTCTTGTCATTGCAAAACAACCTTCATGTTCCCGAACTGTATGCGTATGCTCCTGGGAATTTTGTGCTGACAGAATGGATCGAAGGATTCAATCTGAGACAGTATCGGGCAACGTATGGACACCTACCGCACAATCTAATATATGATATGTTTTCAACAGAACTTCAGCAGATTCAGGCAGGTTATCGTGATTGGGATGTCATTCGATATGAGAATTTGCTATGGACTGACATAGGGGAGGTCAAACGAACTGATTTTTGGCTATGTGAACCTGTTAGTTGCCTGCGGATTCGAGAGCGATTACAACAAGAGATTATTCGAAAGATTGAGCGGATATACAGCGGTGATGGAGCTGACCTGGGGGAGATCGTGCATTATTTTGATCGACACGGTCTCACGACCACGGAGGTCCAAGAGGCATTAGCACATTTCAGATCGCTAACACCGAGGATGGCACTAGCACAGTAACGGCACTAACGAAATAAAAAACCCTGACGATTACCAGAGGAACTGACCCCATAACGAGAGACAAATTAAAACACCTTCAAGTGAATGAAACCTTGTCGTAAGATAAGGAGATCATCTTGGAGGTGTTTTTCATTGGCAACTAGAGTAAGTTATCCCGTGGAACTAAAGATGAAAGCCATAGAAATGAGATTAGCAGAAGTACCCGTAAAAGAAGTTATGGAGAAGCTGGGGATACGGAATGAATCACAGCTGAAAACGTGGATGAGGTGGTATCGAAAAGGAGAAGTTCATCGCCTGGAGCAACCCGTAGGCAAGCAATATAGCTATGGAAAAGGCCCAGGTCACTCCACAGAGCTCGAAAAAGTTAAAGCAGAAAACCGTTTCCTGAAGCAACAATTGGAACTGCTAAAAAAGTACAAGGAATTGGAACGGAGGTGGAAGCTGAGGTCGTCATCGCCTGGATTGAATCCATTCGAGAAGAAGTAACTATATCTGAGGCTTGTACATGGCTTGGAATTGCTCGTGCGACCTACTACCGCTGGAAGGCAGCCGTTGAGATGAAGCGCCCAGATCCAACAGTGGAGAAAGTCATCCAACTTTGCACTCAACACAAGTTTCGGTATGGGTATCGAAAGATCACTGCCTTACTTCGATCAGAAGGTCCAATTAATCACAAGAGAGTTCAGCGAATCATGCAGTGCGAGGGATTACAATGCCGAGTGAGGATCAAGAAGCGAAAAACGACTGGGCAACCGGCACAACCAGCGGAACATCTGCTTAAACGAAAGTTTCATGCAGAAGCTCCGTTGCAAAAATTGGTGACTGACATTACGTATTTGCCGTTTGGTAACAAAATGTTGTACCTTTCAAGCATTTTGGATCTGTACAACGGAGAAATTGTCGCTTACAGTATAGCGGACAAGCAGGACACATGCTTAGTTCTGGATACATTGAATCAACTTCCAGAGCGAAGCAATATGCTGCTCCATAGCGACCAAGGTAGCGTGTACACGTCCCAGAATTACCAGGCTGTAGTAAAGGGAAAGGGCATTATCATGAGCATGTCCCGAAAAGGAACGCCCGCTGATAATGCCCCCATAGAGTCGTTTCATTCCACACTAAAGTCTGAAACGTTCTACCTCGAAGATCTGATGTCTACAACGACGGCCATCGTTGAACAGACCGTTCGAAACTACATTACTTACTATAACTCAATTCGAATTCAAACAAAACTAAATAACCAGTCTCCGATGGATTTCCGAAGACTGGCTACTTAACTTGCAAGGTGTTTTGATCCCTGTCTCACAAAAGGGGTGCAGTCCCAGAATCATTAGGGTTTTATTTTGAAACGAATTGTACTGCTTGTTTAGCGTTTGTTCAGGGAATCTACTTCTTGACCAGTTCCAATATTTCATTGGCAACAAGATCCGGGTGATATTGATGAATATAATGCTCGGTATCCTTAACAGTTACATGTTTGGAATGTTCCGACCAGGACGTAAATTCAGCTTGGGTTTTATCCCATATCGGCTCACTGGCTCCGAAGTAATCTGCTGTCAGTATGGTAAGTGGAAACGGGAAGGGCTTTTTGTTGTCGACGACAACCTTGGCATTGGCTGTCATTTCACGCAACTCATCCACGGTGTTGGCATTCCCATAGTTAAGCAATAGAGCCGTGGTATCTATTTTCTTCAGATCATCTGGTACAAACTTCAGGCCGTTGCGATTGGCATTGGAAGCTTCCACAACAGCGTCAGACTGTAAAGTCAACCGAAACAAACCCGTTTTGATCCGGAATTGGTTCATGAAGCCACCAATCACACTTGCTATATCGTCAGTGTCATTGGCGTAATATTCCGGACTCCCCCCATCCAACATGACAATACCTTGAACTTCATCCGGATATTTTTGCGCAAACCGGAGTGTTTCCAGCGAACCGAGGGAGTGGCCCACCAGAACGTATGGTGGCTTTTGCCCAGATACCTCTAATAACTCGTGCAATTCATCTGCCACGGTATCGACATCGCGTTTCTTATCGGTCATATCGCTATAACCATAACCAAAGCGATCGTAAACCGCGAATTTCGTATAGGGTGCAAGCTTTTCGTAGAGCGGATAAAAGTCTACATAAGGATCAGCTGTGCCCCACCCGGATGCAAGGACAACTGTTGCATCTCCTTGACCACCCGTATATAAATGCATATTGTCACCATGTATGCTGTAGAGCTTGCCAGGCGGAATAAATGTTTTCTGATCCTGACGGGTACTCACTTGTTGATAGATCAAGCCCGTAACCAGAAGGAGAAGTAAAGCCACTGCTCCGAATATAAACGTCTTAAATAATCTTCTGCGAAATTTTTTCATCATCTCTCACATACTCTCTCTGTATTTTCTCTATCATATATGCCCAATCTTATTGGAGAGAAAACAGAGTCTTAATTCCACCTTAATTTTCGAATTGGTCCATTGGCTCCATTGAAATGAAGTTAATTGAAATATTACATTCAGATAACCGAAGGCGAATTGATTATAAACGAGCAATGATTTAATATAAAGGCTAATATTGCTCCTGTTTTACTCAAGATTGAATGATCGCTCGAATGATTGATTATAGAGAACAGAAGGTATGAATAATGACAAAATACGAAAATCAGGTTCCGACATCCGCAGGTATGAGCTTCAGCTCCCTCGTGAGCATGTTGAAAGATTCCATGCGGAAAAGTATAGAGCGAAGACCTGCGGGTAACATTCCCGTAGAAAAATATGAACCAGCGGAATCGTTAAATGTATCCGATCATCCGCAGGTAACATGGTTCGGTCACTCGGCTTTTTTGCTTGAGATCGAAGGACACCGATTGCTCTTTGATCCAATGCTGGGCAACCGTCCATCTCCTGTATCTTGGGCGGGTACGAAACGATACAGCACTAACCTGCCAATTCAACCCGAGGACTTTCCAGCCTTGGATGCGATCATTATATCGCATGACCATTATGATCATCTGGACTATTCCTCTATCCGCAGATTGAAAAATAAAACACAGCGGTTTATCGTCCCACTTGGCGTGCGTCGAAGACTAATTCAACTGGGTGTGCCCTCGGAACAGATTACCGAACATAACTGGTGGGATGAGCTATCCTTCAAAGGTCTGACATTAGCCTGCACGCCGGCGCGGCATTTCTCGGGCAGAGGGTTGTTGGACCGCAATTCGACACTGTGGTGTTCGTGGGTTATTGCTGGACAAGAAACGAAGGTTTTCTTTAGCGGCGACAGCGGATACGGTCCTCATTTTAAGGAAATCGGCAGTAAGTATGGACCTTTTGACCTGACCCTGATGGAATGCGGACAATATGATGAGCGTTGGTCCAACATTCATATGATGCCGGAAGAAACGGTACAGGCTCATTTGGATGTAAGAGGAGGGCTGCTCATCCCGATTCATTGGGCAGCATTTACGCTGGCCTATCATGCCTGGAACGAGCCGATTGAACGGATCACCAAGGCTGCACATGCCCTGAATGTCACCATTGCAACACCCAAAATCGGTGAGAAGGTTGTGCTGCATACGGGAGCTTACCCAAGCCAACCGTGGTGGAGATCAAACTGAGGTAATTTGAAATAAACATAAAAGCGTCCAGCCATTAGATGGGAGGGCGCTTTTTCTCTTGCATTTATTTTAAAATCGATAGGGCGCTATAGATGAGCAAAACACCCATTAGAATATTAAAAGGACG
This sequence comes from Paenibacillus sp. O199, assembly GCF_001636635.1. Lineage (NCBI taxonomy): Bacteria > Bacillati > Bacillota > Bacilli > Caryophanales > Paenibacillaceae > Paenibacillus > Paenibacillus sp. O199. The sequence continues at coordinate 431,195 of NZ_LGRP01000002.1, forward strand.
TTCATATTTCAATAAAAAGCTCTGAAATAACATACCGCATAACCCCCAAGTCATATTGGCACTAATGCCAATGATGGTTAGAAGTAACGAAAATACGATCATATGAACATGAGAGTCTCCGAGAGGCATAACAAATACCGAGATGGCCGTAAGACCATACAGAATGACTTTAGGGTTGATGAATTGCAGGGTGAAGCCAAAGAGAAACGTAAAACGATTCACCTTTGGATCTTTGGCATTTGCAGGTTTACTTCGCATGATTTTGATCGCCAAATAGATCATGTATACACACCCCAATATGTTCAGGGCCGGTTTGATCCTAGGGATGTATTGATGCAGAATAAGGTTGAAATAACTAGACAGGAACATAATAAGCAGGCAGCCAGCTGCTACGCCGGCAATAAACGGAATAATTTTTTTGAATCCTTCGTTTCTTGCGTGAGTCATGGCGATGATGTTATTGGGACCCGGTGTGAATGAAGCAACGATTGCGTAAGTCAGTAACGGAATGATATTCATAAGTCCTCCACATTTCATTCTTGTTGTATGTTATATTTAACTGAAACGTGCGATATAACGTACGTTCTTTATAATTGTACAATATGTACGCTATATAGCACAATATAATCTTTTAAATCAGAGGTGACTGTATATTGAAAAACATTAATGTTGTTCTGGCTCAGAATTTGAAGCAACTTAGGGAACAAAGAAAGCTTAGTTTGGACAAGGTTGCCGAAATGTCTGGAATTAGCAAGACGATGCTGGGTCAGATAGAACGTGGTGAATCCAACCCTACAATAGCGACGGTATGGAAAATTGCGAATGGCCTGAAAATTTCGTTCACTGCCTTAATCCACGAGCCAAAGTCGGACACTACAGTTGTAACGGGCAGTGATATTCAAGCATTGATGGAGGATGAGGGAAAGATTCGGATATATCCCCATTTTCCCTTCGAAGAGGGGCGCCGTTTTGAAATGTACATGATGGAAATGGATGAAGAGTCTTCTTTGAATGCTGAACCACATATAGAAGGAGCAGAGGAATTTATTACAGTTTTTGAAGGGGAAGTTACGATTCGGGTTGGTGCAGAGGATTATACGGTAAAACAAGGGGAGTCGATCCGTTTTCGCGCGGACAAACCCCATGGCTATAAAAATTCGGGTGCCTCTGCGAATAAATTAAGCATGGTCATCCATTATTCAAAATGAGATGGTCATACGAATAGATTTTACGCTATTTATATTTTGTTTAAATTCGTGTCGTACGATCTTCCTGAATGAGTGAAAGGGGGTCCGGTAATGAATCAAATTCTAATTGTCGATGATGATGTTTATATCCGCGAACTTGTAAGTACGATCCTGAAACAGGAGGGATTTCTTACAATTGAAGCGGTTGATGGACATGATGCGCTGCAAAAAGTAGCAGAAGTGAATCCAAGCCTTTGCATTATAGATATTATGATGCCAAATATGGACGGTTTTGAATTGTGTCGCGAGCTTCGGCGCTATCATGAGGATATTCCGATTTTAATGCTAACTGCGAAGGAGGATATCACTCAAAAAGTCAAAGGATTTGAAATGGGTACGGATGATTACCTCACCAAACCGTTTGAACCTGCTGAACTGATAGCCCGTACGAAGGCATTGCTGAAGCGTTATAAAATAAATGCCTCCCAATCGGTTACCGTTGGACGAATCACGCTAGACAGAAGCAGTTATGCCGTCATTATGGAGGGGAATACTCATACGATTCCTATGAAAGAGTTTGAATTGTTATTTAAGCTTGCGGGTAATGCCAATAAAACACTCTCCCGTAATCAGTTGATTGAGGATTTATGGGGGTATGATTTTGAAGGAAATGAACGCACATTGGATGTACATATCAATCGGTTGAGAGAACGTTATCAACCGGAGACGGCAGGTTTCAAGATTACAACCATTCGAGGATTGGGTTACCGATTGGAGGAGACACCTTGAAGAAAGAAGGGGCTTTCAATCGAGCGGAGATGGATATGTTTATAAGGCGAACGATTTTCTTCCTGGTGCTCTTCTGTGTATCTCTATGTGTTGGATATGTGCTAATGCAGTGGATCTATAAGGTGACTGGGAAACCCCCGGAACTGATTGCCCATCTTCTTACTGCGATTGTTGGCTTGGCTCTTATGCCGTTGGTAGGTTACGTGTGGGCATGGATCCGTGGCGAAGAACGGAAGGATCGCAGATTCATTTTCAATAAACAACGTACAGAATTGCTTGAAGCGATGAGCAGGATTGCCAAGGGAGATTTCAATGTATCTGTGAAGATGGAGGTCGAACAGGGCCCGTATCAGGAGGTGGTGGACAGCGTAAATACCATGGCTAGAGAACTTGGCTCGGTGGAAAAGATGCGCCAGGATTTTATATCCAATGTATCTCACGAGATCCAGTCCCCGCTCGCTTCCATCAGTGGGTATGCCTCGTTGCTGAAAAATAAAAGTGTGAATCAAGAGCAAATCGTGTTATATGCAGATATTATTGAAACGGAGAGTAAGCGATTATCCAAGCTGAGTGGTAATTTGTTGCGTCTTTCCGCATTGGAGTCCGATTATACTTCCATGGAGAAGAAAGCTTATCGTTTGGACAGACAACTTGAGAACATCCTTCTTATGCTGGAACCCCAGTGGGCTGAAAAACAAATTCATTTGGATGTATCTCTGCCTGTGACTACGATTATAGGGAACGAGGATTTGCTAAGTCAGGTGTGGATCAATCTTCTGCATAATGCAATCAAATTCACACCAGAAGAAGGAACTATTGGGGTAAAACTTGATTGTCATCAAGATGAGGTCGTATGTGCAATCACGGACAATGGCGTGGGCATCTCACCAGAAGATCAGCTGCACATTTTTGAACGGTTTTTCAAGGCGGATAAAGCTCGAACCCGTTCCCGGGGAGGCAATGGACTTGGGCTGTCTCTTGTCCAAAAAATTGTGATGATGCATGGCGGACAAGTTACTGCCAAAAGTGAGCTGGGACAGGGATCGGAATTTGTTGTGAGTTTACCCCTGATCACTGAAAAATCCTGAAATTAGATTGAATGTGTGGAATATGGGATCGGATTTAGTGGAGCATCAGTCGTTTAACGACTGGTGCTTTTTTGGTTTTTCGTCAGATCTTCAGATGTGAAACATTCTGACGAGAAGATGAATATGCTGATTTCTTTATCCATTTAAATTCCGTTTAACTTCAAGCGCTAAGATAAGTTTGTGAACAGGAAACAACATGAAATTAAATAATAAATCTAGGAGTGATTGCTATGAGTAATCAACATAAACGTATCGCTATTATTGGAGCGGGTCCTGGCGGACTCACTTTGGCAAGAATTTTGCAGCAGGCTGGTTACAGTCCTGTCGTGTATGAAAGTGATCCATATCCTGCATTTCGCGAACAAGGAGGTACACTTGATTTGGATCAGGAGAGCGGTCAAAAAGCATTACAGATGGCCGGACTACTCGATCAGTTCCATGCCATTTGCCGTTTTGAAGGACAGGCATTAAAACTTTCGAATAAAAGAGGAAACATTCTGCTTGATGCCCAGGGAGACCTTGATCCTACAGAACATGACCGTCCTGAAATTGACCGTTCCGTGCTGCGGACGATGCTGCTTGACTCGCTGCAGCCGAATTCCATTCAATGGGGGTATAAATTGTTGAAGGCTGTACCGCTTGATCAGGGAAAACATGAACTGCGGTTTGAAAATGGGTTTACCGAAACCGTTGATCTGGTCATTGCAGCAGATGGTGCTTTTTCCAAAGTTCGTCCATTGGTCAGTGATGCAACCGCAGAATATTCGGGTGTGAGCATGATTGAACTTAACATCCTGAATGCCGCAGCCCAGTTTCCCGAACTTGCAGCATTTAATGGGATGGGAAGTATGTATGCCTTGGGCGATCACAAAGGAATTATGGCACAGCTGAATGGTGACAAACGGATTCGGGTTTACCTGGGTTTCCAGGTGGAACGAGATTGGCTGGAACAGAGCAATATTCCTTTTGAGAACTTGGAAGAAGCTAAGAAAGAGATATTGCCGTTATTTGAAGATTGGGACGAACAACTGAAGAGTTATATCCGATGTGCTAACGGGGCAATCACACCCAGACGAATATATATGCTGCCTGTCCCTCACCAGTGGGAACATAAATCTGGCGTTACACTGATAGGCGATGCCGCCCACCTGATGTCTCCCTTTGCGGGAGCAGGGGCCAATCTGGCGATGCTGGATGCTGCCGAGCTTGCCAATTCCATTATAAATCATGCTGATCTTGACAAAGCCGTGCAGGAATATGAAACCAAGATGTTTGAGTACGCGGCGGAAACGGCAACCGTTACCCAGTCCAACATGGAATTGTTTTTCTCGGACAATGCCATTGAAGCATTATGTGAACTAATGAATGAACTCACAATCCAAGCGTAAAAGGAGATCATAAAAATGAAAAAATCAGGTGTAATTTCTCTCGAACTCGGTATTGAGCTTCCGCAAGGCATGTGGACATTCACGCCTTCGCTGTTATATTCGGAAGATGAATTTATTCTTGTGGACACAGGCGTGGCGGGAATGGTGCAAGAAGTATCCTCCAAGTTGAAGGAAGCTGGATATTCCATTGAACAGTTAACAGGTATTCTGCTCACGCATCAGGACCCGGATCATATTGGCAATCTAACCGAAATCATCAAGACCTATCCGGGTAAAAAGGTGTATGCACATGCTGCTGATCGTCCTTATATCGATGGAGAGCTTCCCCTTCTAAAACAAATGCCTCCAACAGTGCAGCTCAAAACGTCCCATTTCCCTTTAGTGTCTGGAGCTGTCGTTACAGATACTGTTGAAGATGGCGACGAATTGGCATTCGGTGGCGGAGTCATTGTTATTGAGACGCCAGGACATACACCTGGGCATATCAGTTTGTACCAACCTGCTTCCAAAACATTAATTGCTGGTGATGCCATGTTAATTCGCGGGGGACAACTGCAAGGACCTAACCCCGTGCAGACACCGGATTTGAAGCAAGCTTACGAATCGCTAAGCAAATTTGCTGCATATGACATCGAAAAAATCCTCTGTTATCACGGTGGTTGGTATGAAGGGAATGTAAACGAACGAATTGCGGAAATTGCAGCAGCCGGACCACAGGAATAAATACAGAAGATTTAAATGATAATACCAATAAAACAGCCTGAGAAATCGGCTGCTTTATTGGTATTTGTTTTATAGATCCAACACCTCCGGCAGGTATCCTGATTAAGGCTTTTCTTTTGCCTGACGCTGAATTTCTGTAGAGGTTAACGCTTTATCATATACTTTTACGTTATCCATTGAGCCTTTATAGAAAGGATCAGCTGTATAGCGGCTTTTGCCCAAATAAGCTTCCGTCACTTGCAGATCCTTCGGGTTAAACGTGATTTCCGTGCTGCTTGCTACAGCTTTTCCATTCACGTACAACGTGCCGGTATTTTCCTGAAGGGTAACAGCGACATGCACCCATTGATTGGAGGGCAGCGGTTCAGCAGCAATCAGGCTCTGATCCCGTCCCTGATCATGAATGGTGAATTGCAGTGCTCCGGTATGTTGGGCGGGAGTAAGGAACATATGTCTGTTCAGGCCATTTCCAAAGTCGAAAATTCGCTGCCAGGCTCCCCCGCCACTCCAGTTGACCCATGCACTAAAGGTGAAATCCGTCGTATCGGTAATGATACCAGGCATTTGGATGTAGCTGTCGGTTCCATTAAAAGCAGCAGCCTGATTCTTACTGCTAATAGCAGAAGTCGCCACATTAAAAGCTTGGCCATGGTATTCATTTTTGCTGAAATCCTGTGCGATTTTTGCAAGTTTCTTTTGATCAAAAGTATATTCTCCAAGCAGTGGACTTACCGCTTGCTGTGGAATGATAACGTTAAACGTTTTGGAGCTTACCGCACTACCTTTGCGAATCGTTGCCGTTAATGCTACCTTGGCATCTCCCTTACCTGTGCGAGGACGATTCACTATTCCGGTAGCGGACAGCGCAGAGGTGTTGGAAGATTTCCATGTAATCTCTGCATCACGAGTTCCCTTGGTCGGGAGGGACAGGTTGAAGAATATGTTCCCTGTGTCGCCGATACTCAGATCCTTTTTCACCGCATTAACAATATCCTGATCCTTCATTGCAGCCATCTGACTTCCCCAGATTGCCACGCCAGACGAGGAGAGAGCGCTAAAGGTCAGAACCGTCTTTTGGGAATATGGCTCCCATTCATGCGTGAAGACACCTTTATACACAATATTATTCGATGTGATTTGCACCTGATTGTCTGCATCAAGACTCCATGTTCCCGTCACCGCACCACTAATCTGCCCATCTGCTGTGAACTGAACGGTCTGTGAAGATTTGATCTCGGCCGTAATTTCCTTCCCGTGATTCACCCATTTGTACTGACCAGCAATATCCTGGGTTTTCAATGCGGCAGTATCCTCTTCTAAGCCCGCATAGCGATAGGGAGAAACAACAGGCCATCCTTCCGAGTTCATATGCATCTCATGGACGCGGACTTCATGCTCTTCGCCGCGTCCTGGAAAGCGGGAATGGAAGATCAGAAATTGTTTTCCCGTTTCAGCGTCAACATAAGCGGAGTTATGTCCTGGTGATACATAGCCGATACCTTGACCTGTGCCGGGGTCACCGATCTGTCTTTGAAACAGGAAGTTTCCTAGTAATTTGACGCCAAATGGCTCGATCGAACGGTCGTCAAACAAGGGTTTGTCCTTGTCCGCCTTGACGTTGATCATATCGTTTCCTTCAGCATCGAGGAAAGGGCCGTCCGGTGTTTTGGAGCGAGCTACCCGAATGTTATATCCCCCGTCAGCACCCAATCCGCCATAGGACAGATACAGATAATAATAGTCGGTTTCGGGATTATAGAGCATATAAGGTGCTTCAATTCGGCTGTGATTGCCTCCGGTCAGTTTTTTGCCATAACCCTGATTAGGGAGAGGTTTCCCCGTCGTTTCGTCCATCTCCAGAATGAAAATCCCCCCGGAATAGGAACCGTATACCATCCAGAGCTTGCCGTTTTTGTCGAAAAATACATTAGGGTCGACCACATTTGGATGTATGGTTGCATCGTATATGGTGCCATCCTCACTAATCTCATCCCACATGCCGGATTTGAGCAGAATACCCTGATCTTTATAAGGGCCCTCAATGTTATCTGCCACAGCAACACCTAACGCAGAGCGGGGAGAGTCCCCTTTGCATGCATTGTAGTACATATAAAATTTTCCATCCGCCAACTGGATGACGTCTGCTGCCCATAACGTATCGGTCTGCGCCCATTGCAGGGCTTCAGCGAATTCCTTGGTTACATTAGGGACAACAGGGTTGTCATCCGTAACCCCGGAGGCGACCGAATCCCAATTCATCAAATCTTTGGACTTTGCCACTTGAAGATGTGAACCAAAAATATAAAAGGTATCACCCACCTTAATAACGGAAGGGTCATGAACGGAAACATTCCTGAATGCTGGAACCGCATTCTCAATGGATGTGGAAACTTGCGGGTTGGAACGGATTGCCCCCGGACTATCCGCGAATACGGAGACAGGAGCCAAAGCTGTTGTCGTAAGTAATGCAGAGCTCAGTAAAGAAATGTTAAGTACGCTTACCCAATAACGTTTCATACGTTTCCCCTTTCCAATACCTGAAATGAAAAATCACCCTATTCATTGCCGCAAACGTTATTTGCTCTGACAGCCCTCCTTTTGGTTCTCATAAATTATCAAGCGCTTTCATTTGCTATATTATCAATCAATTTATATATTTGTAAACCATAAATATCAGGGTTAGGGTGACTTTAGGATGGAGAGGGAGATAAGCAAAAGGTCGATGTATTCGAAATAATTCCTATGATATAACGGATTTTTTGTAATTTTGGGATTGAAATCTTTACTCGGAATAAGATACTATACGATTAGATCATGTGTTTATATATTTATCAATCAATTTATATTTATACGAATTAAAGAAAGCTTATCTACGATAATTTACGCTACATAGGAGGAATGAACATGAATACATTTCATAATCAACTAATTGCACACTACAAGTTTGAAGATGCAGCCGACATTGGCAAGGATAGTTCAGGAAATGGGCACGTTGGAGGCGCCGCAGGAGAGAAAATACCCGACATTTCCGAAGTGAATGGCAGATGGGCGGTTACTTTTACTGGAGGATCGAACGGAACATCCTATATGGAATTGCCTTCGAATTTGCTGCAAAATGTAAGCGACAACACTGGAGTAACTGTTGCAGCATGGGTCCATTTAGGCAAGGGATCGAACGTGTGGGAGCGGATTTTCGACTTCGGCAAAGGAGAAAAGGGCCCCTATTTATTTCTGACTCGTCAGATGCGAGGCACGTTATATGCAGGCGATGATCTGGTTGTAGACCCGGGACGTGGATTTGCCAGTGGGGAATGGATGCATGTTGCTTTGTCAGTAGCAGGTAGTCAGGGCGGCACACGCAGCAGCGCGGGTCCGGTTGTATATGTGAATGGAGAGAAAGTAGCGGATGGCTCCATCAGTCAGACGTCTAGTGGCAACTATGCCAAGCTGCGCAGATGGTTTGATTCGTTCGTGGATCCTGCGAATTATAGCCGCAATTATATTGGACGTTCTCAGTACGCGGCAGATGTGGATTTTGCAGGCTCACTGTCTGATTTTCGGATTTATCAGGCGGCTCTGTCCATGGATGAAGTGATCGAAGTCATGTGCGAGTCCCTGACGGATGAAGAGATTGTGAAGCTGGCAGGAGATAAATATTTGTCTGCTCCAGCCCGGATTATTACCAAAGACGTGTCATTGCCTGTAGATTTGCTGGGGGGCAAGGTAAACGTTCAATGGAAATCAAGTCAGCCAGAAGTTCTGTCAGCGAATGGACAAGTTCAACCCCTGAGCTCAGCACAGGAGATTCGTTTGAACGCACTTTTAACCAAAGGTGGAAATACGCTGAACAAAAGTTTTGATGTGTCCGTTGTGCCAGAACATCTTCCGCCTTATACCGTTACAATCCATGGGGACCAGCATGTGGCGGATATTAGTGAAGTGATGTACGGCCTGTTCTACGAGGATATCAACAATGCAGCAGATGGGGGAATCTATGCGGAGTTAGTTCAGAACCGTTCGTTCGAATCCTTTGCATTCGATACGTACTCGCATGACTCTGGCGAATGTGGTTGTTCGACAGGCCGGAACCGTGATCCTTTGTTTGCCTGGTCAGGGGATACCGAGAAAATGATCGTACAGCATACCGATGGAATAAACACTCATCTTAACGTAGAAGACCCGGAAGTGAACGCTTATTATGTAACGGTTCAGACGGGTGCGACCATTCGAAATCGCGGATTCTCCGATTCCAATGAGCATTGTGCCATGTCCATCAAGAAAGGAGAGGCATATGATTTTACCGTCTGGGCCAAGGCAGTATCCGCAGGAACGATTACGGTTCAATTGCAGTACGGGAACGGTGATGCCATCAGCGATTCTGTTACCCTGCAAGTTGAGGGCGGTAACACATGGAAGAAGTACGGGATCACCTATTCCGATACCCGTGTCCTTGTGGCTAATGCCGAATTCAGCGGTCATGCAAGTGGCAGCCATGTGTTGACTCACCACAATTCTCCCAACATCACCAATTCCAACGTGGCCTTGACCGGAACGGAGACCGCGCTTGGGCAATTGGTACTTTCCTTTGAAGGAGACATTTCCATAGACATGGTGTCGTTGATTCCGCAGGATGTATGGGGAGCCGATCCAAAAGAGCAGGGAGTATCCGCTTCAGCACATGCCAACTACACCGGGAATCCGAACTATCGGCTTAGGAAAGATCTGGTTCAAGCCCTTGTTGATCTGCATCCGAAGTTTCTGCGTTTTCCGGGGGGATGCATTTCCGAAGGTTCGTTTATTTGGGACAATGTGTATGACTGGAAGGATTCGGTGGGAGCGGTGGAGCTTCGCAAAGAGAACTATAACGTCTGGGGTTACATGATGACGATGGGTCTCGGCTATATGGAGTATTTCCAACTGGCAGAAGATTTGAATGCTGCTCCGGTGCCGGTCATGGCCTGTGGCGTTCTGTGTCAGGCTCGTTCGGATTACGCACACCCGGCGGGTGGCGCTTTGAGGGATTACTATATCCGAAACTTTACAGACCTGATCGATTTCGCGCTCAGCACGGATATTGAACATAATGAATGGGCTGCCATTCGAAGCAGCATGGGACATCCTGAACCATTCGATCTACGTTATCTTGGCGTAGGTAATGAGAACTGGGGAACCGAATTTTTTGCCAACTTTGAAGTATTCAAGACGTCAATTGATGAGTATATGAAACGTAATTATCCTGATCATGAGCTTCATATCATTTCGACAGTCGGCGCCCAGGCGGACGATGATGCGTACCAACAGGGCTGGAAATTCCTGAGCGGCAATCTGACCGGATCAGCTCAGGTTGCTTTTGCAGATGGCAAAGAGGTCATCGAGGAGACGGTCACTTGGTATGAGAACCAGGACAACTATATGGATACCATTGCGGATGAGCACTACTATCGCTCCAATGACTATTTGCTGAACAACGTGGATCGGTACAACTATTATGAGCGGGCTTATCATGAAGACGGCAGTATGGATTGGACAGAGACATCCAAGGTATTTGTGGGAGAATATGCATCCACGGACAAAAATACACTGGCAGGTGCGATCGCAGAAGCTGCAGTCATGACCGGTTTTGAAAATAATGCGGACGTTGTTCGTCTGGCTGCCTATGCGCCGCTGTTCAACAAAGTACTGACGGATGGCACTTACCGCTGGACGCCGGACTGCATCTGGTTTGATGATGAAACGGTGTGGTATACACCGAATTATTATGTGCAGCAGCTTTTTGCCAAGTATGTGGGTGAGCAGGTGCTGGGCACTTCATTTACAACGTACAGCAAGGGTCAACCGATGGAACTCATTCCACGTGGCGGCATCGAGATTGCGACAGGCAATGCCGATATTGTGGTGAAACGGATTACGGTCACATCGAACCAGGATGGCAGCGTGCTGTTTACAGAAGATTTCAGGGAGCGGACAGCTCTGAATGAGGCATGGAATTCGATTCCGGGATCGGCAGGATACACGCTGGAGAAGGAAAAAGGACTGATTTTGAAAGCCCAGTCAAGCGGACTGAATGGATTATTCCTTCTGAACGATGAATGGTCGAATTATAAAGTGGAAGTCGAGGCTCAGCGTATAGCGGGTGAGGATGGCTTCACCATCGGTGTTGGATTGACGGATGTATCACCTGAGAAAAAGGATGTCATCGAATACACAATCGGTTATGGCGGCAATGCAACAGGAGTCAAAGTATATAAGCAAGGTGTAGAAGGCTATACTCTGGGTGATTATTCTTCCAGTTCAGCGGCGGGGAATCTCCGGGCAACCAACTATGAACCGCTGGCGAACGATACGAATTATACGATTACTGTCAATTATGGTAGCGATACAGGGAAGAATCTGATCTGCTCTTATACCGATGGTCACACTACTAGCAGAATTCTGGATTACAAGTTGGAAGCGTACAACCGGGATGTATTCCATTCCGTTACGAGAGATGCGCAGCATGTGTATGTGAAGCTGGTGAACGCAGATGGGGTGGACAAAGCAACCCAAATTCACCTTCAAAATCTAAACGTTACCTCTTCTGCGAAATGGATAACACTTGGCGGAGATGAAGAATTGCTACATGTTCCTAATGTGAACCAGAAGAATGATGAGAAAATTGTTCCACAAGAACAAGTGATTCATCTGCAGGAGGATTCGGTTGTTTTGCAGCTTCCTGCTCATTCGGTCAATGTATTGGTTATGGATGTCCAGAACTAATAAGTTTTAATATTTCAATAGTAACCTGATGCAGCCTTAGAACCGCGACACTAGCGGTTTTTTGGCGTTCAACGAAGAGGGTCAACAAAAGATACCTAAAGTAAATAGCCTACACTATTGCCGATTCCTGACGGATTCTATAATGAATTTGAAGGAGGAGACAGCTCATGCGTTCCAACTACAAACAATTTATACGAAACGTTCCGCTTCATCTCATGATATTGCCTGGATTGATCATTATTATTGTATTCGGTTACATTCCGATGGCGGGACTCTCCATTGCCTTTCAGAATTTCTCTCCCATTGCCGGATTCAAAAATATGAACTGGGTCGGCCTGGACAATTTCAGGTATCTATTCGATCTGCCGGGGTTCGGTCAGGTCGTATGGAATACGGTATTTATTTCCGCGATGAAAATTGTGTCCGGTTTGGTCATTCCGGTACTTGTGGCCCTGCTGCTGAACGAGGTGCGCAAAACAGGTTTTAAAAGAACGATTCAGACGGTCATCTATATGCCGCATTTCTTTTCCTGGGTCATTTTGGCCGGAATCATTGTGGATGTATTATCTCCCAGTACCGGGATCGTAAATATGCTGCTTAAAGCAGTAGGTGTAGAGCCGGTTCAATTCCTGGCCAGTAACGAATGGTTTCCTTACATACTCGTCATTACGGACCAATGGAAAGAATTCGGATTTGGCACGATTATATATTTGGCCGCACTGACAAACATTGATAAATCCCTGTACGAAGCATCTGTCATGGATGGAGCAGGAAGATGGAAGCAGACCTGGCATATTACGCTGCCTGGCATTCGTCCCATCGTGATTCTAATGGTTACACTGAGTCTGGGTAACGTGCTTAACGGTGGTTTTGACCAAGTGTTCAACCTCTACAATCCACTGGTCTATGAATCCGGAGACATTCTGGATACGATGATCTATCGGATCGGTCTGCAAGATGCGCAGTATTCGGTATCAACCGCATTGGGTCTCATTAAGTCAGTCGTTTCGTTTATCTTTATCGGGCTTGGTTATTTCCTAGCCTATCGATTAGCCAATTATCGGATTTTCTAGAAAGGAGGCAAGAACATGCATCACGCTTCAAGAGCCTACCGTTGGTTTCTGGGAATCAATTATGTCATCCTGACCCTTCTTGCCTTGCTATGTCTGTTTCCTATTGTGAATATTCTGGCAATTTCGTTTAGTTCAAGTGATGCAGTCAAGGCGGGGAGTGTCACATTCTGGCCGGTGGACTTCACCTTCTCCTCGTATAAATACATTCTCGAAAATCAGCAGTTTCTAAATTCATTCGGTACAAGTCTTCTCCGTGTGGTACTCGGAGTTGCGACCAACCTGATTTTCACGATTCTCGTAGCCTATCCGCTCTCCAAAGAGGCAGCAAAGTTTCGTTCCAGAACGTTCTATGCGTGGGTTTTTGTCTTTACCATGCTATTCAGTGGAGGATTAATCCCGGGTTATCTGATCGTCAAGGAAGCAGGCCTTTTGGATTCCATCTGGGCTCTGATATTACCGGGAGCGGTTCCGATCTTTAATGTATTGCTTATGCTGAATTTCTTCCGGGGTTTGCCGAAGGAGCTGGAAGAGGCGGCTTGGATGGATGGCGCAGGCCATTTCCGTACGCTATGGAGCATTTACCTTCCCATTTCATTGCCCAGTATCGCAACCATTACATTGTTTGCCATGGTGGGACACTGGAACGCCTGGTTTGATGGCATGATCTATATGAAAAGTCCGGAAGGTTATCCGCTAGCCACGTATTTGCAATCGATGCTCCAGCAAGTGACGATGATTCAGAGTGAAATGATGACCCTGGAGGATGCAACTCTGTTAAGTCAGGTGTCGGATAGAACGACCCAGGCATCCCAAATCTTTTTGTCCGTTATCCCCATTTTGCTGGTGTATCCGTTCCTGCAAAGGTATTTCGTTCATGGACTTGTTGTCGGTAGTGTAAAGGGATAAGATCGATGGAGGAAAACCAATGGGAGGAGCCGATTTCCGGCTCCTTTTTGCCGTTGAGGAGAGGAGTGAAAGGGAAATGAGATTCGCGGTGGGCACCTGGAAAAATGCATCCATCGTCGTCAAACTGATGATTGCTTTTGTACTCGTCATCCTGCCCCTATATGGGATCAGCATTATGATCACGCATACCAGCTCCAAGCAAATGCAGACGGAAGTGGAGAAGGCGCATGAATCAAAGCTTTATTTTTACCACAATCATCTGCAATTCGAACTGGAGAGAATGAGTGGGCTTGTTACCGAATTTTCGTTCGATGAAACGATGTCCACCCTAAGTACACGAGCTGCGATTATGAGTAGATATGAGGTGACTTCCAGTCTCAATAATATCCACAACAAGCTGGGGCAGATCATGGTGACGAGTCCCTATATCAGCGATGTTGTGTATTACGTTCCGGCTCTGCATAAACGAGTAAGCGCGGTGGACGGAATTCGCAATGTAGAGGATACAGAATGGAAGGATCTGCTGGAAACTATGGGGAATCTGAATGGTGAGTTGTCTTATTCGGATAACAATCTTTATTTTCTCAAAAGCAATCCGTATAACATGAATCATGAAGAACCACCCAATTTTATATTAGGCATACGCTTGTCTGCAGAAGAACTGAAGCACAGATTACAGCAGCTCGCGGAAACAGGAGGCAGTGATATTACGCTGAGCTTCGGAGAGAAGCACAATGTCGCCATTTCCTCTTCAGACGAACCTACGTCGGCGGCATTATTGCAACGGGTATCACCTGTATCACCTGTATCCATGCAAGTGACGAGATTTCAATCCGATCCATATCTGTATTATTCGCTTTATGATCCCGATCACTCGTTCACGCTGACAGCCAGCATCCCTAATGATGTGCTCCAAGCTCCGCTGGAACAATACAACCTATGGCTGTGGACGTTGACGCTTATTTCAATTGTTATCATTATGATCTTCTCCTTTTCGATCTACAGGTCAATTCACAAGCCGTTATCTGTGCTCATTCGCGGGTTCAGAATGGCGGAGCAGGGCCAGACAAATATTCATATTCCGCAATCCAGACGCGATGAATTCGGTTATTTATACTCTCGCTTCAACCACATGATAGAGCGCTTACATATTTTGATTGATGAAAATTATGTTGCCCGGATTCGAACCAGCGAGGCAGAACTCAAACATTTGCAGTCCCAGATTCAGCCTCACTTTCTATATAACAGTCTGTTCAGCATCAAGCAAATGGCCGAGGTCGAGAATGTTGAATTAATTCAGGAATTCACCGACTATTTGGGTCAATATTTCAGGTATATGTCCAGGGATTCTCATTCCGAGGTATCGCTCGGTGAAGAGGTGGACCATGCCTTGGTCTATGCTTCTATTCAGAAAATTCGATTTGGCTCAAGAGTCCAACTGCAATTGGAGGAACTAAGTAGGGAGTATCGAGACATCGCCATTCCCCGAGTCATTATTCAGCCGATTGTGGAGAACGTATTCGAACATGCCCTTGCCAAACGCAGTCAGGGAGGAATTCTGAAATTATCCTATCAAGTGGAACACGACAAGTTGTCCATTCGGATAGAAGATGATGGCGATCAATTAACAGATGAAATCCTGAGCAGCCTGCAAGCATCCTTTCAGGAATCTGCAAACCCGAGACATGGGGATGAAGAGATTACGGGACTAATGAATGTGAATCAACGTTTACGGATCAAGTTCGGGACGGGCTATGGTCTTTGTGCGCAGCGTAGTGAGTTGGGCGGTTTATGCATGATTTTAAATATTCCATGGAGACGGGAGTAATCGTATGCAGCGCATGTTAATTGTCGATGATGAACCGGTTATTTTGGATGGTCTTTATGCATTCTTTCAAAAAGCGGATTTTCAGGATATGGAGATCATTAAGGCATACTCTGCCTTTGAAGCAATCGAGTGGTTGAATTCTGTCAAAATTGATATCGTGCTCAGCGACATCTGTATGCCAGGCATGGATGGCATGGAACTGATCGAGAAGATTATGGATCGCTGGCCACGATGCAAAGTGCTATTGTTGACAGGTCATAACGAATTTGATTATGCACACCAAGCAATACGTAACCCTTGTGTTGTGGATTACCTGTTAAAGACAGAGGGCATGAGTCATATTCGCGCAGCGGTAGAGCGGGCGTTAACACAAATATCGGAGGAAAATGATTTCCGTTACCAGCATGCCTGGTTCCGCAGCAAGCTGCCCAGAGCGCTGCCGCAGCTACAGAGACAGTTACTGCTGGATCTCCTAAAACGAACGGAAAGACATGATACCGCCTCGCTTCAGGAAGAATTGGATGCGGTCCAGTTACCTTTCATGTCCAACGAGCCTGTAATCCCGGTCATTATACGGGTTGAGGAGTGGAACAACTATCAATCCCAGGCGGACCGGAGTTTAATTCGCTATGCGGTTGCCAACGTTGCGGAGGAGCTGCTTCAGGATAAGGCCAAGGTCAAGGCTATTGATCTGGATTATCAGGTGATCGCCTGCTTTGTTCAGCCAAAGGTGGAGCCATCGAGCTTCCATACAGGACAGCAGGAGAAGTGGGAACAGACACTGAGTTTCGTCTATGGAACGCTGGAGTCTGTGCAGCAATCCTGTGCGGATTGTCTGAATCTGTCCGTCTCCATTATGGTGAGCGAACAGGCGGTGGAGTGGATGGAGTTAAGTCAGGCGATTGCACAGCTGCGCCTGTCGATCCATGAGGGCCCTGGACTTGGGATGGAGAAGCTTCTTCGGGTCAATGTGCAGCATGATTCGCCATACACCCACAATAGTCTGAATCAGCAGAGTGTTGCAGCTCTTCATCTGGATCTGATCAGGCAGCGTGTTACAGCAGGTGACAGAGAGTGGATGGAGTCGTTTCACAAATGGACAGAGGTTTCAAAAGAAGGACTTCAGGACCCCTTCTTTCGAATGAAGATCTATTCAGGAGCAGGTAATGGACTGATCGAGCTTCTTCATGAACTGGGCTTGTACGAATCAGCGATGGAGGAAATTGCGTTATCTCGTATGCTTCATTTTGACATCCATACGCCTTGGTCTGATCTGGTGGTTTTCTATCAATCGGCATATGAATGGATTATCTCCAAAAGAAGTGTTACACGTATCCATGATCAGTCGCAGATTCTAATTACGATTCATCATTATATCAAGCACCATCTGGAGGATGACCTATCGCTAACCCGAATTGCACAGGAGGTTTCCCTTAATCCGTCATATCTGTCCCGTTGGTACAAGCGCATAACAGGCAAAGGCATATCCGACTATATCCATGACCGGCGCATTGAGCGAAGCAAGGAATTACTTCTCGGCTCCACCTGCAAAATGCATGAAATATCCGCCAAGGTCGGATTTAGTGATCAGCATTATTTTTATCGTTTCTTCAAAAAAGCCACCGGCTGCACGCCGCAGGAATATCGGGATCAAAAAAGTTAGATCAACTCTGAAATGGTAAATCAAAGATACCAGATGTCAACGGGGTACACTCGAAGTGATAGCGCTTTCTTTATACAATAAAATTATACCTCACGGGGGAATAAAAAGGGGGATTCGCATGAACATGTCATTAAAGAAATTCTCATTGTTAACGTTAACCATGGTTCTGGCAACCACGCTTGCAGCCTGTTCATCGGGTACGGGTAGTGCTGAGAATGAAGCGCAACCGAACAAACAGCAGGATGCGGGAGGCCCGCTTACGAAATATGATCCACCCATCAAATTAACATCAACTATGAATGAAACAGGGAAAGAAACGCTCGCCGAAGGCGATACACACGCCAATAACATATGGACCAGAGGATACAAGGACGAGCTTGGGATCGATGTCACCTATGACTGGATTGTCCCAGATGCCAATTATAACGATAAAATGAACGTCACCCTGGCGAGTGGCGATTTGCCAGATGTATTGAAAGTAAGTGCTGTGCAGTTCGAACAACTGCACGAAGCTGGGATGTTGGAAGATTTGACAGAGGTTTATGATAAGTATGCATCCGATCTGGTCAAGGAATTTATGTCTGCTGAGGATGGAGCAGGCTTGAAACCGGTAACCAAGGATGGGAAAATTTACGCGATGGTGAGTTTCCCAGGCTCACTTGATTCCTCAGATATGGTCTGGATTCGTCAGGACTGGCTGAAGAAAGTGGGACTGGAAGCGCCAAAGTCTATGCAGGATATCATTAAGATTGCGGAAGCCTTTACCTTTGAAGATCCGGATGGAAATGGTAAAGATGATACGTATGGTATTGCACTCAACAAGGATTTGCCAATTAATGCGTTCCTGCTCGGCTATCATGGTTATCTCGAAACCTGGATCAAGGATGCTTCAGGTCAGGTTGTGAATGGAACCATTCAGCCTGAAGTGAAGGAAGGATTGCGAGAACTGCAAAATCTGTACCAGAAGGGCGTTATTGATCCTGAGTTTGGAGTGAAGGACTTTGCAAAAATGATGGAGGATGTCAACGGGGGTAAGTCAGGCATATTCTTCCTCCCACAATGGGCACCATTTCAAGTCAGCAGCATGATCAAAAAGGATAAGAACGTGGACTGGCTGCCTTATCCGGTTCAATCTATTGATGATCAGCCTGCCAAAACGCAGAACCACCTTAGCTTGGGCGGCATATTCGCCGTTCGTAAAGGATACGAGCACCCGGAAGCCTTAATCAAGCTGCTGAATTTCCAAGCAGAGAAAATGTTCGGTGAGTCAGCCAAGGAAGAGCGTGCTGCATATTTGAACGGGGTAACCGGACTCGGTTTTCAGAATGCGACCGTATCCAATCTGCCTGCCAACAAAAACGTAAAAGCACAAGATGAAGTCGAGCAGGCGCTCAAAACGGGAGATACTTCCGGATTAGAGCTCGAAGCAAAGCTATTCTACGATGATATTATGGATTACCGCAATGGAAATCTGGATAAGTGGCATATGGAACGTATTTTTGGACCGGAAAGCTCGCAGGGTGTCATTAAATATTATCGGGATAACGACCTCATTGTCATGAATGAATTTATCTACGCCCCGACGAGAACCATGAACACCAAACAGGCAACCTTGGATAAATTGCGCGCTGAGACGTTTCTGAAAATCATCTATGGCAACCTGTCTATTGACGAGTTCGATAAATTTGTTGCAAATTGGAAAAAGCTTGGCGGAGACCAGATCACTCAGGAAGTGAATGAAGTCATTAATGCGAATAAATAAGGTATATTAAAACAGAAAATGCCACTCTGCGTGCGATCCGCAGGGTGGCATTTTGTATTACAGGAGAAAGGTCATCCTGTTTCATGAGAGTTCTCTTTCTGCTTCTTGCGATATTCATTGGGGCTGCAGCCCATCTCTTGCTTAAACAGTTTGGTGAAGTGAGAGTAGTTGGTATAACCGACATTTCCAGCAATGGTATGCACCGATTGTGCGGTGGTCTCCAGCAAATGTCGGGCCGCCACAAGACGGGTATGGATGACATAATGGCCCAGTGAAATGCCCATTTCTTTCTTAAACAGTCTTGCTAGATAATCTGGATTCAGATAGACCATCTCCCCCAGGTTATTCCTCGTTAGATCTTCTCCATAGTGAGTGCGTATATAATGGGTAATCTCATGTACAACCGACTTGGGCTGCTCGGCAACATTCAGATATTCCGCAGCCGTATTGACCAGGTAGGCAATATAGGATTGCATGTCTTCAATAGAATGCAGAGATTGCATGAACAACTGATCATTCGTTTTGCCCATATACAGCTTGTGCACTTCGATCTCCTTACTCTTCAATTGGGCATACACAAGTTGCACCAGATCAAGACGCAACAGACTTAGAACAGCGGTGCCTACCACCTCTTCACGGACAAGTTGATGCATATAACGCCCCGTTTCATCTAGAAACGCCTGAAAGCGATTTTCATTCAACAATTTCTCCAGCAATCCCAGATCAGGCGGTGTGTAATTCAATTCAGGTCTATTATAGTTTTCCAGTAAAAAGGTTTGGTTGCGGTGTTTGATTCGTTCTTCATTCATAAGCAACAACTCGTTGATGGTATGACGAATCTGACCCAGCGGTAGAGAGAACCCGATACTACAGCAGACATCCGACTTGAGGTAGTTATTAACCTCCGGAATGAACGAACCACACATGGATTCGATCAGCTGTGCATCCGGCGCTCCGTTCCATTTTAGAATAATCATCCAGTTATGATCCTTGATCTCGGTAATGGCTTCAATGGAGAAGAGAGTGTCCTGAAACCGTTCAACCATCACATTCAAACAAGCGTAATCGAATAGGTTCTTGTCCGTCTTGCCCAGCGTATGATCATACGGAAACAGGTTAACCAGGATAGGCAGAAACAGATCTGTTGTTTCATAAGGCAGGTTTTGTTCTGTCAAAAAGGCAGAGACGTCGGCAGGGCCGGAAGGAAAGGCTTTACCAGAGATCAGCCTGCGCCAGCTATCCTCAATCAGTTTGCTCCGATTTTTCTGCCACAGTTCACCCTCATGAATGGCTTTCTCAATGAACTGCTGGTCTCGGGCTTTGGCAACCGCCTTTTGAATAATAAGCGTTAACTTGTCAAACTCAATAGGCTTCAGAAAATAATCAAAGCTTTGCAGCTCAATTGCTTTCTGGGCATAATTGAAATCGGCGTAGTTGGTCAGAAATATCGTCTGTACATTATGCGATTCGTCCCGGACCCATGCGAGTAATTCCAGCCCGCTGCCCTGGGGCATCTCAATATCACATATGAGAATTTGAACAGGATGATTTTGCAAAACCTCCTTGGCCTGCGCAATATTGTAGGCTGTGAATATCGTATGAATCCCCAAGGCCTTCCAATCGATTTTCTTTTCCAAAGCCATAACTACAAAATAATCATCATCAACCAGCAATGCATTCATGGTTTGTCACCTCTCCCGAAGTATCTGAATTCAGTATCATTTTAGGCAAGGAAAGCGTGATCAGGGCGCCACTTGCATCGTTTGCAAAGGTAATATTCGCTTCATCCCGATATAACAACTCCAAACGTTGTATGGTATTCATAATGCCAATCCGGTTACCACCGGTTTGTTCCAGCGCTTCTCCACGCATCAGTGCGTCAAGAACATCCGGGCTGAATCCTGGACCTGTATCCGAAATCCGGATCAGCACATGATCGCCATTTTCCTGTCGTTGTTCCGTTACGGATAAAGTAATGCATAATTCCCGATCTCGGGAGACCCCATATTTGACGGCATTCTCGATGAATGTCTGAATGACGAGTGGTGGCACAGCGATGCCCGTGATCACATCTGGATGTTCAATGCGGTAGGAAAAAGCATCGCGGTAACGCGACTTCTGGATATCCAGAAATGTTCTCACATGTTCAATCTCATCCTTCAGAAGAACGAAATTCTCCCCACTTTGAAAGATATATCGGAAATATCGGGACGTAGCCAAGGCCATACTCTCAATTTCCTCGTACATCTGCATCTGTGCCATACTGTACATGCTCGTTAGACAATTGAGGAAGAAGTGGGGCTTAATCTGCAATTTCATATAATCCAATCGTATTTTCTGTTTCTCTAATTCCTGCTCGTAGCGATCGATCTTGAACCGTTTAATCTGGGCTACCAGTTCTTTAAACTGTGCATTGACCTGCTCCAGTTCCATAATCCGGCTGCTCTTAAAGTCTGTCGCTTCGTCCCCTTCGTTAATACGCGCCAGATTTTTGGAGAATCGCTGAATGGGAACAAGCAGATTTCTCCTGAAAAACATGATGATTGCACTTAATGTGGAGGTCACAATCAGAAAAAGCAGCATAATGAGCAGCTGAGCTACCATAATTTTCTCGAATGCGCCAAACTTGATGGCCATACGCACGCTGAATGCCGCATTGGAGAAGTCGCTGCTGACAATATTATGAGACTGGAACAGATCGAGAAATGAATGTCTCTCTTCTGGTATGTGATTCCCGCCGGCAGGTCCGGAAAGTTGCACTCCATTCTCGTCTACCAGAGAGGCGTATCCGTTGGCCCCCAGATTAATCTGCTGTAGAGGGGCGATCAGTTCATCTGCGGATATCAAGGCAATAAGATAACGGTTGTAGTACGGCACAATATTGATAAGATAAGAAGTGCCGTTCACGTGAATTGGTGTCCAATGGGAATAGAACTTCTCATATACACCTTTATCACGGGTCAGCGTAATGATCTGCTTCTTCACTTCTGAATAATCCGAATAGGAGATACTTATTGGCGCGCAGTTGAGGAAATATTCACTATTCTCCAAATAATAAAAGAAATTGTACGACTGCCCGTAGTTTCGCTGTAGTTCGGCGAAGAGCAAATGTAGTTTCTCGTTGGCCTTTAGGAACGGAATACTGTTCACGCCATATGTATTCATGTTGTCGAGATTCTCGTCATTGGCCAGTGTCCACCCCATGAAATGATTAATGTACGCAAAATCGTGATTAATGCGATTGATATACAGATCGGCTGCATCCTGCAAGTATTGGGTGGATTGCTGTTTGACCATGGAGATGGAAGCAATGCTGATTACGAGATCCAAGATGAGCACGACAAAGGAAATGACGAACATCATGCGGATATAATGCCGAATGGGGTAGGGTTTGATGGTGTTCAGGTTTGCCATGGAACAATGCACCACTTTCTTGATTGCTTGGTTATGAATACGCTTTAATATCTCAGGAATAGTATAAAACCTTTATTTGAAAAAAACATAAAGATTTGCATCTTTTGATTCAGAAGTCCGGATTACACACACGAAAGTCTGGATAACGATATGATTTTTGCTTGTAAGCATCTTGGTTACTTGTAAAGTTCATGGATGGAACCATAGAAGTCCGAATAACGTCCTTAGCGGTCCGGTAAACCCAATGTGAAGCAGTTTATACTGAAGCTATTCCAGAGATGACAGGTCCTACGGGAGAGCAGCATCAGTATATTTACAGGAGGGAAGGAAGAACCATGAGGACCAATCCACTTTATATTGGAAGAACGTTGGAGAGAATCAGGCGAAACTGGGGCCTTTACGTTTTGCTTTTTCCAGCGGTTCTGTTGACACTTTTATTTGCCTACAAGCCGATGTACGGCGTATTAATCGCTTTTAAGGACTACAGTCCGGCGTTGGGAATCGGAGACAGCCCTTGGGCTGGATTCAAATACTTTGAGAAATTCTTTCATTCCTATCAATTTACCAATACGATACGTAACACACTTGTGATCAGTCTGTACAGCTTGGCTACTTTTCCGATCCCAATTATGCTTGCACTACTGGTGAACCAGATGAGAGCCGGAAGATTCAAGAGGCTTTTTCAGACAGTCTCCTATATGCCTCACTTTATTTCAACGGTAGTTATGGTTGGGTTGATGCTGATCCTGTTCTCGCCAAGTACAGGGCTCGTTGGCAATATGTATCAGCTGTTTGGAGCACAAGCACCGGACTTAATGGGTTCATCAGCTCTGTTCAGCAGTGTGTATGTATGGTCTGACGTGTGGCAGCATGTCGGTTGGGATAGCATTATCTATATTGCCGCGCTGTCTGCCGTAGACCCAAGCCTCTATGAAGCGGCCACGGTTGATGGGGCAAGTCGATGGCACAAGGTTCGTTATATTGATATTCCGATGCTGCTGCCGACTGCCATCACGCTGCTTATTCTGCGGGTAGGCGGATTACTGGGCGTAGGATTTGAGAAGGTGTATCTGATGCAGAATGACCTGAACATTCTCTCAAGTGAGATTCTGTCTACTTATGTATACAAAATCGGGTTACTGAGCAGCCAATACAGCTTCTCCTCAGCGATAAACCTGTTTAATACCGTCATTAATTTCATTTTGCTTATTCTGGTCAACCAGTTGTCCAAGAAATACAGTGAAAACAGTCTATGGTAGGGGGGAGACAAACAAGATGAGCGTTATGGAACCGGCAGCAATGACCAGAACTCCCCGTACAAAACGTCGACCACGTGTTACGGTTGCAGAAGTTGTACTGTATGCCTTTGCTGTTCTTTTTCTGATTGCTATCATTTATCCGATCTATTTTATTGTCATCGCCTCGTTCAGTGATCCTTCATCTGTGGCTAACGGACAGGTGTGGGTTTTCCCCAAAGGTTTCACGCTTGAAGGGTATAGGGAACTGCTGCGACACGAAAATATCTGGATCGGATATCGAAATACCATTCTGTATACGGTGGTGGGAACACTCTTCGGGCTTGTCGTTAATATTTCGGCGGCTTACGCATTATCGAGAAAAGATCTGGTCGGGCGCAAATTTTTCTCGCTGTTCTTTATCTTTACGATGTTCTTCAGCGGCGGCTTGATTCCAACCTTCCTGACGATCCGCGACTTCCATCTCTATAACACGTTCCTGGTGATGGTGCTTCCGTTCTCAGTCGTGGTTTTCGACATGATCGTCGCCCGGACATTTTTCCAGACCAGTATTCCGGGAGATTTATGGGAAGCTGCCCAGATCGATGGCTGTGGTAACCTGAGGTATTTTGTACTGATCGTATTGCCGCTGTCCAAAGCAATCATCGCAGTCCTCGGACTATGGATTGCTGTAGGGTATTGGAATTCATATTTTAATGCCCTGATTTATCTAAAAGATCCGAATCTGTATCCGCTGCAACTAATTTTACGTAATATCCTCATCACGAATCAGATGCAGTCTGGCATGGGTACAGGAGAAGCAGCACAAGTTGCCCTGCGTCTTGCCAATTTGATGAGGTATTCCGTTATTATCATCGCTACAATTCCGATCATGTGTGTGTATCCGTTCATCCAAAAGTATTTCAATCAGGGGGTGATGATCGGCGCAGTGAAGGAATAAGGCGGGTTGAAATTCATTACGAATCAAGGGGGTTCCCAAATGGGGAAAAAGATAGGCAAGAAGTTATTCACCAAAATGAACAGCCTGCTTCTCGTGTCGGCCATGTTGGTCAGCGTTGTTGGCTGTAGTAGTGGAAATAGTAGTGAACCTGCGGAGACTACGATTTCAAGTGATTTTAATCAGGAAGGTCTGCCGATTGTCAATAAACCAGTCACACTCAAGGTACTGACGGTTCGTTGGGGGAATATGGGCGACACCTTTACACAGAACCAATGGCTCAAGGATTTGGAGAAGGATTCCAATGTGAAAATTGAGTGGCAGGTCATGTCCTCTAATGACTGGGGGGAGCAGAAATCCATTATGCTTGCCAGTGGTACACTCCCGGACATTATCTTGGGTGACCAGGTGTTCAGCGATTCGGACATTGTAAACAACCTGAGCTATTTCCGTCCACTGGATGAGTATATTGACTCGTATATGCCCAACTTGAAGGCGGCTATGCAAGAGACGCCAGACATGAAGAAAATCAGTACGTTTCCTGATGGCAAAATCTATTCCATGCCAACAAGACTGCCTGCCCGTCCGAAGAGCCGGAATCAGCCTGTAATTAATAAGGCTTGGCTTGATAAGCTGGGGCTGAAAGCACCAACGACAACAGAAGAACTGTATCAGGTGTTGAAAGCGTTTAAGGAAAAAGATCCGAACGGAAATGGAAAACAGGACGAAATTCCGTACACGGAAACGGGTCTGAATGTGGATTTCCTCAATCCATTCGGAATCACTGACATTAATGCCAGCAGTATGATTGTGCAGGACGGTAAACCGGTCTTCTTCCCAACGACTGACGCCTATAAAGAAGCTCTTATTTATACACATAAGCTGTATTCAGAAGGGTTGATTGATCAGGAACTGTTCACACAAGACAATACAATGACATCAGCCAAATGGCAAAATGCAGACATTCCAATCGTCGGCTTCAGCAACCAATGGACACCTGATGCGGTGTTTGGCAAGTGGAGCGACCAATACGAAGCGATTGCGCCTATTGCCGGACCTGATGGCAAACGTTATCAACCAGGTGATCCAGGCGGTATGAATCTGGCCCGTAATGAACTGCTGATTACAAGTTCATGTACTGTTCCAGAAGTAGCGGCACGCTGGGCTGATCAGTTCTATTCCAACGAAGCCAGCATTCAGAATTTCTGGGGTGCGATTGGAACTGTAATCAAGAAAAATGATGATGGCACATATACGCTGATGGACCCGCCAGCAGGCACTAGCGCCGATGCTTGGTACTGGGATCAATCCCTGCGTGATTTCGGACCCAAATATGTAAGCCCTTCCTTTGAAGAAAAAATTAAGCTTAATCCGAAGGCTGGTGACGGACTCAAGCTGCAAATTGATCAGTTGGGCAGTGCAGATGTAACGACACCTTATCCGAAGGTTATGTACAATGCTGAAGAGTTCCAGGAGCTGCCAACGCTGACAACGGATATTGACGGTTATGTAGCGACGATGCGAGCTCAGTGGGTAACCAAAGGCGGCATCGAAGACGGCTGGGATGCTTATATCAAAAAGTTGAATGATATGGGACTTGAACAGTTACTGACCATCCGTAATGATGCCTTCGAACGTTATATGAACGTCAAATAGAGTGGAGTTCAGTCACATCATTCATTGATTAAATAACAAACAGGTGCACTTCCTTATTGAAGGAGGGCACCTGTTTGTTCGTTTAAGATCTGCGTTTCAACAATAAAACGCCACTGATGCTCGATGTTTTTTTGCTATACACCACTTTAAAACCAATATCATTGTCCAGCAAACAGTTTAAGGCATTAATCAGCAATGCACCACGCACCAGTGTGAAGGTACAAGGGGATGTGTTCCCGATCACACGTACACTTCTGATTCGGCGTGCAGAACCGGGAACGAGCGGATTTCTGGACCAGTAGATCAATACCAAATCCGGTTGTGGAACAGCTTTTACACTAGCCATCCTCATCATCTCTTTTCTATTAGATTCTTTATAGTAAATGAAAAGGAAATGAGGAAGGTGCTAGACAAAGGACGCGATATTTCATAAATGGGACAATCCCCAGTTATACCCATTGATAAGTTCATGCAATTCATATTTGTAATTCACACACATGATTCGGACCAAAGTATGGTGTATCAGTCAATCATAAGTGTACTTCCAGTCCCATACATATAATGCTGGAGGTGATTGGAATGAGCAAGGAACCCATGGATGAGAACAAAAAGATAGAACAGCGAAATGCCTTTCTTCGGGATAATAACGGAAAAGAGATGTCTTCCAACGAAGGGGTTAAAATATCGGATGATAGCAACTCGCTAAAAGCGGGGGATCGCGGACCCACGCTGCTTGAAGATTTTCTGATGCGTGAGAAATTGTCTCACTTTGACCGGGAACGCATTCCGGAGAGAGTTGTGCATGCCCGGGGATATGGAGCCTACGGTGAATTTGAGTTATATGAGTCACTTGAAGAGTTAACGATGGCACATTTTCTTCAGGATCCCGGTGTGAAGACACCGCTATTCGTTCGTTTTTCCGAGGTTGCAGGCTCCAAAGGAGTGAACGAAACGAATCGGGATGTGCGTGGGTTTTCAGTGAAGTTTTATACCGAAGAAGGCAACTTTGATCTGGTCGGCAATAATATTCCGATCTTCTTCATTCAGGATGGGATCAAGTTCCCGGATTTGATTCATGCACTGAAGCCGGAACCCAATAATGAAATTCCACAAGGCTCCACTGCGCACGATACCTTCTGGGACTTCATCGCCAATAATCAGGAGTCGGCAGCGATGGTCATGTGGATTATGTCGGATCGCACGATACCGCGAAGCTTTCGAATGATGCAGGGATTTGGAGTACATACCTTCCGGCTGGTGAACAAAGAAGGCAAATCCAGATTCGTGAAATTTCATTGGCGGCCTGTACTTGGCATGCATTCTTTTGTGTGGGATGAGGCGCAGAAGCTGGGCGGTGCGGACCCGGATTTTCATCGCAGGGACCTGTGGGAGAATATCAATGCAGGTAACTTTGCTGAGTTCGAACTTGGAATACAGGTGCTGGAGGAAGCGGATGAATTCAAGTTTGATTTTGATATTTTGGATGCAACGAAATTATGGCCAGAAGAAGACATTCCGGTACGAATCATTGGCAAAATGACGATTAACCAAAATGTCGAGAATGTATTTGCGGAAACGGAACAGTCGGCTTTCCATCCTGGCAACATTGTACGTGGCATTGATTTCAGCAATGATCCACTGCTTCAAGGCCGGCTATTCTCGTATACGGATACACAATTGGCAAGGGTGGGCACGAATTATCAGGAATTGCCGATCAATCGTCCCGTGTGCCCTGTACATAACAACCAGAGAGACGGTGCTTCCCGCTACACCATTGATCGAGGAAGAGTCGCCTATCACGATAACTCTCTTGCCAATAATTCTCCCTATACTGTGCCCGGTACAAAAGGTGGGTTTGTAACGTATCCTTCCACGGTGCAAGGTCTCAAGGAACGAAAAACGGCAGCTAGTTTCCTGGATCATTTCTCACAGGCACGTTTATTCTGGAACAGCATGACTGGTGTGGAGAAGGGTCATATCATTCAGGCACTCACGTTTGAGCTTGGGAAAGTAAAAGATGTTTCGATTCGCCAACAGGTCGTCGATATGTTAGGGAATATCAGCACAGAGCTGGCAACCATTCTGGCTCGCGAGCTTGGAGTCGCTGTACCTAAGGTTTCCGAATCTACGGTGACAAAATCCTCCCCTGCGCTAAGCATGGCCAATACCGTATTTTCTCCCAAGACACTGCGCGTCGGGGTGATTGTCGGTGAAGGATTTGATGGTCCCAGCACACAATACATTTTGGATGAGTTTAAGAGCGCGGGACTTCGTCCAGTCATTGTTCATGAAAGACAAGGTGTGGTCCATGGAACGAGCGGTGTGGAATTGAAAGTGGATGACAGCTTTTTGACCGGATCACCTTTAGTATATGATGGGTTATTCATTGTTGGAGGACAGAAGGAAGATAATTATTTTCAGAAATACACCCGATCCTATGCCATTGAAACGTACAATCATTTTAAACCGGTAGGAGCTACACCGACGGGGGAGGCACTGATCCAGCCAGTCGGTATTATCGGCAAACCTGGCGTCATTGTGGAACAACAACCAGCGGCGTTTGCAGAGCAATTCATTCAAGCAATGACCCAGCAACGCTTTTGGGATCGAACGTAGCAGATTGAATGTCTTCAACGAGTAGATCTCAAATAACAAGAAAAGGACCTCACTAGAGATCCTTTTTCTTGTTTCTTGTGCTTGAAAAAAATAAGAGCGCTATTTCCCTAATTTGCTGCAATTGATTTTAGTCTTACTTATTGGTGCTATGCTGCTTCGCCGGCAGTTTATCTGTTGGTGTACCTTTACCATTGTTTTTGTTATGACGTGCTTTTTCGGCGTTCTCATTCACTTTCTTTACAAAATCATGGGTGCTCTCCATGTTTAAGCAAACCTCCTTCAGAAAATCAAAATGTGTAGCCTGAATCAATCTTAATATAACCATTGGAAGATCATTATATTTGGATGCTCCACTCTTACAGTAATATCATTACGACTAGTATGAAACGTCGGTGGGATAAACTGGACATGGGAAGTTCAGGCGTCTAAACTGTATAGAACGATACAAACAAGAAGGAGCCCGAATCGAACCATGTTGCAGAAATTCGGTTTTACACAATATGAAAGTCAGGTATATGAGGCCATATTTGCGCAGGATTCACCGCTCGATGCCACATCCATTGTTAATTACTCCAATGTACCCAAGGCTAAGATATACGAAGTGCTTAATCGGCTTATTGATAAGGGAATCGTCCTAACAACTATGCATGGGAAGAAAAAATTGTACATGGCGGTTGATCTTCAGTCCATTATCCTCAAAATTAGGGCTGACTTTGAGAAGGATATTGAGGAATTAAAGACGTATAAAATCAAACGTACATTCACTGATGAACATATCTGGACATTGAAGGATGCATCATCTATTGCATCGAATATTGAACAGCTTATTGAGGAAGCGGATTCATCTATCCTTTTTCTGGCCTGGAACGAGCAAATGGAGAAGTATCGGGAGCTTCTGGAGCAAAAAGAAGCTGAAGGTGTACATGTAGAGGTCCTGGCTGTAGGAGGACTGCAGACGTCTCTAGCCCATAAATATTCGTTAATTCCGATGCTTGAAGACAGTAATCTTGAGCCCTCGCAGCTAATTATTGTTGACCATGGTTATCTTTTGTTTGCAGGAATCGAACATGATTCATGGAAGGCAATAAAGACAACATCCAAACCGATTGTTAAAGCAATGACGGATTATTTCTATCATGACGTCGCTCTTACTCAAATTACCAAAAAATACGGTGACCAGCTGCTTCAGGATGAAGAAATTGCACGTCTGCTGGCGCGATTAATTTATTAATATGATGATTCCAAAGCTATTCTTTCTGAGAATAGCTTTTTTGTGTTGAAATCTTCCCTCGATTAAGTTACTATCGTAGTTGTAACTTTCGAGGAGGATTTAAAAAATGAATAAAAAAGTATACGTCCTGGCAATCGCGGCCTTTGTGGTTGGTACAGTTGAACTCATTTTAGGCGGGATTCTGGACTTGATTGCAACAGATCTTCATCTGACCTTGGCCAAAGCCGGGTATTTAATTTCCATCTTCTCCCTTGTCTATGCGTTATCTGCGCCTATTTTGTTAAATATGACGGCTAGATTCGAACGTAAAAAAGTATATATGTGCACTTTATTCATTTTTCTAATCAGCAATCTCATCTCTGCGTTCAGTGCTAATTTCTATATTCTTTTGGCAGGCAGAGCATTGGGGGCTGCAACGGGCTCGCTGATTTTTGTCCTGTCTTTGACGCTCGCAGCTCGTATTGTGGAGCCCCAATATAAAGGGCGTGCTGTGGGAATAATCACGATGGGAGGAAGTGCATCACTGATTCTGGGGGTACCTCTCGGAATCTTTGTGGGTAATATCGCAGGATGGCGTGAAGTGTTTATGTTGATCGCGATTTTGACTGCAGTAGTCATGGTTGCCATTGGCATTGCCATGGATCGTGTGCAGCCGATTCCGGCAGTATCCCTGAAGAAGCAGCTTACTGCTCTATGGAATCCGAAAATGCTGGCAATCCATGTTACAACATTGCTTGTGCTTGCAGGACACTTGACGTTATATGCTTATTTCACACCATTTCTCCAGGAAGCGCTGGGAGCCAGCTCAACAATGGTCACCTTTATCTATATGATGTTTGGTATCGCTGCTGTAGCAGGCGGCGGCATCGGCGGCATATTATCAGATCGCTTGCACCCAGCCAAAGCCATTATCATCGTGCTGATACCCTTTATCATAAGCATGGCGGTTATTCCATTTAGTACCGGGTTGCCTTTAATTGCCTTCTTGATTCTGCTAAGTATCTGGAGTGCATTAAGCTGGACCGTTACCCCGGTACAGAATAGTCTGATTATCAAAACCTCACCGGCAACGGCTGAAACGTTAATTAGCACCAATTCAGGAATTGCACATGCTGGTATAGCTCTCGGAACCTATATTGGCGGGGTGGTTATCGATCATTCATCCATTATGTATACAGGATGGGTGGGATCAGTTTTAATCCTGATGGGTCTGGTGTCAGCCGTTTATGCAATCAGTCGCAAAGAGCAAACGGTTCAGGCGGCTGGATAATGTGTTGATTTAAAAGTTGTCTTTGCAAACTGCTATATATTTTTTTACTTCAGCAAACCTCTGCGATCCAATAATTATTGGATCGCAGAGGTTTTTTTAATAACATTAGGCATAATATTTCTATATTCAATTTGCAAAGGAACTTGATTTATTTAACTTATCCCATATAATTATTATAGCTTTATAAAGTATCTTAATTTATGGTTTCGAATATTAATATAGACGTAAAGGGGAAACAATCATGAGCAATATCACAACAAAATCAGAAAAACAAAAGATGATCGATGGTGAGCTGTACTTGGCTTCCGATCCCCAATTGTCTGAAGACAGGGAACATGCTAGAAAAATGACACGCATGTACAATCAGACTACAGAAACAGATGGTGAGCTCCGTACAAAAGTATTGAAAGAGCTATTGGGTTCAACGGGTGAACACCTGAGCATGGAACCGAACATTCATTTTGACTATGGATACAACATTCATGTTGGAGAGCATTTCTATACCAACTTTAACTGTACGATACTTGACGTATGTGAAGTGCGCATTGGGGATAACTGTTTAATGGGACCTGATGTTCACATATATACCGCTACTCATCCCTTGAATCCATTTGAACGGATAACAGGTGCAGAATATGGCAAGCCAGTAACCATAGGGAATAATGTATGGATCGGAGGCAGGGCAGTCATTAATCCAGGGATCACCATTGGTAACAATGTCGTTATTGCTTCCGGTGCGGTAGTCACAAAAGATGTCCCGGATAACATGATTGTTGGTGGAAATCCTGCTAGAATCATTAGAGAGATAGAGCTTTAATCTATTCATTTTGGACAGAAGAGTTGGAGGCATAAGAATTCATGACAGAAAAAGAGAAATCACAACTGGGACTACTGTATAATGCGAATTACGACAAAGAATTAATTGATGAGCGGTTGTACGCGAAGGGACTTTGTTACGAGTATAATCAACTTCACCCAGGTAAGATCACTGAGAGAGAAGTATTGATCAAAAAGTTGCTTGGAAAAACGACGGATCGTTTCCTGATTGAGCAGCCATTTTTATGTGATTACGGCTATAACATTGAAATTGGCGAGAACTTCTATAGCAATCATAATATAGTTATGCTGGATGGAGCTAAAATCCGGTTTGGTGACAACGTTTTTGTTGCTCCGAACTGTGGATTCTACACTGCTGGTCATCCTTATGATGTGGAACAACGTAACGAAGGGCTTGAAATTGTAGGTCCCATCACAGTGGGCAATAATGTATGGATTGGTGGCGGCGTGACTGTGCTTGCGGGTGTGACTATTGGAGATAACACAATCATCGGTGCAGGAAGTGTAGTTACCAGAGACATTCCTTCGGATGTAATTGCTGCGGGTAATCCATGCAGAGTGATTCGCAAAATAACGGAAGCAGACAAAACGAAGTATAGAAGAAGCTAACACAAATGTATACGAACCCTCAGAATGCCCGATGTTTTTTCATCGGGTGTTTTTAAACCCTTTGGAGATATTGTATAGTTACTACATTGGAGAAGAAACTATGGAGTAGGGGTGCTTATGAAAATAGCGAACGCGTATTTGATGAAAGAAATTAATATAAACCATGTACGCCAGGTCATGAAACGGGTAGAAACAGCAACCAAGCCACAACTGGCCTCTTTGACCAAGCTCAGTGTAGTAACCGTCAATTCACTGGTCAAAGAGTTGTGTGAACTGGGTGAACTGTTTGAGGACGAGACAGTACCTTCCAACGGGGGGAGACCTGCATTAACCTACAGATATAATTACGATTTTAGCTTGGCTTTGGTCATGTATATCAACGAAAAGCAGGGGCAGGATCTGATCACAGCCACTGTCATTAACTTAGAGGATAACATGGTGTTCAGAGAAGAATATACGATGCCCGCCTTTGACCAGACACACTTCTATGAAATCATTGGGAACGTACTGGCTCAACATGCTTCCATTAAAGTCATCGGTATCGGTATTCCGGGGCAAACCGTGAATGGAGAAATTACGGTGAGCAGTCACCGGCAGTTAGAAGGTGTCCGCATGATTGAAGATCTTGAAGCACAGTTCGGATTACCAGTCATGGTGGAAAATGATGTGAACGCTGCAATTAGCGGATATTGCGCAAAAAGAGAGTTAGACGAGGATCAGTGTGTCATCGGAATTTATTTTCCAACCAAATATCCTCCAGGCATGGGCATTTATGTGGACGGTAAAGTGATCAAAGGAAAACTTGGCATGGCCGGGGAAGTCAAATACCTTCCTATGGGAATTGATTGGTATGATACAGTGGAAAAGGAAGCGTTTATTGCAACGGTATGCAAAATGATTCAAATGGTAAATGCGATTCTTGCTCCAGACCAGGTTGTGATTTACCAGAATATGGTTGAAGAAGATGCAGTGGTTCAAGCGTGGCAAATGTATCAAGGCGATCTGTCGATGCCATCTTATCCTGACATCATTCTGATCGATTCCTTCCAGGAAGACTTTGAAGCAGGGATGAGATGGTTAACGTTGAAATCGTTGGAACCGGACCTGGTCCAATTCAACTGAAGACGGACTCCCATAATAATAAAAATCCCTCAGCAGAAAAAAATACATCATCACATTGTATACCAATGCATGTCCTTGTTTTCTGCTGGGGGAGAGCAGGAATGCACCTGCTCCAGGTGTATCCATCCTTAACGTTTCAGGCTTTTGCCATTACTGCCGATGACATCTTTGTACCAGTGGAACGACTTTTTGCGATACCGTTCGAGTGTTCCTGAACCATCGTCATGGCGATCAACATAGATATAACCATAACGCTTTTTCAATTGTGCTGACGAAGCACTGACCACATCAATACATCCCCAGGACGTATAACCCATAACTTCAACGCCGTCTTCAATGGCTTCCCCGACCTGAACAAGATGATCATTCAAGTACTGAATGCGATAGTCATCTTCAACTGTCTTTTCACCATCAGATCCGGTAATAAGCTCGTCCACAGCGCCCAACCCATTTTCCACAATAAAGAGTGGTTTCTGATAACGGTCATAGAACATGTTCAAAACATAACGCAGTCCTTGCGGATCGATCTGCCATCCCCATTCACTTGCAGGCAAGTAAGGGTTAGGTATACCTCCAAGCAGGTTGCCTTCACCTGCAACTTGTTTATCCGGATCAGCCGTTTGGCAGATACTCATGTAATAGCTGAAAGAAATGAAGTCGACGGTATGGAGCAACATGTCTTCGTCACCATCTTCCATCTGAATCTGGATCCCATTTTCACGGAAGTAACGTTTCATGTATCCAGGATACCGGCCTCTCACATGTACATCTCCGAAGAAATAATTGCTGTGTTCGAATTCCATCACTTTAATCATGTCATCGGGATTCGGTGTTAGTGGATAGGTCGGCATACTGAGCATCATACAACCAATCTGTGCAGTTGGAATGATCTCATGACAGAGTTTCACAGCAGAAGCGCTGGCTACAAACTCATGGTGTATTGCCTGATAAAGATCCTGCTTGCTCAATTTCTCTTTTGGTGTGTAGATCCCACCGCTCATGAATGGTGCTTCCAGAATCGAATTGATTTCGTTGAACGTGAGCCAGTATTTCACTTTATTTTGATAACGTTTAAATACAGCAGTCACATAACGCTCGTAGAAGCCGACCATCTTCCGATTAACCCAGCCATCATATTCCTTGGAGAGATGGAGAGGTGTCTCGTAGTGGGAAAGGGTGACCAGTGGTTCGATTCCGTATTTAAGACACTCGTCAAAGAGATCATCATAGAATTGAAGGCCTTCTTCATTGGGTTCCAGCTCATCGCCTTTAGGGAAAATACGGGACCAGGCGATGGAAGTACGGAATACCTTGAATCCCATCTCAGCGAACAGCTTCACGTCTTCTTTATAACGGTGGTAGAGGTCAATCCCGATCAGTTTCATGTTATCTTCAGTCGGTTCTTCAGTAATGGGACCCATGATACCTTTGGGAGCCACATCCTGAGTGGACAAACCTTTGCCACCTAGATTATATGCACCTTCAGCCTGGTTGGCGGCAATCGCACCACCCCACATAAAGTTTTCAGGGAAATGAAATGATGGATGTTGAGAATGAGTCATGTGTATCGCTCCAATCGTTATGAATTCATTGTGAATATTACATACAGCAGCACTGCATAAAAAAAGCTTAATCGTTGGAACGGGTTACACGTCAAGTTTTACTTTTTATTTATTTTGAGGCAAACTGTAAATCATCATAGAAAGTCAGCAAGAAAGGAGACTTCATGTGTCCAAGTTCGATGAAATTATGAAGCTGTCCGGCTACTCGAAGGCCACGGTGTCCAGAGTAATTAATCATTCACCACATGTGAGTGACGAGGCCCGGCAGAAAATAACGCAAATCATGAAACAGCTCAACTATATCCCGAACCGAAATGCCGTTTCGTTATCTACCGGACAGACCAAGCAAATTGGAATTGTCACATCCGCAACCAACGAAATTATTATTACGTTCATGAATCAATTCATTGATACAGCGATGGATTATGGATTCCAGACCCTGATCTATACTTCGCGTGGAGATAAAGAGATTGAATTGCAGGCGTTCGAGGATCTGCGGAGTAAACGAGTAGATGGACTGGTGATTATGACCTGTGTCAATCATCCAGACAAACTGAAAGCCTACTGCGAGTATGGTCCGATTGTATCTTGGCAGCGGATGGGAGATGACGAAATTCCGTCAGTGGCTATGGACCAGGCGCAAGGCTACAGGCTAGCTCTTGAACATCTGGTGTCCAAAGGCTATACCCGCATTGCCAATGCCTTTGGCAGAGCAGAAAGCCTGAATACTCAGAGTCGGCGGGAAGCCTATGAATCATTTATGGCAGATAAGGGTCTGCCTGTATTGCGTGAAGCTTATCAATATTCCGTGTTCAGCTCATCTGACGGAGAAGAGGCGATGCGAAGAATGGCAAGTGGGCCAGAACTTCCTCAAGCGGTGTTATGTTCGAATGATTATGCAGCAATTGGAATCTGGTCCGAAGCACGCAAACAGAATATACAAGTTCCCGAACAACTTGCTATTGTTGGTTTCGATGACATTGAGTTGTCGCGTGTGCTTGGAATAACAACCATACATAATCCAATTGCAGAACAAGCTACGCAGGCCTTTCATCGATTATGGGCCGTCCTTGGCAAGCAGGAGCTACAGCCTCAGCAATTGGAATTTCAACTGATAGAACGTGCAACCACCTAAATTTTTTTGGGGAAAAGCACATCATTGCATACGAATTCTTACACCTTTTAGAGAACGTAGCATAGCAAAGGAGGGATCGTTATGGCACGTGTTTTATTTATTAACGGTGGATCAGAGGGTCATGTCAATCCAACAATTGGCGTCGTGCAAGAGCTTATTTCACGCGGGGAAGAGGTCGTGTACTTCACTATAGAAGCTTATCGGGAACGTATGGAAAAGACGGGGGCTATAGTCCGAACCTTTGACGGTCAAAAATTCATTAAAGCCTTTGTCTCAGGTGGCAGAGATTATGTGCTCGAGCGAGTCAACGGTCTTTTACTTACGGCAGATATCGTCATTCCGAGCGTGCTTGAACAGATTAAGGGTGAACATTTTGACTACATCATCCATGATTCCATGTTTGGCTGCGGACGTTTGCTTGCGCAAATTCTGAAGCTGCCTGCAATTAATTCATGCACTTCTTTTGCGCAGAATGAAGAATCTTTCGATCATTTGATGCAACACTTTTTCTTAAATGTTCCTACCGAAATCGCCCAACCTATAAACGATACATTCCATAGCCTGACGATCAGGTTACAGGAAAAATATGATGTGGAGATTGCTTCTCCCTACGAAGTGTTTTGCAATCCCGCGCCGCTTACCATCGTATATACAACAAGGGAATTCCAGCCTTATGGAGAAGCATTCGACCACACGTATCATTTTGTAGGTCCGTCCATCTTCTCGCGATTAACGCATGAAGACTTCGACCTGACAGCAATTAAAGGGAAAAGACCTATTTACATTTCACTGGGTACAATTTTTAACCAAGCTCTTGATTTCTATAAGCTTTGCTTGGAAGCATTGGGGAATACCGATCATACAATCGTCATGTCTGTAGGGGATAGAACACAAATTACGGATCTGGGAGAAATTCCGGGGAATTTTATGGTTAAACGTTATGTTCCACAAATGGATGTATTGCAGTCCGCTAAATTATTTATCACACATGGCGGGATGAACAGTACCAATGAAGGTTTATATTATGGGGTTCCCCTCATTATACTCCCTCAAAGCGCGGATCAGCCGATCATCGCTGAGCAGGTTGTTAGTAGAGGAGCAGGTATCAGCTTACAAATGCAAACCTTGACTGCCAGTCAGCTGCGTGAAGCTGTGGATCATGTGTTGAGCGTTCCTTCTTTTGAGAAAGCTGCTGCGAATTTGAGGGAATCCTTTCGAAAATCAGGCGGATATCATTATGCTGTTGATGCGATTTTTGAATTTAAAACTCAACATTTCATTCACGGATAGTTCAGTCATTAATTATTCAAAATTGAAGCATTTCCGGACCAGAACCATGCGGTATACTGAACAAGACGTTTCAAGAGAAGCTGCATTATTACAGATGATGTGGCTTCAAGTTGAAACATGTTTTAACAAGTTACACATTTCACAAACTAGCCGCTGGAAAGGTGAGATTGAACAGGATGAAGACAGTGACGGGTCGATTTAGAATTGCAGGCATTTGGGAAGGTGTATCATTGCTGCTGTTGATTTTTATAGCCATGCCGCTAAAATATTTAGCCGATATGTCTTCCCTAGTAATGATTATGGGTATGATTCACGGTATTCTTTTTCCGCTATATCTGATTACACTTGTGCATTTGGCAGTTGTGAAGAAGTGGAAAGCTTCACGCTGGTTCATGGGATTGGTAGCAGGCTTATTGCCTTTTGGAACATTTGTATTCGAATCCTATCTTCGCAAGAGGGATTGGAAGTAAAGATTGCTGAAAAGAACAATGACAATGACAGCAGGCGACCAACCCGGATGTTATCCGAACTGGTCGTCTGCTGATTTTCTGTACAAATTCTTTCTTGGAAAGAGTGCGAACGCTTATTTTACTGTGCCTGATTGACGATCCGATAGCAGGCTAACTCCAATATCACCAGAGGCATCAGATGCAGATGAAGGTGCATACGCGGAGAAGGAGATAACAGCAATCAGGGCAGTAAGCAGAAAAACAAATGATTTTTTCATACAATAACCTCTTTTCATATGGGATGATCTTCCAACTTCATTTTAATGCAGATAGGCTGTGTTTGAAAAGAAAATGTTTAGTTGAGTGCGAGATTTGTACAGTCAATCATTCGTGATAAACTACAGTTTAACTATAGTTGCCAACTGACCGAAAGGGATGACCCTTATGAAAGAGCTCCATACTTTAACATCCATAGAAATGATCGAAGAAATGATTAAGCAACATGAATTGGTTTTTTTGTACATATCACGGCCAGAGTGCAGTGTATGTCACGCCTTACTCCCTAAGATTAGGGAGTTACTTGAACCGTATCCAATGGTGCACTTGGCCCACATCAATGCTAACCAAGTGGAAGAGGTGGCGTCCAGGTTTCTTATTTTCACAGTTCCCACGATGATTATGTTGGTGGAGCAGAAGGAGTATATTCGAGCCGATCGTTTTGTTCGCTTTGATCGATTGGAAGAGCAGGTACAACAAATTTATCGTATGTACACCCAGAACGGGGAATTAGAAGCATGATTATCGGCAGCTCATATATGAGCTGCTTTTTTTGCATAATATGCCATGAACATAGGGTGAACGCTTATACACGTAGTCCCACTTTGGAATAAAATACAGTATTAAATTGTATGAGGAAGAAGTGAGCGGATTGAGAATCGATTTGGGTAGCGGAAAAAATAAACACCAAAATTGTACGGGAATTGATCGAATAGCATATCCCACGACTAACATTGTTCACGATATCAATTCGCCCCTCCCGATTGATGATAACTGTGCCACATTTGTGATGTGTTCACACAGCTTGCAATATGTTGATCATTTGCAGCAGGTGATGGAGGAAATATACAGGATTAGTACACACAAAGCGATTGTCTGTATCGTAGCCCCCTATGCACATGTAACCTCACATATGGTTAATCCCCATTTCAAGCAGTTGTTTAATGAATACATGCCCCAATTCTGGACTTCTCAGGTCAATGAAATACTTGATGACAAGTCACCCTTGTATACTTCAGACCGCTTGCAGCTTCGCGAGGAGACAATAGAATCCCCTATCGATTTCAGGTTACTTAACATGGAGTTTTTCTATTTTCCATCCTATCACGGTTTATACAATGAAACTGAACTGGAACTGTTACGACACTCCCAACTGAATGTAGCTTATCAGATTATGTATCATCTCCTTGTTGTAAAGCAACCGATTTCAGATGCCGAAGTTGCTGGATATCAATCAAGCGAACTGCTGGAGGAGCCGGATTACATCAAAGAGCAAAGAATTCAATATCAGGATCAGGAAGGACTGGAGAAGCCCTTTTATCTGGAACACTTGTCTCCCACATTAGGGCAAGAGGAGCGTGAAATACCAGAGAAAAAACTCCCCTTACCACAGCGCAGTAAGAGGAGTGTAGGCACGACAGGTAACCGTCGTTTAAAGTCCGGACGCAAAAGCAATATGCGATCACCAAAGCGGAAAAAGAAAAGAGATTGAATTTTACTCTTCGGCCTCAACAACAGTGACGATAACCTTGTTGGAAGCCAGCGTAATGGGAATTAAACTGCCGTCTGGAAGAACAAAGGAAAGGGAGACTGTAGCCTGATTCATGACCTTTCCGTTGGATGGCTGATGTTTGATTATGGCTGTGTATCCAACCTCCACCGATGCTCCTGGCAGCAGATCACCCAGGGAGATTCCACTCGCCAAACTGCAATTATGTTGAGCAATACCCTGTACTGTGACACTACCAGAAACCAAAGTAACGCCAGATTGCAGTTGATCCGTGAGAACCAGATTTTTGGCTGCAAATGCACTCGTATTCTGAATGAGGACCACATAATCAACGCTTTCTCCTACCTCAACAATGCTTTTGCTTGCCGTCTTCTGGACAGGAATCACAGGTGCTGAGATTGGTATGGAAGGAACGGATGGGGTGGACGGTTGTGAAGAACCAGGCGTTGTTGGTGTAGTCGGATTAACAGGTGGTAACGGCGGCGTTGGAGGCTCAGGAGGCCCGGGTGGTACTGGCGGTACTGGTGGAACTGGGAAAATCACCTGCATGAGAACGACATTGGACAGAACGTTAAATGAAACCTCGCCCAATGTATAGGAAACACTGGCCTGATTGGTGATCTGAGCCAATGCAATTCCTTGATTCACAATGACTTGGAAGGTGATAGGAATCGCGGATAAGGGTGCGATATTATCTACCTCGAATCCATTAATCGGATTGACTCCGGGTACACTCACATCTCTGATCGTAACACTGTTATTAACAAAAGTAGTTGCTTCAGGGATTCGATCCGTAAATATAATGGAACTAAACGGGACATTGTTACCATTCGTCAGCAGGAAGGAGAACGTAATCGTTTCTCCCGGGACGACCTGACTCGGCAAAGCAGATTTGACAATTTCCAGAAGAGGATCGCTGATAAAAGTAGTGACTGAATCGGACTCCACAGAATTGGAAATGACATTGCCATCAGGAAGAGTGAAATTATAATTGACTATCGCTGTGTTCACAACCTGATTATTCGATGGGAATGACAGAATATTTACCTGAAAGTTAATCGTGAATGTTTCACCTGGTGCCACTTCCCCCAATGGAATACCACTAACCGGATTATCGCTTATTTCCACTCCGTTTACGGTTAAAGATCCAGGTATAAAGAATGATTCAGGTGGAATTGGATCAATAACGGTTACATCGGCTGCAATATTGCCTGTATTTTGAACAACAAGCTGATAGAACACGGTATTTCCAAGATCTACGGCATCGGGGGTACCGGATTTAAGAATGGTAATGACAGGATTATAGACAGGAATGGAAACGACATTGGACGGCGAACTTCCACTTACTCCGTTTATGGCAAAGGTAACGGTGCCCTGATTGGTTAACGTCTGGGTCACAGGCTGCGGTGTAAGTGCATTGACGTTGACCTGGAACGTCACTGTCGTGGAGCTGCCTGCACCTATAGTGCCGATACTTACGCCTGTGGAGGGATTAACCCCAGGTTGAGCTACACCATTCAGGGTGAGGCTGTCAGGCACAAAACTTGACCCAGCCGGAATCGGGTCCGTAAGAAAGACGGATGTTGCCAGCAATTCTGTAGGATTCTGAACGAGCAGCGTATACGTAATAATATCTCCTGGGGCCGCGGCGGTAACGTCAGCTGATTTGGCAAGGGACAGAACCCCCGGTTCGGACACGGGAACCGTCACCGTATTGGACAAGGATGAACCAGGAATGATCCGCCCGTCAGGAAGAGTATAGGTGTAATCTCCAGTAGCCTGATTGACAAGCTCGGGTGGAGTTGGCACGGATGTCACTGTGGCTAGAAAAGTAACCGTCACCGGAAAATTGGGCTGGATCGTTCCCAAGTTAATTCCGGTTATTGGGTTGGCACTGCTCCAACGGTTACCACTGATCAGCACACTATTCGGTACAAAAGCCTCTCCTGCCGGTAATGGGTCAACCAGGATAACGTCAGCGTTATAGTTACCTTCATTGGACACCAAAACGGTATACGCAATAATATCACCCACAACAGCAGTCGATGGGACAGCTGATTTTACCAGCGCAATGACGGGTTCAAACACCCGGACATTGACGATATTGGATAAGGCCGTTCCAGTGAATTCTCCGGTTGTAAACGTAACGGTGGCCTGGTCAACCAGGAACAGGGGAAAAGGAACCGGCGGAGCTGTTCCGACCACACTGACCTGGAACGTGACAGTTGCAGAGCCGTTGGCTGGAATTGTTCCGATAGGGACTCCTGCGCTAGGATCGACTCCTGGGAGAGATGCACCGTTCACCGTTACGCTGTCCGGAACCAGAACAGAAGCAACAGGAATAGGGTCTGTGAGACTGACATTGGTTGCGTCAACCGGATCATTATTCTGAACAACTAGCGTGTATGTGACAATATCCCCAATAACGGCTTGGAGCTCACTTGCTGTTTTGACTACGGTCAGATTGTCTGCCGAAATGGGAATAACCACTAGATTGGAACTGCTGCTGCCAGGAATAATGCGGCCGTCCGGTGGAGTGAAGGTGAAGCTGGCATTACCTTGGTTAACAATCTG
Organism: Paenibacillus sp. O199; assembly: GCF_001636635.1. Lineage (NCBI taxonomy): Bacteria > Bacillati > Bacillota > Bacilli > Caryophanales > Paenibacillaceae > Paenibacillus > Paenibacillus sp. O199. Next base: position 474,102 of record NZ_LGRP01000002.1, read on the forward strand.
AAACGAAGCCGGTAATGATGTAATTACGACTTGAAAACTGACCAGGGTCGAGCCACCTGTCGGTACGAGGCCTAGAGAAATGCCGGCATTCGGATCGGCAAGAGGGACCGGAAGGCTATTTACGAGTACACTTCCGGCAACAAAGGTGGCATCTGGCGGAATGATGTCCGTTAATGTGGTTGTTGCGCCAATATTTCCTGAATTGGTCACGGTAAACTGAAAGGTCACGGCTTCCCCGACTACAGCAAACGTAGGTGTAGCAGCCTTAGCAACGGCTATAATGGCCTGGAACACAGGAATGATGACCATATTGGAAAAGGAAACTCCGCTAAAGGTACCGCTGTCGAAGCTCACCTGGGCCTGATCTGTTAGTTGAGGTGGTGAGGGCAGGGTATTTACCTGAACACTGAAAGTGACTGTGGCTGATGCACCAGGCAAGAGAGTACCGACAGAGATACCAGAAACAGGATCTGCTGTAGGCTGGGGTACACCATTTAACGTGACACTTCCAGTTAGAAACGAGGAACCCGTTGGAATGTTATCGGTCAGTACAGCGTTGGTAATGCTGCTGGCATCCTGATTGGTAACTGTAAAGGAATAGGTAACGGTATCACCAACCACTGCATCTGTAGCAGCAGTTGATTTCACAACACTCAACATAGGTAGCGAGACAGGGATGACAACCGTGTTAGATGTAACAGATCCGGGAATTACACGGCCATCTGGTGGCTGAAAGGTATAGGAGGCTGTTCCCTGATTGACCATTTGCAATCCAGCTGGCTGACTAACAACACTTACCTGGAAAGTGACTGTAGAGGTTGCGTTGGGTGCAACCGGACCAATAGGTATTCCTGCAACAGGGTCAGAAGCTGGTTGAGAAACACCATTGACGGTTACGCTGCCCGGTACAAAGACGGAACCGTCTGGTATATTGTCTAGGACGGTTGTTGTGGCATCAATATTTCCCGTATTGGTTACGACCAACGTGTAGGTAACTGTATCTCCGACAAGAGCATTGGTTGTGTCTGCGCTTTTGACAATAGCCACATTGGGTTCATAGATGGGAACCACCACTGCATTGGAGGTAACCGCAGTATTAATAATCGGACCATCGGGTACGGTAGGGGCAGTATAACCGACTCTGGCTTGGTTAAACAACTGAGCCGGTACAGGTACGGATGTGACCAATACCTGGAAGGTCACGGTAGCGGAGGTTCCCGAGTTGAGATCTCCAATCGGAAATCCGGTTACCGGATCTGTACCCGGCAGTGAAACCCCATTGAGTGTGATGCTATTCGTTACGAAGGAGCTTCCTGCAGGAATGTTGTCAAAGAACATAACGTTCGTTGCATTAACCAATGAAGTATTAGAGATGATAATGGTATATGTTACCGTATCTCCGACGACAGCATCAGTTACGTTGGCACTTTTGACGGCATTAAGGGCAGGGAGGTTGATATCGATCTGTAATCCGTTGCCGTCAACAAGATAGCCGTCTCCATTCGTTGTAAGCTGGAAGGCAGCTTGAGTCTGTGTATTGAGCAATGTAAATCCGACGTCCACGTTCGTAATATCCCAGCCTTGACGACCACCAACGATGTTTGTACCAGGGGTTCCATTGATCTGATTCCTTGTCCCGAACGTACCAGAGGTATCGAGGTTTCCGGCATCATCATTGATCTGTGAAGCGAAGAAGTTGTCGGAGAAGTTGTTCGGACCTGACAGATTCGTCACAGTGGCAATGGTCGGTCCAAAACGAGCCTGATCCCCGGTCTTGTTCGCATCACCCTCCTGTGTACTGAATTGTGCCCGACCTGCCAGTGGACCCATGAATGGTGTGGCAAATCCATCAATAATCATGTTGACAGGACCCGAAGTGGAAAGAATGACATCGGCATTCACTCGAATGGACATGTTTCTCAAAGGCAAGGCAGCATTTTGGTACACTACCGCAAGTGTCCAGCCCGCATGGTTGGAGGTCGGATCGGGTATGGACAGTGTTCCAACTACTCCACTGGTCGTATAGGTTCCTGCTCCTCCAGCAGAGATTAGACTTGTAACGTTTGCAGAACGAACATAGGCATAGGTTGTGGGGAATCCGGAAGCGGTGGACAAGATGACTTCAAAACTGGTTGCCGGGTCCGGAAAAACACTGGTCTGACTTGCTGGAGTTGTAAACTGTACAGCATCATTGATAAAGGCGGAATTGTTCTCCGTATTGTCAATGTATGTACCCCCCCAGATTAATTCGGCATACAGGATGCTGCTGCCTGCGGGGATTTGTAGTACAGCAGAGGAGCTGTTGTTCTGAAAAAGATTCGTTGTTCCTGGTGGATATGTTCCAAACTGCTGTGTGGTATCCGTCGTATTATAAGCCCCGATGCTGTCAACTGTCCCGGGAACACCAACAGTTTCAGAGCGGCTAAGTCCAAGCGTATTGCCTGTGAAAGTCACTGCACCATTTTCATTTATCGCATACCTTTCAATAAAGGCCATTATCATCTTCCTTCCGCATAGTTAGTCTCTACACGTATACTTTCGTAGTATCTTGTACCATGCCAAAAATCGTAAATAAATGAGTAGCAAAAAAAATCAGTGAATAAGTGTTGTATTGAAAACGGTTTTATGCTAATTTAAAATATATAAAAACGTTTTTATAGCAAAGGACCAAAAAATTATGGGAAAGATTACAATTAAAGATGTTGCAAGGGAAGCCGGGGTATCCATTTCTACGGTTTCCAACGCCTTGAACGGCGTGGATGTCTTAAACCCAGAGACCAAATCACATGTCCTGAAGGTGGCAGAGCGTTTAAACTACGTTCCCAACTTGAACGGCAAGCTGCTAAAATCCGGGCAAACCAAAATGCTGGGCTTTTTCACCACAAGTGTGTCGGGTCCATACTTTTATAAGCTGGTTGAATCCATGTCTCGCGAATGCGATCGTCTGGGCTACGGGCTGAATGTGTTTGTGACCAAGGATAAGCAGGTCATTATGAGTAATATTCTGGGACGGCGTGTGGATGGCGTTATCATCTACGAAGAACTGCGGATTGATGAGCAGGATATTGTCGCTATGGAGAAAGACAAGATTAAGGCTGTGTTTCTGGATCGGGTCTATCAGAGCGATACTATGGGAAGCGTCATATTTGACTCTTATGTAGCGGGTTACGAAGCAACCAAGTATTTAATTGGACTGGGGCACAAGAAAATTGCTTACATATCCGGCGTGGACACCATGTTTGACAGTAATCAGCGTAGAGATGGATATTTGGCCGCTTTGCGTGAGTACCAGCTTCCGTTGGATGATGATTACATCTTACAGGGATATTTTGAGGAAGAGGGCACCTACAGTGCTGTAAAATCTTTTCTTCATCTGCATCCTGCCAAGCTGCCTGATGCTTTTCTTGCAGGAAATGATGTGAGTGCAATCGGCTGCATCCATGCGTTGAAGTCTCATGGCTTCGAGGTTCCTCAAGATGTAAGTGTAGTAGGCTTCGATGATATTGATATTGCTCAATATTTTTCCCCGCCATTAAGTACCGTACGAAACCAGATTGCAAGGCAGGGTATCCTGGCGATCAATCACCTGGTTCGCATGATCAAGAAGAAGGAACATGGGGTTTCACAAAAACTGGCGGGTGAACTTATCATACGGGGCTCAAGTCATGTGAAGATGGACCGGAGTGATTTTTTAACATAACTGATTCAATCATTTCCGGTCTTTTTTAATTATAGATTTGATAATAGGGGGTTTTTTTGTCATAAAATAAAAACGTTTTTATGAGGAAATGCTTAAGTTGGAGGGGAGAAAAAGAGCGTGAGTAAATTAGCCGTAGAGACGTCGTCAACCGGTAAAAAGCCTGTAAGACCGGGGGGAAGGAAGCCAATCGGACAAAGAATGAAAGAGTTCGTCATCGATTATCGAAGACAATGGGAAATTCAATCGATGATTATACCCGGCATCATTTTTATGATTATTTTTTGTTACATTCCGATATACGGATTGACGATTGCATTCAAAAATTACACCGTTATTGATACGCTGTCTAGCGCACCATGGGTCGGTTTGGAAAATTTCAGAATCATTATGTCAGACAAATACTTCTGGGATGCCGTAGTGAATACGCTGGGGATCAGCTTTTTGAAATTGGGTATCGGGTTTGTCATTCCCATTATCCTGGCGATCATGATCTATGAATTAAACAGCGGACGTTTCAAAAAGTTCGTGCAAACGATTTCATATCTACCTCACTTTCTGTCCTGGATTGTATTGGGCGGCATGCTGATTACCTGGTTTTCAACAACGGGATTGTTTAATCAGCTGCTACTCAGCTTGGGAGTGATCTCGCAACCGCAGAACATTTTGCTGGATGCAGGCAAGTATTGGTGGATTGCAGTTTTATCCGATATTTGGAAAGAGGCCGGCTGGGGAACGATTCTGTATTTGGCGATTATGTCCAAGATTGATCCTACGTATTACGAGGCAGCCAAAATTGATGGTGCAAGCCGTCTCAGACAAATTTGGAATATCACATTGCCTAACATGAAGTCAATCATTAGCCTTAATCTGATTCTTACTGTAAGCGGTTTACTTGGTTCCAATCTGGACCAGACGCTCGTTCTGATGAACTCGCAAAACCGTGACAAGGCAGAAGTTATCAATTCGTATGTATATCGTATGGGGATGTCACAGGGTGACTTTTCGTATGCTACCGCGGTTGGTCTGGGCGTCTCGATTGTGTCCGTTATTCTGTTGGTCACCGCGAACAAAATTACAAGCAAATTAAACGATAATCAATCTGTGCTGTAGAAGGAGGCATCCCGTGTGAATGGAAAGGTGGCTAAAGAAGATCTCGATAGTCGGATCTTTGATACCTTAAATATTATTTTACTCGCTATTTGTACTGTCGTTATTGTGGTTCCGCTCTGGAATGTCATTATCTCTTCTTTTAGCTCGGGCAAGGCTTTGGCGGAAGGCGGGTTCATCTTCTGGTCACCGGAGTTCTCGCTGGAGAATTATAGAGCCGTATTCAACGATTCGAACATCTGGCAAGCGTTCTTCATCTCCGTTTCCAAAACAACAATCGGAGTCGTTACACACGTATTCTTCTGTGCCATGGTCGGTTACGGTCTGAGCAAAAAGCACATACGTGGCCGTAAACTGTACGTAGCCATGGGAGTTATCACGATGTTCTTCTCTGGCGGAATGATCCCAACGTACTTATTGATCAAATCACTTGGCCTGCTCAACAGCTTCTGGGTGTACATTATTCCGGCATTGTTCAGCTTCTATGATGTCGTCATTCTGATGAATTTCTTCCGGAATGTACCGGATTCCCTGGAGGAGTCAGCCAAAATCGATGGTGCAGGAGACTGGCATATTTTCCTCAAAATCTTCATCCCGCTGTCCATGCCAGCGATGGCAACTATTGCATTGTTCAATGGAGTAGGGCAATGGAATGACTTTATGACAACTAAGTTGTACATTACCGATCAGTCGCTGTATCCGCTGCAGATGATGCTGTACGAGATTATTGTTCAGTCCCAAACGCAATCCATGCAAAATGTGGGTGGCTCGGCAGTCATTGAAACAACGACTAAAGGGGTGCAACTGGCTACGATTGTTATTACTACACTGCCGATCATACTGATCTATCCTATCCTTCAAAGATACTTTATCTCGGGTATGATGCTGGGAGCAGTCAAGGAGTAAGAGGAACCTAAGCTTGTTAGAAAGTTCGCTCTATTCAATATTTCTCACCTAACTTTAAGGAGGAAACAATATGTTCAAGATGAATAAGGCAGCAGGCAAAAAAGGAGTTAAACTGTGCGCGGCATTGCTGACAGCGGTGATCATGATTACAGGCTGCAGTAGTGGATCAGGGGGTTCGAGCGAAGGAAACTGGGTTTCCATTGAAGATCGCTATACAGTCGATCCTGAAAAACCAGCTTGGCAGCTGGATAAAAAGGAAGAAGCTACAGACCTAACTTGGTACGTTAATGCCGACTGGTGGAACACGGATTTCGGCAAAGACATTGTAACCAAAAAGATCAAGGAAGATCTGAACATCAATATCAAATTCATTACAGGTGATGATACGAAGTTAAATACGTTCTTTGCCGGTGGAGATATGCCTGACCTGCTGACAGTATTTGACTCTAACTCTCCTGTGGTGCAAAAAGCCGCAACCTGGGCTATGCCGCTGAATGATCTTGCGGAGAAATATGATCCATACTTCAACAAAGTCGCAGCTGCCGATACCCTGAACTGGTTCCAGCAGGCTGATGGCAAGACGTATGGCTATCCAAACTACTCCAATACGCAAGCCGATTATGATAGCGGCAACATCCCAGCCAAAACGGCATTTATCATCCGTAATGATGTATACGAAGCTTTGGGAAGTCCTGTCATGGGAACACCAGAGGAATTCGAAAGTGTGATGAAACAGATCAAGGAAAAGTTCCCAACACTGATTCCATTTGGTTTTAACTCTATCGGTGAAGGAACAGGTTCACTCGGAGACGTGTTGCAAGACTTCATTGGCGTGCCGCTTGAAACTGCAAATGGAGAATTCTATGATCGCAATCAGGATGAAGATTATCTTACATGGCTGAAGACTTTAAATAAGGTATACAGAGACGGAAATATCAGTGATGACAGCTTTGCTGATGATGGTACGGCCTTTGAGGAAAAAGTGAAATCCGGAAAATATGCAACGATGCTGCTGGATGGTACACCTCAACAGGGAGGAAATCTGCAAATTTATCTGAGTGCCAATGAAGGCAAAGAGTATGTTGCCGTTGATGGACCACAAAGCACCAAAGGTAATGCACCGACACTTAATCAATCCGGTATTACAGGCTGGATGATCAACTTCATCTCCAAAGACGCCAAAGATCCAGCTAAAGCGATTCAAATCTTTACGTACCTGCTCAGTGAAGAAGGTCAGCTTCTGATGAACTATGGTATTGAAGGCGAGACGTATAAAAAGAATGCAGATGGTACGGTTGAGTTGATGCCAGCTGTGAAAGACCTGCAACTTCATAATGCGGACAAATTCAAGAAGGAATACCGGATGGGTGAATTCATGTTCTTTGGCCATGACCGTTACAAAGCACTGAGTGCAGATGCTTTCCCGGAAGCGATTAAACAAATGCAAGAGTGGGGCAAAGGCAAACTGAAACCACACTTCATTCTGGAGAATATTAGTCCGAATCAAGGAACACCTGAAGCACGTGCGTTGTCGGCGATCAACGCCAAGTGGAATTCAACCCTGGTAAGCATGGTACGTGCCAAAGATGATGCCTCTTTTGACAATGCGCTCGCCGCTTACAAGTCATTTTTAGGTGAAAACCGTTGGGATGATATCCTGAAGGTCCGTAGTGAGAAAATGAAACAGAATAAAGAGAAATTGGGTATCCAATAAGAGGAATGTGGAGGGAAAGCATATGACGAAATTCAAAATGTACAAATCCACGGGAGAAGATGCATTGTTTGTATCTGTGTCCCAGGATCAATTGAAATCGCAGGACTCCGCCAAGGAAACAACGACTATCCTTCTGGATGATCAGCAAACGTATCAGGAAATGGATGGTTTTGGGGCTTCTTTTACCGACTCATCTGCCTATCTGATTAACCAGGTATTAAGCGATGAGCAGAGAGCGGAAGTCATGACTCGGTTGTTCCATCCCGAGGAAGGCATTGGATTGTCGGTCATCCGCAATCCGATGGGCGCTTCAGACTATGCCAGAACGGTATACAGCTATAATGATCTGCCAGAAAATCAAACGGACCCGGAATTATCCGGGTTCAGCATTGCACATGATGAAGCGGATGTTATTCCTTTGACTCAAAAGGCTTTGGAGCTCAATCCTGAGCTGAAGCTATTCGCTTCACCTTGGAGCGCTCCGGGCTGGATGAAAACAAGCGGCTCGATGATTACAGGTCAACTGAAAAATGAGTGGTATCCGGCGTATGCGGAATACTTTGTGAAATATATCCAAGCCTACACATCACATGGATTGCCTATCCATGCAGTAACACCACAGAATGAAGCACTTTATGAACCAGGTCATTATCCCGGCATGTTGATGCCAGCTGAAGCGCAAGCAGACTTTATCAAAAATCATCTCAAGCCGGCTTTGGTCAAAAATGACATTCAGTCCAAAATCCTCTGTTATGATCACAACTGGGATCGTCCGGATTACCCGCTGACAGTACTTGATGAGGCGGCAGAAGAGGTAGATGGAGTCGCTTGGCACTGGTATGGGGGCGAAGCCTCGGCACAAACAAAGGTGTATGAAGCTGTTGCCGGTAAAGAGGTACACTTCACCGAAGGATCAGGAGGAGAATGGATCCCTCCATTCGAACAAGCTTTCTCCAATGTGATCAGAACGGGTATTGAGATTCTTCGCAATTACAGCAAATCTTTTGTGCTCTGGAATATGGCACTGGATGAGAACAACGGTCCTACCGTTCCTGGCTTCGGGAAAAGTACGTGCCGCGGCATTGTGAAGGTTAACCAGCAAACGAAAGAGCTTACCTATACACTGGACTATTATGCTCTGGCTCATTTCAGTGCATTGATTCGTCCCAAAGCCGTACGCATTGACTCGTCCTCCAATGAGGCATCCATTCGTTCCGTAGCCTTCAAAAATACGGATGGTTCGATTGCTCTCGTGCTTTTCAATGACGGAGAAGAAACAGGAAATGTGCAGGTTCAGCTAAGAGAAGAAGAATTGTTAAGTTTCCAACTCGAATCCAAAAGTGCTTTGTCCATTTTGATTAACCAAGGGTAATAATGTTGTAATGAAAGAAAAGGCGATACTCAGAGAATTAACTCTGAGTATCGCCTTTTTATATTGCATCCAGTGAGTCTATACTCTTTGGATCGCTAGATTTGGTGTTCCTCCGCTCTCATCAATAAACAGAACATATTTATTCCCACTAGTGCCTGTTAACACTAAACCCGGCTGATTCAGTATACCGGGATTATAATATAACAGTTGCTGGATGAGTGGCAAGGTAACTGGAAGAGAGGGCTGATTCATGGCCATTAGCTGCGTCGTTGCTTTTACACTGTCTCCCGCCTCGATAACCCCACCGACACCCAGATTATTTGTAATAGAGGAGCTATCATTAATCTGCAAGCTGCCAGCAACCGTCTGGTCTCCGTTCACCTGCAGGTCCAATCCAATCGTTTCATTACCATTTACCTGCAAATCCTGATTAATGGTCTGATTTCCCGTGACAAGAATGCTATCGAACGTTGGCAATCATATCAACTCCTATCTGGTTTGATATATTTTATGAGGACAAGAACGGGATGGACACGGGGTTGTGGCACATTTAAAGACACGGGTGAAGCCCATCTTTGAGTAGTTAAACACCTAAAAATGAGGCGATAGAAACCTAGCCAAAGGCAGATGCATATTGTAGGCAATGAGAGTTAATCCGTTTCGTGATTGGAGGGTATGGTCATCAAAAAAAGGAGGCGTATGCCAGCCAAGTCCCAAAAGAATCGAAGTCCTGTCCAGCATCCCAATCAGGTATACCTCAGACAAATGAATGCTACATTGAACCGGAAACTCAAATCAATCCGGCATCATCTGGTTGTACAGCAATCGGATTTGCAGCAGCATCTTATGAAAATGATTCAGGACGGCAAGGAACAGAGAATGGAAAGTAAAGACAGTGGGAAAGTTTTGGATTCTCCCCGTGTTCATTATAAACAGCTGAAGGTCCTACTGATTACTCCTGCTATGGAACGAGCAGGCTCTGCGAACTCTATTTTGATTGAACAGAGCTTGAGGCATTTGGTTCAACATGTCAATGAAATCAAAACGATTCAGTCCGTTGCAGATCATACGACAGGGCAGGATTTGGATTTGATTCTGGTACTGGATGGAGAAGATGCTTTGTCGAATCAGAATTTGGAAGCGTTGAGGATTTCCTCTGCCAAAAAGGCGATATGGTTGTCGGACCAGTCGGATGTAAAACAGATGGAATCGATCATCCCTTTTTTTGATTATGTGTTTACACAGCATTCGACCCACATTCCCTCCGATCGGCATATGGGGAATATCTCATGTCATGAAATACCTTTTCCACCGAACCCCACACTGTTCTGTCCACAGGTGGTGGGAAGAGAATATGAATCCGATGTTTATATCATTGGGGATGCACACCCTGATAGCTGCCTATTTGATCTTGCCACTCACGCGTGGTTATCAGATAAAAGAGTGCGAGTTGAAGGACAGGGGTGGGAGAGGTTCGGTGCATTTGTGCCCGTGCAACATCAGGAGATCCGGGAAAAGTTATACAACGGCGCCAAACTTGTTGTTCAGGACAACTCATCCGCTAGACGTATCATGGAAGTAGCTGCGTGCGGTACATTTCAACTTATTTTGGCTTCCTCAAGCGGTCCCGCGAACACGGATGATTTCCAACGCTATGCAACATTTGAAGAACTCATACAGAAGCTTGAACATTATTGGGACCATGTGGATCAACGAAGACTGGCTGCCTCCCAGGCACTTTCTTATATAAAGTACAATCAATCCTATCTTCATAAAAGTTTGCAACTTATGGATATTATTTTCCAATGAATATGTCTGTAAATTGGAGGAGTCCTGCTTGAAGCTTATTGCTTTACACTTACCTCAATTTCATCGGATTGCGGAGAATGACAAATGGTGGGGAGACGGATTTACAGAATGGACCAATGTAAAAAAAACAACTCCCCTTTATCCAGGCCATTTACAACCCAAGAAGCCATTGCATCAGAACTACTATGATTTAACGGACCCCAAGGTACGCAAATGGCAGGCCGAAACGGCCAAAAATCACGGGATATACGGATTCTGTTATTATCACTACTGGTTTAAAGGAAAACGATTGCTTGAAAAGCCGTTTGATGAGATTTTGCACAGCGGGGAACCGGATTTTCCTTTTTGTTTGTCATGGGCCAATGAAACCTGGACACGCAAATGGGACGGGCGCGAAGAGGATATTCTTATTTCGCAAGACTACGGGGACGAGAGCGATTGGAAAGAACATTTCGATTATCTGGTCAGAGCGTTTAAGGATAAACGATACATCTGTGTAGAGGGAAAACCGCTATTTTTGATCTATCGGCCTGCAAGCATACCTCGATGTCAGGAAATGATTCATTATTGGCGTAGGCTTGCGATAGAACATGGGCTGGAAGGTATTCATTTTGTGCAGACGATCGGTGGATTTCCTACCTTTAATCGTCCCGTCTTTGACGCAAGCATGGAATTTGAGCCCCACTATACGTTTGCGCATGGTCATATGAATGGAAGAATATGGATCGAACTGGACATCAAGGGGCAGAAGCACATTGTGGTAAACTACGATAAAGTATGGTCATCCATTCTCGAAAGAACACCTCATCGAAACGGGGAAGTTGTATATCCTGGTGCATTTGTGAATTGGGACAATACGCCGCGCCGCTCGGTTGATGGACAGAGTACTGTAGGCGCAACACCTGAAAAATTCGGATTGTATTTATCTCGACAGATGACGAGAGCCCGGGAATTGAACGGGAGTGGCTTCCTGTTCGTTAATGCATGGAATGAATGGGCGGAAGGAGCGTACCTTGAACCGGATGACGATTATGGGTACGCCTATTTGAGAGAAATCAAACGAGTGGTTGAGCAAGGAGAGGAGAACCGCAGCAAGTTATGATAATGGAGTTCCCTTTGTGGGGCTCCATTTGTTTTTGGGTGAGTGCAATCATGCCAGCTTTGTGGATGTTCATACCATGATTTGTTTGCGATACTCCGTTGGATTCAGACCTGTATGCTTTTTAAATTGCCTTGAGAAGTAATATAAGTCACTAAATCCAAGGTGCTCGGCAATTGCTGTGACTGTTTTTGGTGTACAGGTCAGAAGTTCTTTTGCCTTATCCATTTTTTTGCTGGCAATGTAGTGGATGGGGGGAACGCCGATGTGCTGTTTGAAGAAACGAATGAAATAATTGGGATGCATGTAGGCAATCTGAGCCAGATCCCGGACAGAAATATTTTCTTCAATGTTGGAATCAATATAGGCCAGTATTGCAGATATTTTCTCCATAACAGGTATATTTGTATAACAGATCTGTTCCAGATCCAGATGCATAATGTAGTGGGACAACAATTCTATTAATTTACTTTTTGCCATCATATGCGCATAGACTTCACCTGATCGGGCGTAATCAAGAATGCTGTTGAATATTTCCTGTATTAGCTCGGGCCGATCCGATGAACAGAAGTGGGGGAAATTTAGAATTTGAAATAGGTTGATGCCTCCAACCTTCGCGCTGAAATGACACCAGTATTTGAGAAAAGGACGATCACTGATGGCAGAATAAGACTGCGTGACCCCCTCTGGCATCAAAAAAAGCTGTCCCGGTGCAGGATAATACTCCTGATCGCCGATCTTGAGCCAGCCCTCGCCTTCACAGATCAAATAAAATTTGCTGTAATCGGGTGTGTAATCGAGGTCTCGCCAATCCGTATCGCAGCGATTGAAGTTGACCATGAACAAATCAACCTGCAGATTGGATAAGTGGTTCGTGAGCAACGTCTTATGATTCATTAACCTCAACTCCCTACAAAGGTTATTATTGTCCATCCTAAAGTTAACGTTCTGCATGTCTATCTGCTCAACCAGCTACTACAATACAAGTGCAGCCGATAACGGAAGGGATGAGAACCGAATGAGAACAATGCTGGACAAAAACGAATATTTGCAACAGATCGACAAAACGATTGCTGAAGGAAAGTATAAGGACAACTGGAATTCACTTAGCGCATTCGAGGTTCCCGAGTGGTACAAGAACGCCAAGTTCGGTATTTTCATTCATTGGGGTCTTTACTCGATCCCTGCGTATGACAGTGAATGGTATTCACGAAATATGTATATTGAGGACTCCAAAGCTTATGAACATCACCTTAGCGTTTATGGTCATCCAAAGGATTTTGGCTATAAAGATTTTATTCCGATGTTTCTTGCAGAGAAGTTTGACGCAGATGAGTGGGCCGTGCTTTTTAAAAAGGCAGGAGCCCGTTATGTGATGCCTGTAGCTGAGCACCATGATGGCTTTCAAATGTACAAAAGCTCCATCTCTCACTATAACACAGTTGAAATGGGACCCAAACGGGATCTGTTGAGTGAGATGAAGGTCGCGTATGAGAAGCAGGGACTTACTTTGTGTGTCTCGTCACACCGTGCTGAGCATTGGTTTTTCATGTCCCATGGAAAAAACTTTGATTCAGATGTCAAGGAGCCGCTCAGACGCGGTGATTTCTACTGGCCTGCCATGCCAGAACCGGATCATCAGGATTTATACGGCTCACCTCCAACGGATGAATATCTGGAAGATTGGCTGCTTCGTTGCTGTGAACTGGTGGATCAATACCAGCCGAGCGTTTTTTATTTTGATTGGTGGATCCAGACGGCAGCGTTCAAACCTTACTTGAAAAAGTTCAGCGCTTACTACTATAACAAAGGTGATGAGTGGGGCATTCCGGTAGCGATTAACTACAAACACGATGCCTTTATGCTCGGTTGTGCCGTTCCAGATGTGGAGCGTGGGCAATTCGCCGATTTGAAACCATATTTCTGGCAAACGGATACGGCTGTCGCCAAAAATTCCTGGTGTTATACAGAAAATAACAACTATAAAACAGCGGATGAGATCATCAGGGACCTCGTCGATATTGTGAGTAAAAATGGCAGCCTGCTGCTGAATGTTGGACCAAAGGCAGATGGAAGTATCCCGAATGAAGACAGGGATATTTTGCTTGCCATAGGTCAATGGCTGGACGTGAATGGCGAGGCGATTTATGACACGACATTCTGGCGGACGTATGGGGAAGGGCCGACCGAGGTGAAGGAAGGACAATTTACAGATGGAGAGACCAAGATCTTTACAAGTGAGGACATTCGTTTCACTGTAAAAGAAAGCTGCCTTTATGCCACGGTTATGGCCTACCCGGAGAACGGGATCGTTCATATTCGTTCGCTGAAGGAGAATTCTCATCATTTCCATGGACTGATCAGGGACATTCAGGTATTGGGCTTTGACGAAGAACCGGAATGGAGCAGGACGGAAGAGTCCTTGACGATAACGACAAGGAACGTGCATAGCTTCTCACCCGTCGTATTTAAATTAGAACTGGATTAAGAGATGAGATCGAAGGGCTATAACCAACAGTAATATGTACTGGTTATAGTCCTATTCTTTGTGCGATTCTGTAATGGATTACACTCGTTTACGGGTTGAAGAAGATCGACGGAGTGTTCTTCGTTTTTTGGACAAGCGATGTGCTTTCGCCAAACGCTGTCGCTTCAACAAGCGCTGCCGCACATGACGAGGTCGTCTTTTTTCTACTGGTTTGAAAGGTGATGTCATTTGTATTGGTGGCAGTTCGCATGGTTCTTCCATGGTATCCATCACGGCTCTGTAGCTTATCGGCACAATACCCAGCGTCTGTATCGTTCGGGGGATTTCCTGATCGACAAATACTGCAAGCTCATGCTCGCGGATGTCCAGCCAGTTGGAAATTTCACGCAGAGCATCATCGACATATCCGGGATGACATACAATCTCGGTAATGCCATCTGGGAGCTTAGATAAATGTTGTAGCAATCGCTGTAAACCCTCATGATCTCCGTAAGTATCCAGCAGAATCGTATCCGTCATCCGAGGCACTGGCATTTCAGTGCTTGCATGCCGGACCTGAGATCGCCGAAGCGGGATGTTTTCCCGGACAGCTTTCTCCGCCATGATTTGGAATATGATGGGATCGTTTTGATGAAGCAGCTGATGGGAATCGAGATGTGTAGGGGAAAGTGACGCTTGAGCCAAAACGTTCCATTGAGCATCGAGTTCTTTGGCAATATCAGTGAAATCTCGTATTAATCCACACTGGCCTTGATGAAAAGCACCGTCAGGATTCACCAAAGAAGGCACGATGGCCGGATCGGATACGGGTCTCCCGTAAGTCAGGTTAAAATGCAATCCGATTCCGAGGTCCGGCAGCGATCGGGCTAAACTCAGTGCATGATCAAAGCCCGGCATATTCACCATCATCGAAGTACTCGTAATTCCACCAGTCTGATATGCTTGAATAATCCCCTGATTAACGCCGGGCGACAGCCCGAAATCATCCGCATTAATGATTACTTGCCTGCTCATACCGCTTACTCCTTCCTCACGTTGAGAACAAACCATTTGCCATGTCCCTAATATATTAAAGGTCACAAGGTATGGACCGTTCATTCGCACAGGCCTGATAAAATACTTCAAATGCCGTCTTGTCCATGGAATATCCTGTTCGCTGTTAGAAATAATCCAGTTGCAGACAGAATACATTTAATGTAAACGTTGTTACGGATTGAGAAAAATGGGGTATCCCCGTTCAGAATCAGTCCGTTAATATGGGGAGGGAAAAGATTGTTGAGAAAAAGAAAAATCGTAAGTACGCTGGTGCTGTTCAGTTTCCTAATCGCTTTACTGCCTGGCACGACGACAAACGCAGCGACCAATTGGAATCTGGTGTGGAGTGACGAATTCAATGGAAGTTCTCTGAATACGTCGAATTGGTCTGCAGAGATTGGTACCGGCAGCGGCGGATGGGGAAATAATGAATTGCAGTATTATACGAATCGCACCGAGAACCTGCAAGTTACAGGTGGCAATCTGGTCATCACTGCACGCAAAGAAAATTACAATGGCAGCAGCTATACCTCCGCACGAATCAAAACCCAAGGCTTGAAGGATTTTACTTACGGGAAAGTTGAAGCACGCATCAAGCTGCCGTCCGGTCAGGGGCTGTGGCCTGCTTTTTGGATGCTGGGAAGCAACATTAATTCCGTTGGCTGGCCTAAGAGCGGAGAGATCGACATTATGGAGCGGGTCAACAACAATGCTTTTGTAAACGGTACCGTACACTGGGATGCTAACGGGCATGCCGATTATGGAAAGATATCGGAGAATCTTGATTTTTCCCAATTTCATGTCTACAGCATCGAATGGGATTCCAAATATATAAGATGGTTTGTGGATGGCAAACAGTTCAATGAGTTTTACATCGAAAATGGAACAGGCAACACGGAGGAGTTCCAACGTCCGTTTTTCCTCCTGTTGAATATGGCTGTGGGTGGGAATTGGCCTGGCAGCCCTAATAATGCGACACCTTTCCCATCACAAATGCTGGTGGATTATGTGCGGGTATATCAAGCAGCGAGTACACCGAACATTGTCAGCGGGGGTCTCTATACGATCGGTTCCAAAGCAAGCGGTAAAGTGTTGGATATTGTGGATGTATCCACGGCAAGCGGAGCCAAAGTACAACAATGGACCAACTACAGTGCGAGCAACCAAACGTTCAGGGTCGACAGCACGGGGGATGGTTTCTATAAACTCACGGCGGTTCACAGCGGAAAAGTTCTGGATGTGCCTAACTCAACAGCATCACCCGGCGTACAGCTCCAGCAATGGGATGATAATGGCTCTAACGCCCAAAGGTGGAGCATCCAGGATGCGGGTAACGGTTTCTATAAAATCATTTCCAAGGTGAATGGATTGGCGGTAGATGTTTCGAGCTCTTCAACGGCGGATGGAGCTGCAATCCAGCAATGGAATGATAACGGTACGGATGCACAAAGATGGTCGTTTAACAAATTGAATTAATTAAATTGCAATAATTTTAGGTGAATTCATCACAAAATTTGATGTTGGTAATATATTGTTGACATCAAGCAAGTGATGTTCGCCCGACCTGCGGACATTAACAGGGCTCCCAAGGAGGAGATTATGGAAGATGAAGTACAAGAAACGCAGTGTGCACGGCGGAAGCGGCTTTAGAAAAGGTGGAGGAGAATCACACCTCACAGGTATTGGGGAAGAAGCCCATTTACTCCTCAAATTGATTGGCGAATTGAAAGCTGCCATAGTACAGGTATTTGCTAATCCAACTCAGGTTAATGTTTCTGTTTTGATTGAAATTCTGCGCAAGTTGCTGGCTTTGGTTCATCATTTGAAATTAAAGAAAGGAAACAAGGCCAACTTGGAAGCTGCCTTGGAACTATCCATTGCTTCAGCGGAGGTCATCCCATTCTCTCCAATAAGCGTAGGCACCAACTTGCAGCAGTTGCTTGATACGCTGTTGTCTGTTGTTTTACAGGAATGCATCCATTCTGCGGACAAAGATCAATTGGTCATTGCCATCAGAGCAGTAGAGGTAGCTCTTGCCAACGCACTTAGAAACTCAGGAATTCCGGGTCCTGCTGGACCCGCTGGACCAGCAGGACCTGCCGGTCCAGCCGGATCTCAAGGTGTTGCTGGTCCTCAAGGAACGGTAGGTCCAGCGGGATCGCAGGGTAACCCTGGCCCTGCGGGACCCATTGGCCCGATCGGTCCGGCGGGCAGCCAAGGCCCAGCAGGTGCAGCTGGTCTGAACGGAGTTACGGGTGCAACCGGAGCCACGGGTGCAGCAGGTCCAGCAGGTGGTGCAACTGGAGCCACCGGAGTGACTGGAGCGACAGGAACTGCAGGAGCGGCAGGCGTAACGGGTGCGACCGGAGCTGTCGGTGCAGCGGGCGTTACGGGAGCCACAGGTGATCCAGGCGTAACCGGAGCTACGGG
>NZ_LGRP01000110.1:0-306 GCF_001636635.1 Paenibacillus sp. O199
GCTATGGAGCTGCGCGGATCTCGTCCGGATCGAAGAGAGCAGCAGAGGGCCAGGCGCTCGGGCTTCAGCTTGCGGGCGCTCCTGGTACGTGCCTGGCTGCTATGTCTTCCGGAGACGAACAAAAGGACGGCCATGGCCGTCCTGGGTGTGTGAGCCGCGCCGGTGGGCGCTATGAGCTGCGCGGATCTCGTCCGGATTGGAGGGAGCAGCCGCGTGCCGGGCGCTCGGGCTTCAGTTTGTAGGCGCTCCTGGTACGTGCCTGGCTGCTATGTCTTCCGGAGACGAACAAAAGGACGGCCGTGGCCG
>NZ_LGRP01000092.1:0-97 GCF_001636635.1 Paenibacillus sp. O199
CAGTTAAGCCCGTTGCACCTGTAGCTCCAGTTACACCGGTAAGACCAGTTGCTCCGGTAGCTCCGGTTGTTCCTGTTCCCGTTGCACCTGTCACACC
>NZ_LGRP01000092.1:107-938 GCF_001636635.1 Paenibacillus sp. O199
TGCTCCAGTTACACCTGTTAAACCCGTTGCACCTGTGGCGCCGGTCGTTCCCGTTCCGGTGGCACCTGCCAGACCGGTTACACCCGTAGATCCCGTCGTACCAGTAGCTCCCGTTGTTCCTGTTCCCGTTGCACCTGTCACACCAGTTACTCCAGTAAGTCCCGTGGCTCCAGTAGCCCCTGTAGCTCCTGTTGTTCCTGTTCCTGTTGCGCCTGTCGCTCCAGTTACACCCGTCGCACCAGTGGTTCCGGTTGTTCCGATACCCGTTGCGCCTGTAGCACCAGTTACACCCGTTGAACCAGTCGCGCCTGTGGCTCCAGTAGCCCCGGTCCCTGTTGCACCTGTCACGCCAGTAAATCCTGTGGCTCCGGTGGCTCCTGTTGTTCCGGTTCCCGTTGCCCCTGTTACACCAGTTACTCCAGTAAGCCCCGTTGCTCCGGTTGTTCCCGTTCCGGTTGCGCCGGTAACTCCAGTTGTTCCTGTACCCGTTGCGCCTGTAGCACCAGTTACACCCGTTGAACCAGTCGCGCCTGTGGCTCCAGTAGCCCCGGTCCCTGTTGCACCTGTCACGCCAGTAAATCCTGTGGCTCCGGTTATACCAGTTGAACCCGTCGCACCAGTAGCCCCAGTCGTTCCTGTTCCGGTTGTTCCTGTCACACCAGTTACTCCAGTAAGTCCCGTTGCTCCGGTAGCTCCGGTTGTTCCCGTTCCAATTGCACCTGTCGCACCAGTTACTCCAGTAAAACCCGTGGCACCTGTTATACCAGTAAGTCCCGTTGCACCAGTAGTTCCCGTTGCTCCTGTCACACCAGTTACACCTGTTAAACCCGT
>NZ_LGRP01000048.1:0-28766 GCF_001636635.1 Paenibacillus sp. O199
AGCAGGTTTTTTTGTATTTATTTTACCAATTCCATCAGGTATGCAGGCGAAGGAGATATTGAACGCAAGCAAGAATGTAATATGTGAATCTTTTTACATAATTTATAGGATGAGCAGACTATCAAAGCGAATGTGCATTCCGCATTTTTTATGAACATTTTGGAAGTTTGCCGCATACACTTGAGAACACCGAAGGACCTGGGGGTCCTCGGGGGAGCGATGCGGGAGGTCGAGATATGTCATATGAAATCGTAGAAGCCATGCTGGCCCGGCGGGGTGTACAGATTGATGCAATCGCGGAAATTGTATATCGTCTGCAAAAAGGGTACCACCCGGAACTGACTATGGATGACTGTGTCACGAGTGTGAAATCGGTACTGCAGAAACGTGAGGTGCAATATACGCTGTACACAGGTATAGCCCTCGACGAGCTTGCTGAGAAACGCCTTTTGCCGCAGCCTTTGCAGGCAATTATGGAGGCGGATGAATCCCTGTATGGAGTGGACGAGACTCTTGCTCTTGGCATTACCCATGTGTATGGTATGATCGGTTTAACCAGTTTTGGTTATCTGGATAAAGAAAAGATTGGTGTCATTCATGATCTGAACGAAGCAGGACCAGCTATACATGTTTTTCTGGACGACCTGGTTGCCGGGCTCGCCGCTGCTGCTTCTGCCCGAATTGCTCACAAAAATATTAAAGCCAAGAAATATCCATCGGATATCTGATTTTCTTCATTTGTGTTTTCATTCATTTGGTATCTTTTGTTTGTTCAATGAAAGGTCATCCAGGGTGGCTGTTGCTGCCCTGAGCGGCCTGGAATTCCTTTTTGATAAAGAAAGTCTTAGGAACATTGCATCAACCATATCGGTTATCCTCGCGGGACAAATGTCCCTCTAGATCTCGTTTTCTCCCCAAAGGTCCCGAACCCTTCCTTGCAGAAAAAAAGTGAGGTATGTTATCATTAGTCCAATATACGGGCTCTGAACATTAGCTTAGGGGGCGGACATGGCATGTGGACGGTGATTTACATTGCACCGACAGCAAAGGTTGCGGACAAGATTAAGACCAAGCTTTCGGAAGAAGGTTTTCTGGTACAGACCCGTCCCATCAGTTTATCCAAGCAGCAATTTGAGATTCGCGTCCCTTCAGGGGAATTGGAAGAGGTTCAGGAAGTGCTGAATTCGATTCTGCATTCCTGATTCATTCGATATCAGACGTGCCTTGGCAGATGAAGAAGTACCAATGGTACATAAGGGACTGACCGCGTAAGCGGAAAGAGGAATCGACTTGCATGTATTGTATGCTGCTGTCCTTCCTTCTTTTTTTGTTAGGACAAGGACTGACCAGATTGCTCCCAGAGACCCTACCAAGACAGATTCAAACATCAGCGCAACAATCTTTCGGTTATTGCAGGTAACATCAATCGTGCTGACAGAAGCCGCTGATCCTTGCCTTATACCGGCGGATTTTTTTGTTGTGAATGCTGGACAAGGCCCATGGCAGCGTATGGGTCGTAAGCGGTTTACCGCAGCGCGCGGATGAAGTTGCTACATGCAACGGACTGCAGGTTGCGGCCATCAAATCAACGGCTGGAGAGGTGTAGTTGTGTTCAAAGATATATTCCAGAAAAAACGGAAGTACGCCACCATACCTTCCGAGCGTGCGCTTCGTGGCGAAGGTCAGGAAGCTGGAGAACGTCCAAAACGGGAAATACCTGAAGGACTTATGAACAAGTGCAGCAAATGCGGCACGATTCAATATAGCAAGGAATTGGAAAAAAACCTGAAAGTATGTCCGGCTTGCGGCTACCATATGCGTTTGAACGCAATGGAACGTATCGCCATGGTTCTAGATGAGCAAGGGTTTGTGGAGTATGACGCTGATATGGTATCAGTTGATCCACTTGAATTCCCTGGATATAGTAACAAACTGGAACAACAGCGCCTGAAGTCAGGACTGAAGGAAGCTGTCATTACGGGTGAGGGAACCTTAGAAGGTTTGCCTGTGGTTGTTGCTGTCATGAGCTTCGACTTCTTCACAGGTAGTATGGGTTCGGTTGTAGGGGAGAAAATTACCCGTGCGATTGAGCATGCAACAGAGAAACGCTTACCTTTGATCATTTTCTCAACATCTGGGGGTGCCCGGATGCAAGAGAGTATTCTTAGCCTTATGCAAATGGCGAAAACTAGTGCGGCTTTGTCCCGTTTGGATGAACAGGGCGGATTGTATATTTCGGTCATTACCGATCCTACGACAGGTGGAGTTTCGGCCAGTTTTGCGAGCCTTGGTGATATCATCATCGCCGAGCCGGGAGCTGTATTTGGCTTCGCCGGTAGAATCGTCATTGAGCAGACGATCCGTCAGAAACTGCCTGATGATTTTCAGACGGCAGAATTTAATTTGCAGCACGGTCAGCTGGACATGGTGGTCCATCGTAAAGAACTTCGAGCCACCCTTGGCAAGCTTCTAGACATGCATAGTGAAAAAGGAGGGGTCTAAATGGCGGGTGAGTTGCCATATGAAGCGCCTCTGGTTGAGATGCGCAAGAAGATCGAAGAGCTCGTACAGTTTGGACAGGAAAAAGGCATCGACTTCACTGATGAAATTGCCCGCCTGGAAGAACGTTATCATAGACTCGAAGAAGAGATTTATACCGGCATAACGGCTGCTCAGAAAATGCATCTGGCGCGGCATCAGCAGCGTCCGACGGCACTGGATTTAATCCAATTGATATTTACCGATTTCATTGAGTTGCACGGTGATCGCATGTTCGGAGACGATCTGGCGGTTGTTGGCGGACTGGCGAAGCTAAACGGAAAAACAGTAACGGTCATCGGCCAACAGCGGGGGAAAGATACGAAGGATAATATCGCCCGTTTTTTTGGGAGCGCACATCCAGAAGGATTCCGAAAAGGGCTGCGTCTCATGAAGCAAGCGAACAAATTTGGTCGTCCAATTATTACATTCGTTGATACTAAAGGGGCGTATCCGGGTAATACTGCTGAAGAGAGAGGTCAATCGGAAGCTATTGCCCGTAACCTGCTGGAAATGGCGAAGCTCTCGGTGCCTGTTATTATAGTGGTCATCGGCGAAGGCGGAAGCGGCGGGGCCCTGGCTATGGCTGTGGGTAATCGTGTGTTGATGCTGGAGCATGCGATTTACTCAGCGATCTCTCCGAACGGTGCTGCGTCCATTCTTTGGAAAGATGCATCCAAGGCAGATCAGGCGGCCGAAGCGATGAAAATAACGGCCAAAGACCTTCTGGAGATGGAGGTCATTGAAGAAATAATCCCTGAGCCACGCGGTGGTGCTCATCGGGATTATGAAGAATCTGCGGCTGCAATTAGCGAGGCATTGGTTCGTCATCTGGACGAGATGAAAGGCTGGACTGGTGACCAATTGAAGCAGGATCGGTATGAGAAATTCCGTAAGATTGGATCAGTCACGTTTGAACCTGAGGTGCAAATTGAGGCCCCTCAAGTACCTGTTGAAGTCGATACAGCAGGTAATTTGTCGGGAAATGCTGAATGATGTGACGAATTTCCTATACAAATGAGCAAAAGTATAGTAAATTTAATAGTTGGAAAAAGAAAAAGAGATAAAAAGATAGACCTTTAAAATCGGAGGAAACCCAAAATGCGCAAAACAAAGATTGTATGTACGATTGGTCCATCCAGTGAATCATTGGAGAATACCAAAAAATTGATTATGGCCGGTATGAACGTGGCCCGTTTGAACTTCTCCCACGGTGATTTCGATGAGCACGGCGGACGGATCACAGCAATTCGCCAAGCATGCGAAGAGCTGAACAAGACAGTAGCGATCTTGCTGGACACCAAAGGACCGGAAATTCGGACAGGTAAACTCGAAGTGGAGCCAATCGAATTGGTTCAAGACGAGTACATCACTTTGACAACAGAAGAAATTCTGGGCACCAAAGAACGTCTCTCCATTACGTATGCAGATCTTCCGAGTGATGTTGAACCGGGATCTACAATTCTGATCGACGACGGTCTGATCGGACTGACTGTGGTGGAAGTACAAGGCACCGAGATCAAATGCCGTATCGTTAACGGCGGTACGATCAAAAGCAAAAAAGGTGTTAACGTTCCTGGCGTTGCCATTTCTCTGCCGGGTATTACTGAAAAAGATGCTAACGATATCGTATTTGGTATCGAGCAAGGTGTCGATTTCATCGCGGCTTCATTTGTTCGTAAAGCAAGCGACGTCCTTGAGATTCGTGAATTGCTTGAAAAACACAATGCTGGACATATCCAAATCATCTCCAAAATTGAGAACCAACAAGGTGTGGACAACCTGGATGAAATCCTTGAAGTGTCCGATGGCCTGATGGTTGCTCGTGGAGACCTGGGTGTAGAGATTCCTGCGGAAGAAGTACCATTGGTACAAAAACGCATGATCGAAAAATGTAACGTTGCAGGCAAACCGGTTATCACAGCTACACAAATGCTGGATTCCATGCAACGCAACCCGCGTCCAACACGTGCAGAAGCAAGTGACGTGGCTAATGCGATCTTCGACGGTACAGATGCAATCATGTTGTCTGGTGAAACAGCTGCTGGTAAATACCCAGTTGAATCCGTTCTGACAATGTCCCGTATTGCCGAAAAAGCAGAATCCGCTCTGCCTTACCAAGAGCTGTATCTGAAACAACGTGTTGCTCAACAAACAACAGTTACTGAAGCAATCAGCCAATCTGTTGCCCTGTCAGCTCAAGATCTGAACGCTAAAGCGATCATTACTTCGACTGAATCCGGTCATACAGCACGCATGATTTCTAAATATCGTCCAGAATCTCCAATCATCGCGGTGACAACGGAAGACAGAACTTCCCGTCGTCTTGCATTGGCTTGGGGTGTAACACCAGTCAAAGGAAGACTTGTTGATTCCACTGACGCTTTGTTTGAAAATGCAATTGAAGGCGGCGTGAAATCCGGACTTGTAAAAGAAGGAGATCTTGTTGTTATTACAGCGGGTGTACCTTTGGGTCGTTCGGGTTCCACTAACCTGATCAAAGTAAGCCAAATTCCAAACAACGCATAATTGTGTTTGGACGAGAAGCAACAGGAATGAAGCAATGGGGCGTTTGCGTCCCGTTGCTTTTTTTCCATCTTTATGAGACTTTGTCGTCTCTAGATACGTAATAATTGGTTTATCGAAGGAGGCCGGTAACATGCAACAACAAAGCAATGGCAGTTGGTACACGGCACGTCTTCGCGTGCGTTATCAAGAAAGTGATCAGATGGGTGTGGTCTATCACGCCAACTATTTGAATTGGTTTGAAATCGGTCGAACCGAGATGATTCGCCAAATGGGGTATACATATCGTAAAATGGAGGAACAGGGGTTACTGCTTCCGGTAACCGGACTGGATGTGAAATATCATAAACCTGCCCGGTATGATGATGACATCATCATTTTCACCCGTATTGCTGCATTTAGTGGTCTGCGACTGAACTATGAGTATGACATAAGGCGCATGACTCCAGACCTTAATGAGCAGATAGGCAGCGGGCAACGAGTATGGTCATCTGAGGAGTCCCTTCCTGGTGAACGATTGGTTACAGGCTCTACCCAACATGTATGGGTCAATGGGGACTGGAAGCCAGTCAGGCTGGATAAGGCAGCTTCTGAGCTCTACAGCGCGCTTGAGAAAGTGTGGCTTTCAGGAAAGGGGTAATACGTAATGCGAAGATGGATGTGGGCCCTGCTATTAATCATTCCGGTGATTGAACTGTTTGGTTTCATTCTTATGAGTGACTGGATTGGAGCCGGAAAGACATTGCTTCTCATGATTCTCACGTCCTTGATCGGTATAGCAATGTTGCAGTTTGAAGGACGAAAAGTACTTATTGATGCCAAATCCGAGATGGAGCGCGGTAAGGTGCCCGGAAGGAAAATGGTAGATGGACTATTTATTTTTGTCGGTGGTTTTCTACTGTTGATCCCGGGATTTATCACAGATCTGATCGGTTTTACACTGTTGTTCCCAGTAACACGTTCAGTGTACCGTCTATTCTTCCTGGGCTGGCTGGAGAAAAAAATGAGAAACGGAAGTATTAAGTTTTATCGTGGTCCGAAAAAATAGGATATACCAGCATCAGTTGAAGAAAGGCACCCACCATCAGATTCAGTCTGATGAGCGGTGCCTTCTTTAGTCTTGATTATATGCGGATCACAGAAAGCAGAAATCATGATTTCATCGGACACGTCCGTTAATAATATATGTTCGGAGATCACGGAACACGTTCGCTCGATTAAATGCATCAAGGATAACGAGGCTGACAGGGCCGATGATCAAACCGAGTACACCGAACAGTTTCAATCCGACAAACATGCCAACCAATGTGGCCAGAGGATCCAACCCGACACTGCTGGCAAGCACTTTGGGTTCAATGATTTGGCGAGCAATCAGCACAATGAGATATACAATACTGATGCCGATCCCCAGGTACAAGTCTCCATTCATAAGCAGGTATGCTGCCCAGGGAACCATCACCAAGCCAACGCCGAGATAAGGAAGCAGATCCACCAGACCGATGAGCAAAGCGATCGTAAAGGCAGATTTAACCTGGAGCACAAGCAATCCAATCATGACAAATAATGCGGTGATAGAGATCATGATCAACTGGGCTCGTGCATAACCGAACAGTGCTTTTTTGAGATCATTCCATATGTCGGTAATCGGTTTGCGAATGGATGAGGGTACCCAGCCCGATACGGTAATGCTGTGTCTGGTCCAACTTTTGCTTATAAAGAAAGTTGACAGCAGAACCACGATTAATACGGCTCCCATATTGGGGAGAGAAGTGAGCAGGTTCAGGATCATGTTGAAAAATCCGGTGACCAGGTCCGTTACAGCTGTACCTACCGTTTCGGTTGTTTTGCTAATATTGCTGTTAATGGTCTCCTGATAGTTGGGATTTTCCTTGTAAAATTCATTGATCTGTCCAATTAAACTCTGAATTGTGTCATTCTGAGTCCAACGGATGAACGTAGCCTTAATCTCATCGACATGAAGGTCGAAGCTCGTCGTTAGTGAAATGACTTCCTTGACCATACGGGTTACCGCAGCAGACAATACGACGACAATGGCCCCGAAATAAATAATTAGTGATAAGGTTACAGCCAGCCAGCGGGGAAATCGGGCCTTGTATTGAAGCAACTTCACCAGAGGGTTCATCGCATAAGCGATAATCCAGGCGATGGCAAAAGGATATAACAGCGGGAACAGCAGGTATATGGCAACGGCAATGAGTATGGTCGCAATAATCACCCATAAGCCGCGCAACAGGCGTTTCATTATGATTCTATCCAAGCATCAACTCTCCTTATTCCATTTCAAGCTACCACGAAGGAAGCATAGGAAGCTATCTAGTTAATATAGAGCAAATACACTGATTTGAAACGCCAGGATGTCGTCGAATTATATCTTTTCTTTTGCCTAGAGTATGCCTCATGTTCACAAAATATAGCAATAAAAACTTGATTTATAGCACGGATTTATATAAAAAGAATAAAATGTCAACCTTGTTTTTGTAAAGGTTTTCAAAAATGCTTTATCAGTCCGATAAAGAAGTTTGATGTGCGGATGACCTCGCATCATGTTCACATAAACGACAAAATCCAGTATGATGAGATAAGGAAATACCGATTGACAGATATGAAAACCGGATATTGAGGTATTTATTAATTTTAAAATGTAAATGGTTACAAAAGAAGGACGAGTGCGTTTGAGCACGTAGATGACACTCTGGATGGGTTCTTGATTTCGTTTATTAAAGGAGAGATGTAATATGACAGCTACCAAAGGTCTGGAAGGCATCGTTGCAACAACCTCTTCGATCAGCTCCATTGTAGACGGTGTGCTTACATACCGTGGTTACGATATTGACGATCTGGCAGAACATGCAAGCTTTGAAGAAGTTGCCTATTTACTGTGGTTTGGTAAATTGCCAACTACGGATGAACTGAAATCCCTTCGCAAAAGCCTGAGCGATTACGCGCCGATTCCGAGCGAGTTGATTGCACAAATCCAATTGTATCCGAAAAACATGAGTACCATGGCAGCACTGCGTTCCGCGGTATCCGCACTGGCTCTGTACGATGAGCAGGCTGACGAGATGACAGCGGAAGCGAACGAGAACAAAGCGGTTAAGCTGCAAGCGCAGTTGCCAACCATTGTGGCAGCCATAGCCCGTATCCGTCAGGGCAAAGAACCTGTGGCTCCAAAAGAAGGCGCTTCCATCGCAGAAAACTTTTTATATATGATGACTGGAGAACAACCAGCCGAGACCGCTGTTAAAGCCCTTGATCAAGCGCTTGTCCTGCATGCGGATCACGAGTTGAACGCTTCTACATTTGCAGCACGTGTAACAGTAGCTACGCTTTCCGACATCTATTCGGGAGTAACTTCTGCGATTGGCGCATTGAAGGGGCCATTGCATGGCGGTGCAAATGAAGCCGTTATGAAAATGCTGAATGAGATTGGAACACCTGATCGTCTGGAAGCAGCTATTCAAGAAAAATTGAACAACCGTGAGAAGATCATGGGCTTTGGACACCGTGTCTACAAAAATGGAGACCCACGTGCGAAACATCTGCAAAAGATGTCCAAGGAACTGGGGGAAATGAACAACGATACACGCTTGTACGATATGTCGGTGAAGATCGAAGAGCTGGTGACAGGACAAAAAGGTCTGAAACCAAATGTAGATTTCTATTCCGCTTCCGTATATACCCAATTGGGTATTGAAGAGGTCCTGTTTACACCAATCTTTGCGATTAGCCGGGTATCAGGTTGGACTGCTCATATTCTGGAACAGCTTGCGGATAACCGTATTATTCGTCCGCGTGCCGAGTACACAGGCCCAACAGATCAGAAGTACGTTTCAATCGAACTTCGCTAATGGCATCAAAACCAGTATAATAAAAAGGACGGGGTGAAGGGGTGTAACATGTTGGCTGAAATTAGCAGCACGTTCATAACCCTTCCTCCAATAAGACAAGCGGTGTGTTATCATACTGCATCTACGAAACCCAAGGAGGAATTATACTAATGAAATTAGAAAAATTTGCTCACCCAACTGAAGGCGAAAAAATTCAAATTGATAACGGTACACTGCAAGTACCTAATAACCCGATCATTCCATTTATCGAAGGTGACGGTACAGGCCGTGACATCTGGAAAGCTTCCAAACGTGTATTGGATGCAGCTGTTGAAAAAGCATATGACGGCAACAAAAAAATCGCATGGTATGAAGTGTTTGCTGGACAAAAAGCATTCGATACATACGGGGAGTGGCTGCCAAACGATACGCTTGAAGCTATTCGCGAGTATATCGTAGCGATCAAAGGACCATTGACTACACCAATCGGTGGCGGAATTCGTTCCCTGAACGTAGCGCTTCGTCAAGAACTGGATCTGTACACTTGCTTGCGTCCTGTTCGTTATTTCGATGGTGTACCTTCTCCGGTTAAACGTCCTGAGTTGGTAGACATGGTCATTTTCCGTGAGAATACGGAAGATATCTATGCAGGTATTGAATACGCAGAAGGTTCAGAAGAAGTGAAAAAAGTAATCCAATTCCTGCAACAGGAGATGGGTGCAAACAAAATCCGCTTCCCTGAAACTTCCGGTATTGGTATCAAGCCAGTTTCCTCCGAAGGTTCCAAACGTTTGGTACGTGCAGCAGTACAATATGCCATCGATCACAACCGTAAGAGCGTTACATTGGTACACAAAGGTAATATCATGAAATTTACAGAAGGTGCCTTCAAAAACTGGGGTTATGAAGTTGCTGAAGACGAGTTTGCTGACAAAGTGTTCACTTGGGCACAATACGATATCATTAAAGAAAAAGACGGTACGGATGCAGCTAATGCAGCTCAAAAAGCAGCTGAAGATGCTGGCAAAATCATCGTGAAAGATGCTATTGCCGATATCGCTCTGCAACAAGTATTGACTCGTCCAGGTGAGTTCGATGTAATCGCAACGTTGAACCTGAACGGTGACTATCTGTCCGATGCACTGGCTGCACAAGTTGGCGGAATTGGTATCGCTCCAGGAGCGAACATCAACTATGTAACAGGACATGCTATCTTCGAAGCTACTCACGGTACTGCACCTAAATATGCAGACAAAGATGTCGTGAACCCTGGTTCCGTTATTCTGTCCGGCGTAATGTTGCTTGAGCACCTGGGATGGCAAGAAGCGGCTAACCTGATCTACAAAGGTATGGAAACATCCATCAACAACAAAACAGTAACTTATGACTTTGCACGTCTGATGGACGGCGCTACTGAAGTGAAATGTTCTGAATTTGCTGATCAAATCATTAAAAACCTGTAAGGGGAGATGTGAATCGTGACTATTCAGCGCAAAAAAATCACAGTAGTCGGCGCCGGATTTACCGGAGCTACAACGGCTTTGATGCTTGCCCAAAAAGAACTCGGGGATGTTATTCTGGTTGATATTCCGCAATTGGAAAACCCGACTAAAGGTAAAGCGCTCGACATGTGGGAAGCTAGTCCTGTTCAGGGCTTCGACAGCAATATCGTCGGTACTTCCAACTACGAGGATACTGCAGGTTCGGAGATTGTTATTATTACGGCAGGTATTGCCCGTAAACCAGGTATGAGCCGTGATGATCTGGTCAACACGAATGCAGGAATCGTGAAGTCTGTTTGTGAAAATGTGAAAAAATATTGCCCTGATTCCATCGTCATTATTCTAAGCAACCCGGTAGATGCAATGACATATGCAGCTTATCAGACGCTTGGTTTCCCTAAAAACCGCGTAATCGGCCAGTCCGGTGTTCTGGATACTGCACGTTATTGCACATTCATTGCACAAGAGCTGAATGTATCGGTTGAAGACGTCCGTGGATTCGTTCTTGGCGGCCACGGAGACGATATGGTACCACTCGTTCGTTATTCCAGCGTTGGCGGTATTCCAATCGATACCCTCATCCCGGCAGAGCGCATTGAAGCCATCGTACAACGCACACGTGTTGGCGGGGGTGAGATCGTTAACCTGCTCGGAAACGGCAGCGCATATTATGCACCAGCAGCTTCATTGGTGCAAATGACCGAAGCCATTTTGAAAGATAAAAAACGAATCATTCCGGTTATTGCTTACCTTGAAGGGGAATATGGCTACAACGACTTGTTCCTTGGTGTGCCAACCGTTCTGGGTGGTAACGGAATTGAGAAAATATTTGAACTGGAACTGACTGCTGAAGAAAAAGCGGGACTCAACAAATCTGCGGATTCGGTTCGTAACGTCATTTCAGTAGTTAACTTGTAAGTTTGAAAACTTTTTGACAGGAACAGACAGAAAACCTTCGGATCATCCGGAGGTTTTCTTTTCTTTGGATAAGTTCCCCAGTATAATGAGATGTGATGTATAGCACACTGACTGAAATTTCTGAGGAGGATGGACATTTTGACAATGATTATGTATTTGCTCCATATTATTGGAGCACTGGCGATGGGCTTCTATCTGATCTTGCCATTCGTTGTGGGCAAAATCCGTACATTGAGTGCTGCCGCTCAAGAGGGAGCATTTGCATCGCTCCGTTCATTAAACCGTATCGCACAGTACGGACTTGTAATTCAGCTTCTTACGGGTGGTTACTTAATGACCAAGGGTGAGTATTCCTATCTGTGGATGGGCGTGGTAGTGGTTCTGTTGCTGGCTATTGCAGCAATCGGTGGCATTATGGGTAAACCGTTACGCTTGGCAGCAGAGGCTGTGAAAAGCAATCGTGACGTCAGTGCAGAACAAAGTAAGATTCGTACGTTCAGCACATTGCTTGCCGTATTCCTGCTCATTATGGTGTATCTGATGGTGAACAACCAGGTGATCTAACAATAGCTGCGAAACGAGTTTTATTTGCGAGCTGAACTTAAAGCGTTTGCACTTCAAACGTTGGGACAAGCTGAATAAGAAAGTAAGTTTTTGAACCGTATTGAAATAGACAGCCCAGAGGCTGTCTATTTTTGTTCGCTCCGTCTGGGGTGATGTCTGACAACCATCAAGGTGCTAGTGTTGAAATAACGGCATATATGGCTCACGTAGTTAAACGCTACATTTAGTTAACCCAAGCTTACAGCGTGGGCAAATACGGTGTTACGACCGTTACGCTTGGACTCATATAGTGCCGTATCGGCATCACGCAGCAAGGATTCCAGAGAATCGGACCCTCCATTATATTGTGCCACTCCGAAGCTTGAAGTCAGTGGAATACGAGTACCTTGTACCTCCAGCGGGTCATTCAACAAAGCCACGCGTAACTTCTCAGCAAGCTGCTCACCGTCTTGGAGGGAGGCATTGGGTACCGCGATAACAAACTCCTCTCCTCCATAACGTGCAAACAACATCTCCGAATTCAGATAACGATTACATACAGAGACCACATGAATGATGGCCTGATCCCCAACGTCATGTCCATAGGTGTCATTAATTCGTTTGAAATGATCAATGTCAAATAATATAAAGGCCGTCGGCCGCAGATTAAGCTGGGCTTCACTCAGTATCTCTCGACCTCTAAGCAGGAACTGCGTGCGGTTATATATTTTGGTGAGACCATCGAAGTAAGCCAGTTGCTTCAATTGTTCTTGTAGGAAACGTTGCTCTGTAATATCAATCAGCATAATCAGTGTGCCAACGGCTTGTCCTTCTTTGTTATACACATAAGAGGTTCTCACCTGATAACAGACGGTCTCTCCGTTTAATTGCCAGTACAGATCGGTTTGCAGACCTTCTCGGCCATATTCCACTGGAAAGGTCTCACCGGCAAGCGACAGCCATACATCGTTCAGATGTTGACCTACCATGCTGAAATCAAGCTCTGGCAGCATATCACGCAGAGATTTATTATAGTCGACGAGACGATTGGAACTATCCAGCACGATAACGCCTTCACGCATGCTCTCAAAGATACTATCCTTGGCGATAGGTACGATGGTTAACAGACGGGAGGATAGAATAGCCCAGATATACATTGCGGATGTAATGCACATGAGAACCGGAACAGGATCCATACCACCTGGGGTCAGACCAAGTAAATACACAAAGGCCGCTACCATGGGAATAAGCTGTGAAGTGATCAATGTGAGTAACTGACGACGATACATCTTTTTGGTATGTTTCCATTGTCCGACGAGAATAAGGCAGGCACATAACAGACAGGAAAAGGTGAATGCACCATGAACAACGTACCATTGCCCTACAGCAATATCCATTAGAGGGACGGAACTGTCTTCTCTTAACCATACTCTTTTATAGAAAAGATGATGAAAATCATTTGTTGCCACCATGAACAAGGTAATGGAAGGGATTACAAACAGTGCAGCAGAAGCTTTTTTGGATAATTTTTTACCCGTGTATTGCATCATGAGCATCAGCCCAAGAGAGGCGGAGAAAGGCATACCAATGTATTCGATGACCGTCCAGAATTTCATCTGCTCCAGTGTATTGCTGGCGAGTTCAATCGCGTAACCGAAGGTGTAAACCGACAGAGCTGCTGTATAGAGAATGAATATTTTCGAACTGGGGATTTCTGCTCTTCTAACATAAGTATATAAACACAGAAAAACATTCAGCACAGCTGAAGTTGCTACAAGTGTTATATAAGAATTAATGTGCGATTCCATGGGTTTGGTCTCCATATTAGATCAGAATATTTGCTTAGTTGGGAAGCATGACTGCATGACATCGCTTCATCCAAACTGGATTAATTTTATTTAAAGCTTATCTGTATACTGTACATTGTACATCAGCTCATACGGCATAGGAATACAATTTGGTTGGTGAATCCGTTCAATTTCGATAAAATTTTCGAATGATTGGCATAATAGGTCGAATTCAATGCGGCTTTGCCTCAGTTGACAGCATGTCTGTGAGAAACGATAAAGAAACAGCCATTAGAGTATTGGGAATTTTTCTGTTTAACCGCCAAAAGCGAGTGGTAAGTATGTATCGAGGCAAGAGACAGTGACTTTGGAGCATGAGCATTGGAAAAGGGATTAATCTGTATTGTTCATGCCATCCTACAGAATGAATCTGAATCAGGACATTCCATTTTGAGAGGAGAAATGCCAGATGTCAACCGACACACAAAACAAAAAGACGATGCCTGCCCAACATCAGGATCAGCGCCCGGGTATCGAATCGGAGATGCACCCCAAACCAG
Organism: Paenibacillus sp. O199; assembly: GCF_001636635.1. NCBI lineage: Bacteria > Bacillati > Bacillota > Bacilli > Caryophanales > Paenibacillaceae > Paenibacillus > Paenibacillus sp. O199. The sequence continues at coordinate 14,223 of NZ_LGRP01000048.1, forward strand.
AGTTTGAGAAACCTGAATATAAAGCAGCCGGTAAATTGTTAGATAAGGTTGCTCTGATCACGGGTGGAGACAGTGGAATTGGACGTGCTGTTGCCGTTACATATGCGAAGGAAGGCGCGGATGTAGCGATTGTATACCTGAGTGAGCATGAGGATGCGGAAGAGACCAAGCGTCAGGTCGAACAGGAAGGACGCAAATGCATATTGATTCCCGGGGACATTGGTGACAATGCCTTTGCCAAGAAATCCGTGCAGCAGACGGTGGATCAACTAGGCAAGCTGGATATTGTCGTGAATAATGCAGCGGAGCAGCATCCCCAGCAGCAGCTGGAGGATATTACTCCAGAACAGCTGGAGCGTACGTTCCGCACAAATATTTTTGGCATGTTTTATATTACACAGGCTGCTCTGCCACATCTTAAGAAAGGCAGTACAATCATTAATACAACCTCCATTACCGCATATCGCGGAAATCCGACGTTAATTGATTATTCATCTACGAAAGGAGCTATCACTTCATTTACACGCTCCTTGTCGATGAATGTTGTGGAGAAGGGAATTCGTGTGAATGCTGTTGCTCCAGGGCCGATTTGGACCCCTCTCATTCCATCCACGTTTGATGAGAAAAAGGTGAGCGAATTTGGTGCTACTCAGCCAATGAAACGTCCAGGTCAACCGGATGAACTGGCTCCAGCTTACGTGTATCTCGCTTCGGATGATTCTTCCTACGTGAGCGGTCAGGTGATGCACGTTAATGGCGGCGAAGTGGTCAACGGATAATCCATTGACGACGTATTTCAAACGAAGGCGTATCGTTACCAGCATGACTGGTCGGTACGTCTTTTTTTAATGAGCATATAGCGGAAGAGATATGATTTTGATCCAGTTTACAAAAGTCGGGATCGGCGTTGATGCAACCATGATACTTTATCATTAGGCTTGCCTGGAGATAGTTCTAGAACTGACGCCGCGTGCTGTTAATCAAAAATGGCAGGGTCTCCATGCTATCTGTGATATGATATAGACCGACAAGTAAGCTTCGGAGGCGGTCACATGAAGATTAGCAAACAAAATGCGGCACACTATATATGGGGTGAACAGTGCGATGGTTGGCATCTCGTTCAAGATGAAACACTGAGCATTATTCATGAACGTATGCCTGCAGGAACTTCTGAAACCCGGCACTACCATTCGATAAGTCGTCAGTTTTTCTTTATTCTTAGCGGTGAGGCTTGTATGGAACTTAACGGGGAAGAGTTTGTGCTTGAACTCCATGAAGGGATAGAAATTGCGTCGGGCATGCCACATCAGATGCAGAATCGGGGCGAAGCAGACGTAGAATTTCTTGTCATTTCACAACCCACCACTCGTGGTGATCGAATAGAAATGGATATGTAATTATTAATTTTATAACAAAGGAAGAGATAGATGAGACCGTTCCGAATTCGCCTTGCCATCATTATGATGGTGCTGATCGGTATTTCCGTCATTGTGGCGGGGTATACGATGGGCAGAGTTTTTAAGACTACTCACATTAATGCATTGGAGCAAACGATGGTGCGTGAGATCAACTTGCTAAAAGCAACGTTCCCGTTCCATGATGCAACCAATCCAAAAAATGCAGAGACACAGAAATATTATTCAGAACGTGCGGTTGAGCTGGATCGACTGACGGATTCACGGGTAACTTTTATCAATAAAGACGGAACGGTCATTGGCGACTCGGAGAGCGATCCCAATTCAATGGACAACCACTTGAACCGTCAGGAGATTAAAGAAGCGGTTGGGCAAAATTATGGTCAGTCGATTCGTTATAGTGCAACATTAGGGCAGGACATGCTGTATGTGGCGCTTCCTGTGAATTCGGATCAAAGCGACATGATCGAGTTACCCAGTGGGAAATTTGATGGTTACATTCGACTATCCATGAGTCTTGAAGCTGTTGATCAGGGTCTTCAGCAGGGCTGGATTTTGATGTTCTTCACCTTGGGCCTTCTGTTCCTGATTGTGGCTCTGGTAAGTTACCGGGTTGCGCGGGGACTGACATCACCCATTGAGCATATTACAAAGGTGGCTCACCGGATCACCAAGCTGGATTATGATGCTAGAGTGGATGTAACTCGTAATGATGAGATCGGTCAACTGGGACTTGCCATTAACGGAATGGCAGACAGCCTTCAGATGCAACTGAAGACGATCAGGGATAATGAAGCGCTGCTGCAAAGTGTGCTTGCCAACATGACGGGCGGCATTATTATGATTGATGCAGGTCAATCCATTGCACTGGTTAACCGGGAAGCGGAGCGTATGCTCGGCATTCAGGCAGAGCGGGTTACTGGCAAACCATATATTGAATTGAAGCGGCATTATGAGCTGACACGCACGATTGAAGAGAGTGTTGCATTGCGAGAACCAATGCATGAAGAAGTAAGTGTGTTCAATCCAGTCGAAAAATTAATTCGCATTGATGGAGTACCGATGTCCGAAGATGACGGCGCTTATCGGGGGATGCTCTTCCTTCTGCAGGATGTAACAGCAATCCGCAGGCTGGAATCAATGCGCAGTGAATTCGTCGCGAATGTATCTCATGAACTCAAAACGCCGGTGGCCGCGGTCAAAGGTTTTGCCGAAACACTTCTCAGCGGCGGGGTACAGGACAAAGAGACGGAGCGTTCATTCCTGCAGATTATCTATGATGAAGGTGACAGACTGAATCGATTAATCGGAGATATTCTGGAGTTATCCAAAATTGAGTCCAAACGGGCTCCCCTGCAGTGTTCACCAGTGCATGTGCATTCGTTCTTCGAGATGGTCCTCGGTACCTTGTCCAAGGTGGCGGAGAAGAAAGAGATTCGCCTGGAGATGAATGTTCCCGAAGAATTGTATATTGAAGCTGATGAGGATAAAATGAAGCAGATCTTTATTAATCTGTTATCCAACGGCATTAATTACACGCCTGAGGGCGGACGGGTAAAATTACAAGTGTCGGTTGAACATAATGAGGACGAAGAAGAAGTTATATTTGCAGTATCCGACACAGGAATTGGTATTCCGAAGAAAGATTTGCCGCGGATTTTTGAACGCTTCTATCGGGTGGACAAGGGCAGATCCCGTAATTCGGGAGGCACTGGACTTGGACTTTCAATTGTGAAACATCTGGTAGAATTGCACCATGGCAAACTGTCTGTAGAGAGCGAACTTGGCATGGGGACTACGTTTCGTGTTATCCTTCCATTAATTCAGGATGAAGAAATCTAGCGCGATGGAAGTGAAATGTAAAAGGAATGTGCTGTTTTACACAGAGTTAACAATTAGGTGCTATGATAATGAAAGTGTTGTGGCAACAGACAACCTATAGGAGAGAAGGGGTATCATGGCGCAGCGTTTGCTCGTTATTGAAGATGAACCAACATTATCAAGATTGCTTACGTACAACCTGACACAAGAGGGCTATGATGTTATTGCTGAGGATCACGGATCTTCAGGTTATGATCGGGCGTTGTCCCAGGAGTTTGATCTGATTCTGCTGGATCTGATGCTTCCTGGAATGAATGGTCTGGATATTCTGAATAAGTTACGAATTCAGGGTGTTAGCACACCGGTCATTATTCTCACAGCCAAAAACGGTGAAGCCGAAGTTGTACAAGGCTTAAAATCAGGTGCCGATGATTATATTACGAAGCCATTTGGTGTATCCGAATTGCTTGCTCGCGTAGATGCAGTGTTAAGACGTTATTCGAACGGTGAAGATTTGCCGCAACCAGAGGATAAAGATGGTTCCCGTATTATTCTGGGAGAGCTTGAGATATATCCTTTGAAGTATGAAGTGACATTGGGTGGACAATCCATCAGTCTTCGTCCCAAGGAGTTTGAGGTACTGCTTTATCTGGCCAAGAAGCCGGGTGTTGTGCTTACACGGGATGATCTGATGAATGCGGTCTGGGGCTTCGATTATATCGGAGGACAGCGCACGGTGGACGTTCATGTCAGTTCATTGCGGAAAAAGTTGGAGCTGGACCCGGAATCGGTTCATATTGATTCGATTCGCGGTGTAGGTTATAAATTGGTTGTAAAAAGAAAAACTCCCCATCATTCAAGTTAACAATGATCGGGGAGTTTTTTTTACATTCCGTTAACATAAACAATTATTTTCCTTTACGTATAGGGAGTAGGATGAAGCTGTCTGAGTGATACTTTATACCTATATATTCCACCTCAGGACGGAGCTCATACGTAAAGGAGATTGCGCATTTATGCCCATGTTGCTCGAAGTGAAGCCCGACCAGCCCGAAGAAATGATAAATACGCAACAGGAACAAGTTGTAGCTCCCATGGGAGAACAAAAAGATGAAGATGAAATTGGGGTCACCAAAGAGAATGTAATTTCATTACGGGACTATTGCCGTCAAATACCTGTAGTTGACGTTCACACTACCTGCGGGGAAGCGGCAAGCCTGCTCAATCAGGATCAGGAGTATCCGTGTATTGTATTATGTGATGATCACATGCGGCCATTAGGTTTGTTGATGCGAGAGACATTATACCGAATGTTGAATGGACGCTTCGCGGCAGATCTTTTCTATCGTAAGCCGGTTGTACACGCAGCGGACTCTTCTCCTGTTATTGTCGATGTGCACGCAGAAGCGACCGCGATTATTGACATCGCTCTTGCACGCAGTGAGCAATATTTCTACGATTGTTTGATCGTTACGGAAGAAGACCGATTGCTGGGTGTGTTGACGATGAGGGATGTTATGTCCCTTTCCCGTAAACTGCAGCATGTGGCTTCGGAAGAACGTGTACATATTATTACACAGAGCAGACAGGAAATAGCGAGAATCAACGACTCCGTCACCAAACTGGTTCAAGCCGCTCAAAAGGCTGGGGTAGAAGCGTCTCAGATCATGCAGTTGTCCGAACGGGGAGCGAGCAGTCTCAGTCAGGTTGATGCTTCCTATAACCGTGTATATCAGCATATGGAGGGTCAGCAGAAACACGCCGATGACATGCTGAGCTCTATCGACATGGGTTCCGGGATGGCACGTTCCATTCGTTCATTGGCTGACCAAAGTGGGTTACTCGCTATGAATGCTTCCATCGAAGCGGCACATGCGGGGGAGTACGGACGGGGTTTCCAGGTCGTTGCTGGTGAGATTCGTGCACTAGCCAAGCAGACCCGTGAGGTTGCGGGAAATATGTCCTCTTTACTGGATGATATCGGAGGATTGACCAGACAGACTGTAGAACTGGTGAGAGCAAGCGCGGCAGAGATTGACAGCAGCTCCGTTCATGTAAACGAAGGAGGGGCTGCATTCAAACAGCTGAACACGGCTGTAGCAGGCATGTCCCATATTGCAGAGGATATCGCGAAGGAAGGCAAAACGGCTGGAGAATTGGCCGAGCACATTCGGGAGAGACTGGAAGATATGGTCCGGGCGTATGACTAAACGAAGATAGGCTGGGCATCATTCATACACAATGATCGGATAGGAGGGTCATGGGTGTGAAAGATGTCTCTTTTTACATTCCGTTAACATGAAAGTGATACTGTTTTTACAATGAGAGGGTAGGATATTATAGATGACCGAGAGCCAAGTTCAATCATTGGCATCGGTCTACGTAAGGGAATCTGGTTGTCCCTGCCGCGAAGGAGAAGTGAACATCCATGAAGGACCTCATTCACATTGAAGGACTTAATTTATACTATGATACGCATCACGCGCTTAAAAATATATCGATGGACCTGCCGGAGAAGACAGTTACCGCGTTTATCGGTCCGTCGGGCTGTGGTAAATCGACCTTGCTTCGTACATTGAATCGGATGAATGACATGATTCCAGGCGTACGTGTGGAAGGACAAGTTATGTTGGACGGTTCCGACATTTATAGCAATGAGATTGAAGTAGAGACGCTGCGCAAGCGGGTCGGAATGGTATTTCAGCAGCCTAACCCTTTTCCAAAATCGATCTACGATAACGTGGCCTACGGACCACGACTTCATGGGGTGACGCAAAAAGCCGAACTGGATCGTTTGGTTGAGCAGAGTCTTGTTCATGCTGCACTGTGGGATGAAGTGAAGGATGTGCTCAAAAAATCGGCACTCAGTCTCTCCGGTGGACAACAGCAGCGCCTCTGTATTGCACGTGCTCTGGCCGTGCAGCCTGACGTACTGCTGATGGATGAAGCAACGTCTGCACTTGATCCAATCTCAACGCTCAAAATTGAGGAACTGGTCAAGGAACTGCACCACAAATACACAATTGTAATGGTAACCCACAACATGCACCAAGCTGCTCGTGTATCGGGTCGTACGGTATTTTTCCTGAACGGAGAAGTGGTGGAGGCAGCGGATACAGAAACATTGTTCTCCACACCGCAAGATTCCAGAACCGAGGATTATATATCCGGACGGTTCGGATAAGCTAGCTGAGTTCGAACGATCCCGGCGTGTCCGGAGATGATGGATAAGGAGGACATGGAATCTATGATTCGCAGAAGAGAATTTGATCAGGAGCTTGAGGAACTGCGCACACTGCTTCGGCAAATGGGTGAGCATGTAGGCACAGCGTTGGATGGTGCTATTGAAAGTTTACAGACGATGGATGCCGAGAAAGCTCAGGTCATCATCAAGAATGATGCGAATCTGAATGCCTTGGAAGACAAGATTATGGAATTAGGTTCCAAGCTCATCATTACACAACAGCCGGTAGCGAAGGATTTGCGACGCATTATTGTTGCCTTCAAAATCTCAAGTGACTTGGAGCGTATGGGTGACCTTGCGCTGGATGTGGCCAAAGTGACCCTTCGTATGGATGGGCAGGAGCTCATTAAACCGCTTGTGGATATTCCAAGAATGGCGGAAATCGTGAAGTCCATGATTGAGGAATCCATTGAATCCTTCCTGAAAGAAAATACGGATCTGGCCTACAAAATGGCTCAGACCGATGATCAGGTTGACCAATTGTACAGTCATATGATCAGTGACCTCTACTCGTTTATGACAGACCATCCAAATAAGGCTTCCCAAGCGATGCTCTTGATGTTGGTAGGACGTTATATCGAACGGATTGGTGACCACGCAACAAACATTGGTGAGAGCACGGTGTATCTGGTAACAGGAAAACGCCCTGATTTGAATCAATAGGTAACCGTTTTTAGTGGAATTGGGGTATTATTCGTAGCGAAATGAAGGGACTTTCTCTCGGGCGGCCTGTGAACAGGTCATCCGCGGAGGGAGTTCCTTTTTTTGCAGGCCAGATCATGGCCTATAAAGATGACTAATTTTTTTGTTGTAACAGGTGTGTATGGTATCATGAGAGTAGATGTGATTGAAGGATTGACCATACGATACGCGAGGTGCTGGAATGGACAAGTTTATTCTTATAGATGGAAATAGCATTATTTACAGGGCGTTTTTTGCAATGCCACCGCTAACTAACTCGAAAGGCTTGCACACCAATGCGGTGTACGGCTTCACCACGATGCTGCTGCGCTTGCTGGAAGAGCATAAACCGACACATGTGATGGTGGCATTTGATGCAGGCAAAGTTACGTTCCGACACGAAGGTTACCAGGAGTATAAGGGTGGTCGGGAGAAAACACCGCCGGAGTTGTCGGAACAATTTCCGCTGCTGAAAGAGCTGCTTCAGGGCTTCGGGATTGCACAGTTTGAGCTTGCAGGATTCGAAGCAGATGACATTATCGGAACATTAACGAAACGTGCGGATGAAGCCGGAAGACAGGTTCTCGTTGTGTCAGGTGACAAAGATATGCTGCAGCTTGCTTCTGAGCATGTGCATATTGGGCTTACACGCAAAGGGGTAACCGAGATTGAGCTATACGATCCCGCTCAGATTAAGGAGCGCTATGGTCTGACCCCGCTGCAAATCATTGACCTCAAAGGTCTGATGGGTGATGCGTCCGACAATATTCCGGGCATTCCTGGTGTTGGAGAGAAAACGGCTTTGAAGCTGCTGCACCAGTTCGGTTCGGTTGAGGAAGTTCTTAACGGCACAGGTGAGCTAAAGGGCAAAATGAAAGAAAAGATTGAGGCTCACGCCGAAGATGCACGTATGAGCAAGCAGCTTGCCACGATCCACCGTGAAGTTCCATTGGAACAAACTTGGGAAGATATGCAGTTTGCTGGCTTAAAAGAGGAACTGGCAGGCCCGGCTTTGGCCAAGCTCGAATTCAAGTCTTTGCTAGAGCGCCTGTCATTCCGTGCAAGTGTAGTTTCTGAACAGGAAGCCGTTCCGGCGGCCGTAGTGGAATCCTCCATTGCAACAGAAGAAACGATTAGTGAACTGTTCGGTTCACTCGAATCCATTGATGTGCTGCATGTGGAGACACATGGTGATAACCCGCATCAGGCGAAACTCATTGGACTTGCTGTTGGTTCAGCCGAAACCTATACATTCCTGTCTTCCGAATTGCTCCAGTCTGATGCAGCTGCCCCAGTACGAGAATGGCTCGGCAATGCAGATCAACCCAAGCGTGGTTATGATCTACATCGTGTTGATCTGGCACTGCATGCGCATGGCATTGAGTTTGCTGGAGCGTCCTTTGATGTGCAATTGGCTGCCTATTTGCTTGATCCAACTGAATCGAATCAGACGATTAGCGGCCTGACCACGAAGTATGGTCTGCCTTCCCTCGTGGAGGATGATTCGGTTATGGGCAAAGGTGCAAAATACAGAGTGCCTGAGGCGGATATATTGGGCGATTTTCTGTGTCGCAAAGCGGCGGCAGTAGCAGCCATTATCCCACTCCAGGAGCAGGCGCTGGAGAGCAATGAGATGAACGCACTTTTCCATGAATTGGAGATGCCATTGTCACGTATTCTTGCAGATATGGAGAAACAGGGGATTAAGGCTAATACGGCAGATTTGAAGGCTTTGGGTAGTGAGTTCGAAGAAAATATAAGCAGGTTAATGGCGGAAATCTACAAGCTTTCCGGTACGGAATTCAATCTGAATTCACCGAAACAGCTGGGTGAGATTTTATTTGATAAACTCGGTTTGCCTGTGGTGAAGAAAACAAAGACAGGATACTCTACGGATGCCGAAGTATTGGAGAAGCTGGCTCCATATAATGATGTAGTCAAACATATTCTGCAATATCGTCAACTTGCCAAGTTGCAGTCCACATATGTAGAAGGACTCCTCAAAGAGATTTCAGATAAGGATGGCAAGGTGCATACGTTTTACCGTCAGACGATTGCGGCTACTGGACGTCTTAGCAGCCAGTTCCCGAACTTGCAGAACATTCCGATTCGGATGGAGGAAGGCCGTAAAATCAGAAAGGTATTTGTTCCTTCCGAACCAGGGTGGTCCATTTTGGCAGCAGACTATTCGCAGATTGAACTGCGCGTCCTTGCACATATTTCAGATGATGAGCGGCTGAAGGAAGCTTTTGTCCAGGACATGGATATCCATACGAAGACGGCCTCAGATGTGTTTGGCGTGAAGCCAGAAGAGGTGGATGGAGACATGCGTCGTTCTGCCAAGGCGGTTAACTTTGGTATCGTATACGGGATCAGCGACTACGGTTTGTCTCAGAACCTGCACATCACGCGGAAAGAGGCAGCACAGTTCATTGATCAATATTTTGAAGTATTCCAGGGTGTGCGTCGATATATGGATGATATTGTGAAGGAAGCCCGTCAGGATGGTTATGTCAAAACGTTGCTGGAACGCCGTCGTTATCTGCCAGAAATCAATGCAAGCAACTTTAACCTGCGTTCCTTTGCTGAACGGACAGCAATGAATACACCGATCCAGGGAACTGCGGCAGATATCATCAAGCTTGCCATGGTACAGATGGATGAAGCACTGCGTGAACGCAAGCTGAAGAGCCGCATGCTATTACAGGTGCACGATGAGCTTGTATTCGAAGTGCCTGCGGATGAAATGGAACTGATGAAAGAGCTGGTTCCTTCGGTGATGGAAAAAGCATTGGAGCTGTCAGTGCCGCTAAAAGCAGAAGTCAGCTACGGAGAAAACTGGTACGAGGCTAAATAATAGATCCCAAGCGGGTTTTCCGTTATTTTACAAAATATTTTTCAACTGTTTTCGACACAAGAAGGGGTCCCGCTGAGCGCCATCTTCCGTTATAATATAGGGGAGGTGAGAACATCATGCCGGAATTACCGGAAGTCGAAACAGTCAGAAGAACATTGAATCAACTTATTGTTGGCAAGACCATTGACTCCGTTACCGTTAGCTTGCCGCGGATTATTCAGCGGCCGGACGACATAGATGCATTTGCAATGGAACTTAAGGGACATACCGTGATCGGTGTGGAGCGCAGAGGCAAGTTTTTGCGTATTTTGCTGGACGGGCTGGTGCTTGTCTCCCATCTGCGGATGGAAGGCAGGTACGGGGTATACCAACAGCATGAGGAAGTGGAGAAGCATACCCATGTTATCTTTCACTTTACCGATGGTACAGAATTACGTTACAAGGATGTCCGTCAATTCGGTACAATGCATCTCTTCAATGCAGGGGAGGAACTGGTATCCAAACCTTTGTTAAAACTGGGGCTGGAGCCGCTTGATCCTGCGTTTACTGTAGCTGCATTCCGTGATGCTGTTGGCAAACGCACGACCAAAATTAAAGCCGTCTTGTTAAATCAGGCATATGTGGTCGGCATCGGGAATATTTATGTGGACGAGGCCTTGTTCCGCGCTGGAATTCATCCAGAAACCATTGCCAAGACATTAACCGAAGCCCAGTTAACCGTGCTGCATGAAGCGATCGTGGTTACGCTCCAGGATGCGGTGAATGCAGGAGGTTCCTCCATTAAGTCCTATGTCAATGGACAGGGCGAGATGGGAATGTTCCAGCATCAGTTGAAAATATATGGACGCAAGTCTGAACCTTGTGCAACGTGTGGCACATTAATCGAGAAGAGTGTTGTAGGTGGTAGGGGCACGCATTACTGTCCAAACTGTCAACCGCTGCTCTAAATCGTTGATGGGTTTGGTAGCATGAACGAAATCGTCAAATTGTAGCACCCTTGGATTCCTCCCTCCATATACTGATATGGCAGAAATAAGCGGGCGTATACCCATACTGGCAGCCGCCAGTTGGAACGAGTTCCGCACAGGGGAGGAATCCGGGGTGCTGCATCATTTTATTTCATTACTGGCGCTTGCTTTGGCGCTTAGTTTAGATGGTTTTGGAGTCGGGATTACATATGGGCTGCGGAGAACTAAAATTCCGCTGTTATCCATTGTCGTCATTTCCATCTGTTCGGGTCTGGTTATTGCATTATCGATGCAAGTAGGTGTGCTTCTGTCTCATGTCGTATCTCCGGACGTGGCTTCAATTGTTGGAGCGGTTATTCTGATCGGTATTGGCGCATGGTCGTTGCTGCAACTCATTCGAAAACGGGGCAAGGAACAGCTGGAAACGGACAATGGAGTGGGTGAGGGAACAGGAGCAGGAGCAGGAACAATCCGCAGTAGTACGCAAGCCTCACCAGAAGCTCAGTCGAAGGGCAGGAATCAGGTGCTCGCGCTGGAGCTTGAGCCATCTGCTTCTGGAGGATCTCTGGAACGAATGGTCTTTACACTTGAGCTGCGGAAGCTGGGTGTGGTTATTCAGATCCTGCGTAGTCCCTCGAAGGCGGATATGGATAACTCGGGCAGTATATCCGTCCAAGAAGCGATGTGGCTGGGGATAGCCCTTTCTCTGGATGCTTTTGGTGCAGGATTAGGGGCAGCATTATTGGGATTTCCGACTTTGTGGACAGCATTAGTTATTGCGTTGTTTAGTGGGGCATTTCTGTCACTGGGCATGAAAGTTGGGTTGCGCTTTGCTGCTCTGCGGTGGATGCGAAGATTATCTGTGTTACCTGCGCTTTTATTAATGTTTATGGGAATAATGAAGTTGTTGTGAGGTGAAATAATGAATATTGGCTTAACCGGCGGGATCGCGACAGGCAAAAGCAGCGTGTCCGCCTTTCTCGCCAGTAAGGGAGCGTTGCTCATTGATGCAGATGTTATTGCCCGGGAAGTAATGCTGCCCGGGCATCCCGTTTTGGCTGCGGCTGTTCAGCGGTTCGGACAAGCCATATTGAATGAGGACGGAACACTGGATCGGAAAAAGCTTGGCAGTATTGTTTTTCAGAATCCAGAGGAACGTAAGGCACTTGAGGCTATTACACATCCAGCGATCCGCAAGGAGATGCGCGAGCGCGCTGCTCTGTACGAGCTTGAACATCCGGACAAGCTGGTCGTATCGGATATTCCGTTATTGTACGAGTCAGGGCTGGAGGATGGCTTCGAAGAGGTGATGGTTGTTTACGTTCCGAGGTCAGTGCAGCTAGAACGACTGATGAGCCGGGATGGAATGACGGCAGAACAGGCAGATGCCCGTATAGACGTGCAGATGGATATTGAAGATAAGAAGCAGCGTGCTGACGTGGTTATCGATAACAGCGGCTTGTGGTCAGAGACGGAGCAGCAACTCATTTCATTTTTGCATCGTAAGGGCCTAATATGAGATTGCTGCGTAAGAAACGGGTACTGTTGTTGATGTTTGTGTCTTTTGTATTGGTGCTGTTCCTGAATACCAATTGGATGTCATGGTTCTATCCGATTCATTATAAGGAAGAGATTCGGGCCCAGTCTCAGAGTTATGAGGTTGATCCGTTTCTCATCGCTTCCATCATCAAGGTGGAGACCAATTTTAAGACAAGCAAGGAATCCAAGAGAGGTGCCATCGGATTAATGCAGCTGATGCCTGACACCGCGAACTGGATTATGGAGCAAGCCAAAATTCCGGGAACCTCATTGGAAGAATTGAAGCACGAGCCTGAAAGGAATATCCAGCTGGGCACCTGGTATCTACGTAATCTGTCAGATCAATTTGACGGGAATGAAGCGGCTATGATTGCTGCTTACAATGCAGGTCCAGGTAAAGTGAACTCATGGTTAAGGGATGGCGTATGGGACGGTTCATTCGAGACGGTCAAAGATATTCCGTTTGGTGAAACCCGGCACTATGTACAACGCGTCATTTATTATTATAATCAATATGTAAAGATCTATAATACGTTCTAAGTTAAGACACTTTGGATTCATGCTCTAAAATAAGTAGAAGCACCGAGCAGGCCGGTTGTTCACCGGCCGCTCCATGCTCCTCTGTGTACCGTATTACGATGCAGATATTATTGGTATTGACCTGCCAATTGCTGTTCTGCAATTGTTACCAGACGCTTCGTGATGTATCCACCGATCGAACCGTTCTCGTAAGAAGTCATGTTACCTTGGTATCCGTCTTGTGGGATGCTGATTCCGAGTTCTTGAGCAACTTCATATTTCAGTTGTTCGAGAGCTGCGGAAGCTTTAGTTACCACCAGGTTGTTGGAGTTACCATTGCTTTGTGCCATTGCTGTTCACCTCCTCGCGGTTGGTAAAAGTATTATGTGTCGGCAATACGATTTTCATAACTAAATGCATGCAGGCAATTTCTGGTAAAAAGTAAAACGTGGGAAGTGATCTGATTTGAAATGTCCTTATTGCGCCTACCTGGGCACAAAGGTGCTTGATTCAAGGCCGGCCAATGAATCGAAATCGATTCGTCGTCGTCGTGAGTGTGAGCAATGTAGCCGTCGATTTACCACTTTTGAAATGGTGGAAGAAACACCGCTGATCGTCATCAAGAAAGATGGCAGTCGTGAGGAATTTAGCCGGGACAAGATTCTCCGTGGCCTGATTCGGGCTTGTGAGAAACGTCCGGTCTCTGTGGAGACACTGGAAATGATGGTATCTGAGGCAGAGAAGTCTCTGCGAAATACAGCCGATGCAGAAGTAGAGAGCCGTCAGATTGGCGAACTGCTGATGGAACAGCTGTTTCCAGTGGATGAAGTAGCCTATGTGCGCTTTGCTTCGGTGTACCGTCAATTCAAAGACATCAATATGTTCATGAAAGAACTCAAATCTTTATTGTCCAAAGACAACAACGAGGATTAGTGAAACGGGTAAAAGGGGAAGAGCATTCTGGGGTTACCATCTGTGTGTTCCAGTAAAAAGGTTGTTCTTCTCCAATCACTTTAGCTTCAAGAAAAAGTTGTTGACAGCAAAAGCTGTATTTTATATGATATAGGAGTCGCCTGCGGAGCATTGCAGAGTTGGACAACTTGTTACATTCATAATTTGGGGCCTTAGCTCAGCTGGGAGAGCGCATCGCTGGCAGCGATGAGGTCAGGGGTTCGATCCCCCTAGGCTCCATACAAGAACATCATATGGACTCTTAGCTCAGTTGGTAGAGCAGTTGACTCTTAATCAATTGGTCCAGGGTTCGAGTCCCTGAGAGTCCATCAAAAAGAACGGCAGAGATGCCGTTCTTTTTTTATTAGGAGACAACTTGATTGCTTTTATACAGTCACAGAGTCTTTAAGTGGCAAGATGCATAACTATCTGACGAACTTGTCGTGCTGCGCCGTGGGAAGAAAAACAAATTCCTGACCCGACTTGAATAGAAAAACAAAAACCAGGGTGCCGTAAATGAAGTGACCCCTTAAAGTTAGACAAATATTT
>NZ_LGRP01000079.1:0-4393 GCF_001636635.1 Paenibacillus sp. O199
GCTCTGAACGGATTCTGAACATTTATCGTCATTTTTCGCGAAAATATGCCTTTTCTCGCATTTTCGCAAAACCACTTTCAAATAAGCATGTTTCTTCCCGTGCAATTTGTTGTTCAGCGGGGCGCGCCTGAATCGAATAATCCAAATGCAGATACAAAAAAAGCAAGCCTCTATACTAGAGACTTGCTTATCATTTGAGAACCACTGTGCAGAGCGTTTACCTTAAGACGCGCAGCCTTCACAGGCAACATAGTTGTCGCCAACCTGTTTGCTAATTGCGATCAGATCGCCCAGCTTGATATCTTCTTCACCTGTAAATTCAAGATCAGCGATACGTGCAACGATCAGGGCAGCTGCTTCTTCCTTGCTTGTAGCCATTTGGCTAAATTCAGACTTTTCGCCTGTAGAAATGACCTCATATAAGTACGTATATCTTAAAGTTTCCATGTAGACACTCTCCTTCCGAAATCACATCATATCATCTCTATTACCCAATTCCAAGTCCAAGCTTCTGAACCTAATCGTAACGCAGTTTCATCTGCTCAGCCGTCCGTCTAACGGCTTCCCGATCCACGGTCAACACACGGCTCGTCTCCGCCAGGGGAAAACGCTGACGCAGTGTACGTACCAGCGAAGCTGTATACGCCGCAGCAGAAGGGACACCTGCCAGTTCCTGCAAACTCGCCATCGTTCCGGGCCGAACATCCGGATAGCCTTCGCTGGCACCGTCTGCTGCATCCTGATAGAACTTACGCACGTCTGCTGCCAATTGGTCCCCTTGTCCTTCCACGATGATAAAGGCCGTAATGATATAAGCCTTGGCCTGTCTGCGCTGGGCAATACCACAGAATTTCAGTCCACCCACGCTGACATCATAATCTCCAGGACAGAAGGCGCCTTCGATCTCCCCCGTACGTGCCTGACTCGACCACGGTGTTAGCGATTCAGCAATCAGTGAGGCCATCTCCCGAAAATCATCGTGTATATTGATGGCTCGTCCAGGGTTGGGCAAAATTAAAGAAACGTTAACCACCCCTGGATTCAAGGGAACTGCTGCACCACCGGATGGACGAACGCAGACCGCTGTTCCCTGGCTTCTAATGCGTTCCATCGCTTCTACCGCCTGTGGTAGCCTCCGATCCCGCAGCCCTGCTACAAAGGCATCTGGATGCCGCCATATATGAGCAACGGGCAACTGACCCTCTCCCACCCGGCGGCACATGACTTCTTCCCAAGCAAATGCTTCAAGCACACTGCTCCCGTGCCGCAGCAGCGGTGTCTCCCAAATCTGTAGACGCAATGAATGATCCAGCTGCATCTGCTGCTTTATTCCCGGCGATCCGGGTTGATCTGAATTGGACGGTACACTCATATAAGATAGCCTCCGACTAAACTAATCTGGATGAATTGAAATAATTACGTGATCCTTATGTATCCCCATGAATGCAAAAGTAATATATAAATAAGCCGGTTCCCCAGGGAACACGGCTTATTTATGAAAGCTTCCATTGGCACAAGCATCTATACTGCCATTTCAGATCCAGCAAATTGCCGAATGGAAACAACATGATGTTGCCAAAGGATCCAATGCTTCTGGCTTGTCCAACGAGTGGAATGAGCCGATCTTAATCTTTCATCAGCGACAGGAACTCGGCACGCTGTGCCGGATTGTCACGGAAAGAACCACGTACCGCAGACGTTACCGTCTTGCTGCCCGGCTTCTTCACGCCGCGGGAACACATGCACAAGTGCTCGCCTTCCACGACAACCATGACACCGTTCGGCTCTACTGCTTCAGTCAGAATATCGGCAATCTGTGAGGTAATGCGCTCTTGAACCTGCAGGCGGCGGGTAACTGCCTCCACCAGACGGGCCATTTTGCTTAATCCCACAATCTTGCCACTCGGTACATATCCAATGTGCACCTTGCCGAAGAAAGGCGCCATATGGTGTTCACATTGGCTGTAATAGACAATGTCCTTCACAATGACCAGTTCTTCATGATTCTCGTCAAACGTCACTCCAAGTACATCGCGCGGGTCCACTTCATACCCGCCAAAAATCTCTTCATACATCCGGGTTACGCGTGCAGGCGTTTCAAGCAGCCCTTCCCGCGTACTATCCTCACCGATCAATTGCAAGATCTGCTCAATGTGATACTCGATCTTCTCCCGATTGTCGGATACTTTTGAATTCAAATAATCTTTAACGCCAGCCACTGCCGAACGCCTCCTTTCGAACCACATGCTGTAAGTAGCCATTCACTTCAGCATTATGCAAAATGCTCACTCACAGCTATTATTTTCGGCGGCCCGAGTTTTTACGCGCAGGATGTTGTTGCGGCTGAGGCATCTTAGTGCCAGGCTGCTGGTTCTTCATCATCTGCTGGGCGCGCTGCATCTGCTTGCCATTCAGGTTATAACCCATTTGCTTCGCCATCTTCTGGAGCATGTCGGGATCGCTTTGCATTTTCTCAAGCTGCTTCCGCAAGTAGTATACCCCAATGAAAAACCCTCCGACCAGACCAACAATCAATGTAATAATCGGTATTGCTATTGCCATCTCTTAGACACCTCTGTATGCAATCTAAAAAGCCTGATGATCCGTGTCAGCACATGATGTTATACGCTCACAATGCAAACATGACACGCACCGGATTTCCTGAAAGTTATCATAGCATTTCCGCACGCCTTGAGCAAACGGATTTTCCAGCTATCTACTGAATTTAACATCCAGAAAACAGATCGAAAACATTCAATAAATCTTTCAGGAACATCCGTATAAGTTACATCAGTACCGCCTCTATGAAAACGGTTGTATGCTGAGCCAGATCCACTTCAATCACATCCAGATCATAACGTGTACTGCCACGTGCCACCCGAATGACCGGCCTACCGGGCAAACCCCGGTGCTGACGCACAATGACTCCGGTCTCTCTGGTAGACAATCGAACTGCTGTTCCATTCGGATAAACGGATACACTCCGGTTGAATTCTATCAAAATGTCACGATCCAGCTTCGTGCCAGACATCGCCATCATCTCTTCACAGGCTTCATGCGGCAGCAACCTTCGACCCGAAAGGCCATTGATCAGATTATCATACGTGTTAGCTGCACTGACGATTCTGGCGAACAGATGAATGTCTTTTCCCTTGATACCTCTCGGCTGTCCCGTTCCATCCACATGCTCATGATGCTGCAGAGCTGTATGTGCCACAAGCAGATTGAACTCCCGTTTGGACTTGATCAACTCGAACCCTCTCCACGTGTGATGCAGGGAGGAATTCGCTGCTGAACCGCTGCCGGGTGGCTCCCCCACTTTACCGATGTCATGCAATAGAGCTCCGACGGCTAGATCCTTGAGCTGCACATAGTTAAGCCCCAGATTCAGACCAATGACAGAAGACAGCAAACATACATTCATGGCGTGAACATACTGTGCGTTATCTTTGGTCCGAATATCTGTGAGCTGGACAAGCAGTTCACGCCCATTCAGAACATCGTTCAACAATTTATCGATGCTGATGGCGACCTTCTTCGGGCTCCAGTCCTTCCCGGAACGGATAGATTCAAGAGTTACACTCATTTCATTAATAACTGCTTTTTTCGTGGCTTCATCCAGAATGTCTTCTGTATCCACATCTTTATAAGCTTCATCCTGGATGTATAGCATGGTCACGCCAATACGCTTCAGCGTATTAACCATAAATACGGTGAGTTGGACTCCGGCAGACAGCAATACCGTACCGTTACCGGAATATACTGTTTTGCCCAGAAACTCTCCCGCTTCCACGCTCTCCACGTTAACATACTTCATGAACGTCCCCCGCTCTTACGATTGCTGCTCCAATGTGAGCAATTGCTCTTTGGTTTGCAGCCCGCCTACATAACCCACCAGGGTTCCGTCTTTACCGCTGATGCGGTGACAGGGAATAATAATCGGAATCGGATTTTTACTAATGGCATCCAGAACTGCTCGAACAGCTTTGGGCCTACCGATGATTTCCGCAACCTGTTGGTGTGTTGAGGCCTCTCCATAAGATATATCGGACAGGACTTGCCATACTTGTAGCTGGAATGGTGTTCCAAACAAATCGAGCTTCAGTTCAAACGCTTTTCGTTCTCCTGCAAAATACTGCTTCAACTGCTGTGCAGCTTCACTCAGCTTCTCTTCATTTTTCTCATATCGATATTCGCCAATCCATGTACGGGCCCATTGTTGCAGATGCGCCTCGCGCACATGGAATGCACCGAAATCAATGTGACACAGGCCCTTATCCGTGGCACAGAGCGTTAGTGTACCGATCGGTGTCAGTACCTCGTCGTAATATACCGGCGTACCATGCAGGCCTGTTACGGCTGATGGTTTCCATGCTGCAGCTTCCGTTTTGGC
>NZ_LGRP01000078.1:0-5309 GCF_001636635.1 Paenibacillus sp. O199
AAAAAGGATCGTCAGCATTTCTGCAACGATCCGTATTGTCGCTCGTTATTTTGAAAAATAGCAATTGATCACCTAGGTTGGCTTCTTGATTTTTATTGATCTGTCGTTTCCCATTGCATATCTGATTACCATTGCATAAAAACGACCCTGACTATTCAGAAAGGGTCGTTTCTCGTTTGCGAGGACGAAGAATGTTCATAGTTCAATCCTCTATATGTTGTGCGAAGAACTATCGTAATTCGCATTAAGTATTATATCCAGTTTTGTCTTAATGTGTGTGTGTTAAAATTAGGTAAAAAAACACCTTAACTATTCAGTAAAGGTGTTCCCGTCGTAATGAGCGAAGAACTATCGTAATTCCCTCATATCCTGCTCTAGCATGAGGAAAACTATCGTAAACCTCATCACCTAGAATGTATTCTAATGATAATTGATAAAAAACCATTTGTCAATAAACATCCACAAAATTATTAGGGCAGGATCTTAAATCCGAAGCGTTGTTTTAAGCCATGGCCGCCATCATACAGAGCTGCATCAATTAACGGATAGATGGATGGCTGTTTCGGACTTAATCCGTTGCATGTGCGGTTTAATGTACCTGGAACAAAATCAGCTAATTGAAGGCCGATATTGTTATCTGCTTTAATCAGAAAGTTAATGTTTAACAAGCGATCCTGGAAAGCATTTGGGCTATAATATAACGTCCCATTGGCTACAATCTTATGATACGTATTGCGGAGCCTAGTATCATCAGTCGTGTTAATGCCTTCGATATAGACTTGTCCTTTAGCGTTATGACTTCTTAAAAAATGTACAAAGTTTTCAAGTACGATCTGAAGCACGATGTAATACTCATCGTTTAACTCACTGTCATTATAAAACGATTTAAAATCGCTAATATGAATAGAAGCCCCGAGCGTGGTCAAATTATAATTCCGGAAGATATTGTCCATTCCCTGCCAAAATTCTGCTCGTTTCTCACGCTGCCTTAAAACAGTATACGGCAAATCTCGGCTTGCCCGGATCTCCGATTCATGAAGGATGATATCTGTATTATTAAAGACCCGCTGTTTTAAGGCTCTGACTTCAGGGACAACTTCATTTTCGTATGTTTCTTTTCTAATAATGACCCCAGCCAAACATAAATGATGTATATTACTCCCGTTTGGCTTTGATTCATCAAGGAATAAATAGTATTCATTGCTCATTCCATTTCCCCCAAAATTCTCTAAATATTCTATTGGTCATACCAAAAATGAAAAGTAGTCCGGGATGGTCTAGGCAACCTTTTTGCTAAGCAATCCATAGAGTTGCTAAATAGACTCTTAATGAATATATCATATTATTCAATGCGAGTATTTTATCCGCTATAGGTTCTACTCTTCTTCTAACTTTGTTAGTGATTTTACAATTGAAGAGTAGTTCATGATTTCCTGAAATCCGAGATATTCAGATACAGGCATCTGGAGTAAATCCAGAAACTGACTCACTGAATGTTTTTTGAACCAGTAATTGTTTGAATCTATAACTTTCTGTATGTCCTCTTCATACCGAACATATTGGAATGCCCGATGTTCAAAGAAGTATACATCTTTGCCGGCATTAAAAGCTTCAAGCACGGTCTTAAGGACTTCGGTTAAATGGATGTTGTACTCATCATTCTGCGGGTTGTAACGTTGACTTTTAGATTCAGCCCTTACGCACGTCAAACAGTCGTAAAAACGGAGCTTATCAATAATAAGGCTGTCCTCATATTCCTCGTAAGCAGGCGTCAATCTGTAATCCCCGAACTTCTCGAGCCGTTTTTCCCTAATCTGTTTCTCTCTCATATTTTCGACCTGCTCTCGAAGATACAAACCTTTCTTAATTTCCCGAATAAGCTTCTTTTCTCGAAGGGTTTTGATCCGTTGATTAGAGAAATGGAAGCGATCAACAAGCTCTTCTTGAGACATTGTGTACTGCTCTACGATTGATTCAACCAGTTGTTCTGATGTGATCTTAAGGCCCGATGCTTTAATGAGTTCCTGCAAATTGATCGTGTTCGAGACTTTTTCCAATATAAACACCTCCACTTTTTTACAACTGTATATTACATCAATGTGGTTATTTCTGTCAACAGTTCAAAAATATAAAGTGTTTAATTTTTTATACTATCCTAAAAGGTATAATTTTATATCCTTTTTTTCCTGCTGAGTTAAAAAGTCGTATCCAGCTCAAGCCACTGCTACTATTAGAATTAAGAACTAGTCTCATTTATTAATGAAAAAAACGCTTTTGTGGTATCCACAAAAGCGTTTTTAAACATGAACCTCTCTATCCATATTTTTTCAAGAAAAAACTAATTATCCATATACTTCCTAGCGTGTATCGGCGTACCTTTAGTGACTTCACCTGTCGCAGTGTTGATTTCCAATGGCTCTACTAAAACCTTCCATCCAGTTTCGCTTTTGAAAACTTTAAATGGGAGTGGGGGCGACTGTTCATAGCTTTGTCCTGCATACTTTTGAACTACATAAAGTTGAACTTCATTACTGTTGATTTGTTTACTTTCCACAATTTCATACCCAGTAGTAGGATTGGTTTTAAAATCCTTTACATATCCTTCTTTACGACTTTTCTCATCCAAATAGTTTGTATCTTTTGAATAGAACATCATTCCCTCAGCATCCTTAGCAATGTAAGCATCAAAGTACTCAATTGCTGCCTCCATCGGAGTTTGGGCAACAACTCTTTCCGCAGTTGTAGTAGATGCTACTAAAATAGATCCAGCAACAATTCCAGCAAGCAAAAGAGGTACTAATCTTTTTCTCTTCATGGATCGAGGCTCCTTTTCGATAGTTATTTTCAATTTTTCCTTAGGTCTACTTATATAACGTAGTAAATTACTCGGAGGTTGTGAGATTTCTGATAATAAATAGTGGACTAAGAACTGGGAGTTTTCAAGAAGACGCCTTAGGGGTCTCGCCGTCCGTAAAGGTATATCTTTAAGGATAACTTAAAACAGCACGTTCTACCTTCCATAAAGGTATTGTTTTTCGTTTTAAAACGTTTAGTATATATAATACACCTTTTTAAACGCTTGGAGGACAAGGGATGAGAACATTCACGAGAGAATACGGATACGCCAGAGTATCAACAAAGGATCAAAATGAAGACCGGCAGTTAACTGTACTACGTGACCAGGGAATTCAAGATGAATACATTTTTGTGGACAAGGCCAGCGGCAAAAATTTTGATCGGCCAGAATATCAGTTATTGAAGCGAGTCATGCGTGAGGGAGATACGCTCTTTGTAAAATCAATTAATCGTTTTGGCCGTAACAAACAAGAGATATTGAGAGAGTGGCAATGGCTGATCGATGCGAGAATTCATGTTGTGGTGATCGACATCCCAATTCTCGATACGCGGAAGTACCAGGAGTTGGAGGGGATCGGGCAGCTTATTATGGATCTTGTGCTTCAGATACTTAGCTGGCTTGCTGAAGAGGAACGTAATGGCATTAAACAAGCACAGGCTGAAGGTATTGCTGAAGCCAAGAAAAAAGGGAAACACTTGGGGCGGCCACAAATAAATTTGAATACTCTTACACCGGCGCAAAGGAACACCCTGGATACCGACTATCCTCTATGGAAAAATAATGAGCTTTCGGCTGTAGAATTTATGAAAAGATTGGATCTGAAGAAGAATACCTTTTACAAGGTTATGAGGGAGTTTGAAACTCATTAGAAGACCACGAAGGATAATAATGTTCGTCTTTTAAAGCAATTTGGATCCCAGGGAAGTTCCTGCAGCGGATCTATTTCAGAGCAATACCCGAACGTTAAAGTTATGGCCAACTAAAAAAAAGAGCCAGGAACCGAATATGAGGACATAAAGTCTTTTTTCATGTAGAAACGTGGAATGGTTGGATATGAGGTACGGTTACAAAACACCGACAAACCGGACTATTATGAATTCTGCACTATATGAAAAATTCACAATAGAGTTATTCAGGACGAATTGCCCTACATCAATCGCATTTGCTTACAAATCTGCTTATACATAGGAGAAAAACGATGAATCAAACCGAAAAATATAAACTCGATACGGCCGTAGATAAAGCAATACAGAGATATATGGTCAAACAAAAGTCAATCTGTATGTATCCTGATTGTGAAGTGGAAGCAATCAATTCCCATTCTATATCCGAAAAACAGTCGCTTGAAACCCTCAATGAACAAGGGGAAATACGTAACTTACTTGCACCTAAATCACGAAAAGCATATCCAAATAAGTCTATGTTAATTGAAGATTGTGGTATACCCCATGCGTCAACTTTTAAGGGATTCTGTAAGCTTCACGATGAAATGTTTGCTCGGCTAGACAAATCAGGAATTAAATCTGATAAAGATATATTTCGTCAAGTATTTAGATCTTTGAGTTATCACGTTTTTAGGGAAAAGGTCATTGAGGTTATCCGTCCCAAATTTAAGGAGAAACTTGATAAAGAGAAAGATGAAGATACACATGTTGAATTGGATTTAGGTTATTCAAATGCTGTTGAACAAACTAATACAAGGATTGAAAAACTTGATAAGCAAAGGCTTGAGGTCAAAAAAATATTAGACATTATGGACGATAAAAAATATACGTATATTTTGACAGATTTCACCCATCCTGATTTTCCTGTATATGTAATGTATAAGAAACTAGGTTTTCAAGTTCCCGTAGCTGTTAATGGGAAAGTTAGTTTTAGGTTTAGGAATAATAGCGAAGGTGTTGATCATAATATCATTTTGAATTGTATGCCAGCTGAACATACGACAGATTTAATTATCATAACGGACAAAGAGCTTCACACTCAGCATTCAGACTATCTAGCTGCTATCATAAATGATGACATTTATATACTAAATCTAATTGAAAGATTCATGGTAATGAACGATGAATGGTGGATTAAGCCAAGTATTTATAACAACTTATCTGAAGAAAGGAAACAAATCCTAATAGAAGATTTATATTGCTATGGTGAAGGGTTTGAGATTCTTGGAAGTTATGACATGTCAATCTTTGATGAATTGCGGTTACAGCTTATTGATGTTATGGATGACCTTGCAGAGCATCGTAGATTGCATGAATTAAAAAAAATTAATGAACTACCAGTAAGAGAATCATTCGAAAAAAGGCAAAAAAGAATTCAACCTAAATTCCTACAGCCATTTTTCATCCCCCCAGCTTAAGCCCAAGCGCCAGAAGCGCGGCCGCTCTCTCCGATCCGGAAGAGATCCGCGCATCTCTATAGCGCCCACCGGCGCAGCTCACACACCCAG
>NZ_LGRP01000116.1:0-243 GCF_001636635.1 Paenibacillus sp. O199
ATCACGACATTGAACTGGGAACCCCAGATGAGCTAGAAGAGTTGGGAGAGTTCGACTATAAGTATCTTCCTGAAAAGATCAAAGTAGTCAATAAATTGATCTCTCCGAAAGGGTATGCATTATTTACCTATCCCACAACTGGTGATTTCTATGCTCTATTCATTGCGGAACTTGAGCACAAGGATGCTTTAACGCAGGTGGATTTGTTAGGAAATGAGGATATTCCTGAAAAAGAGCGATATA
>NZ_LGRP01000044.1:0-37469 GCF_001636635.1 Paenibacillus sp. O199
CAGCAGCGCGTACAGCGCCAGTGGACGCTTGCGCAGCTGTGCCAGCACAGCCTCGCGTTCAGCTTCACTGAACTGCTGCAGCGTGCCTGTTACCGTGAACAAGCCTTCGGCTGATTCAGTCTTGCCTGCGGCGGCTAATACCTCTTTGCCTGCATCAGACGCCGCACTTACTTCTGCTGTCCATCCACCGGGGGACATATGCAGCTCCACATTCCATTTTTCGCTCACAACAATCCCCCTTCCTGTCACTATATTTTGCATGTACTAATTATCTCGCAACTTACAGCCATGTCTCGCCCTGAAGCGAGATCAGACCGCGCAGTTCATCATCCGACATCTCGGTCAACCAGTTCTCACCAGAACCGACCACTTGCTCAGAAAGTGCCTTTTTACTCTCAATCAGCTCATCAATCCGTTCCTCCAGGGTACCCTGACAGATCAGCTTATGCACCTGTACGTTTCGATTCTGCCCAATTCGGAATACCCGGTCTGTCGCCTGATTCTCCACCGCAGGATTCCACCAGCGATCGTAGTGAACGACATGACTGGCACGCGTTAGATTCAGGCCTACACCCCCGGCACGAAGAGACAGGACAAACAAGGATGGGCCCTCCCCTTTTTGGAAAGTTTCCACCATATCATCCCTTTGCGACTTCGAAACACCGCCATGCAGGAAATACGGTTCTTCCTCATACCGTTGTGTAAGCCGGGATACGAGCAGTTCTCCCATTGCCACATACTGAGTGAAAATCAGCGCCGACTCCCCGTTGTCACGGATCGCATCCACCAATTCCAGCAAACGTTCCATTTTGCCGGATGCCTCAGCCTTACCATGTTCCTTCCGGCTGCTGTCCGCCAGCACCGGATGATCACAGATTTGCTTCAGCTTAGTCAGTGATGACAACACAATTCCCTTACGGGCGATACCATTTCGTCCATCCAATCCGCCCATTAGATCATCCACCACCCGCTGATACAGAACGGTCTGCTCTGGTGTCAGGGAACAATAGGATTTCAGTTCCAGCTTCTCCGGTAGATCTTTGCGGATATCCGGATCACTTTTCAGCCTACGCAGCATAAAGGGCGATACAAGCCGATGAAGTTCACGCAAAGAAGCTGCATTTTCTTCGGATGGGCCCAGTCCGGTATAGCGCTGGCGGAATGAAGAAGCCGTACCCAGATACCCCGGATTGAGGAATTGGAAAATGGACCACAGTTCGCTTAGTCGATTCTCCACTGGCGTACCCGTCATCGCAATGCGATGCGGCGTAGACAGACGCATGACGCTTTGCGCTTGCTTTGTACGGTAATTTTTAATATATTGCGCCTCATCCAGCACAACGGTAGACCAGTGCAACGAAGCCAGATCCGGGCCATCCCGGCCAGCCAGATGATAGGTAGTCAGCACAATATCATGGGACTGCGCTTCTGCCTGGAAGGCATTGCCGTGCAACCGTTGTCCGCCATGGTGAATATATAACGACAGATTCGGGGCAAACCGCTTAAGCTCACGCTGCCAGTTCCCAAGTAACGAGGTAGGGCACACAATAAGTGCAGGCAGATGCGCATCATGCACGTGCGGCTGTTCACCGTTCGCGGATTCTTCTTTCATCCCCATAAACGCTTCGTGCTCACGTGCTTCCTCCGCCGCAGCTTGCTGTTCCTCATGTTTCAAGTCCAGCAGGCAGGTAATAACCTGAATCGTTTTCCCCAGTCCCATATCATCGGCAAGACATACTCCGAACCCAAGCTCACGCATGGCGGATAACCATTGGTACCCGCGCTCTTGATAGGGTCTCAACTCGCCATGCAGCTCTGCCGGAACCTGCCGAGGCTCAATACTGCGGAGCACCTGTCCGTCGAGCAAAAAGGATAGCAGCCCCTCGGATTCCGCACCAAAGACGGAAAGCCCCTTCCATGCCGTATCTTCGCCTTCTTCCGCTGCCAGATGCAGCCATTCGGAGAGTGGCATATATTGTTCTTCTTCTTTTTTCATATAACGCAGAACCTGACGAATCTCTTTTGTATCCACTTCAATCCATTCGCCGCGGAACATCACATAAGGTACCGTTGCTTCTGCAAGGGCAGCCAGCTCCTCCGCCGTAACCGGTTTGCCGTCCAGCATCGGTTCTGCCTTAAAGGCAACCAGCTGCTCCATACCCAGTGCAGACGGAGCCCCAACCGGTCTTTCTATTCCCCGATTGAGCATTTGCAGACGCAGTCCAGCGCGGCGTTTCCCTGCACGGCTCCAGCGGGAAGGCATTAACACCGTTACTCCCGCCTTCTGCAGACGAGGCACAGCATAGGTCAAAAATTCAAAAAAGGCTTGCTGTTCCAGCTTCATTCCTTCCGGTCGTGCATGAAGAAGCGCCGTTTCCAGCTCCGGTGCCAGTTCTGATGCATGCCCCAGCGCCATCAGGAGCTGTTCTGCAGCTGAAATATAACGTACTTTCCCTCGGTCCAGATCTCGTTCCGGATGTGCCCAGATCGTACGTGCAGGCAATCTCAGGCCAGATTCCTGCACACTGTCTGCCCAGAAGGTAATCCCCCACAATGATTCATGATCACCAAGGGGCGGTTCCAGCCGCAGTACCAGCTTCAGCTCACCTTCCGTGGGAGCCGTTTCTTCACTGCCTACCACGGGTTTCGCTGTACCGCCAGCTTCTTGCAGCGTTCCAATGAGTTCTGCCATTTCCTCCGTAGGTCCCTGCACCGTCACCGGGCGGAACATCGAGATCAGACTATTCCACCACAGCTCTGCTACCGGAGAGGACCCACGCCGGAATGGCGTGCGGTAACGAGACAGCTCACTGTCCATGCTTTCCATCTCACCCGTGACAACCGCATGAATCATCCCGCTCATAAATGAAAATAATACGGCCGCTCCCGCTTCCTCCCGTGATTCCGGTTCAGAAGATGCGTATGCTCCGGGAGCAGACAATCCGATCGGCGGCATAGATTCCGCCAACTCCCGGAATCGTTCTACATCCGCTTCCTGCAACAGACGTGGACGCCATACACCTGTCAGCGTTTCTTGTCCGGTGCGACGACGCGCCCCCGTCTTGGCCGCAAACTCAGCGGACGGAGCAAATTCTCCGCGCAGCAGCAGTTCCTGTGTAAACTGTGCTGCTTTTACCCAGTAGCGAATCTCTTCTCCGGCCTGAATTCCTGCCGCATTCAATATACTGTCGTCCCAATGGAGCAGCAGCTTGAATGTATCTTTGGGCGAGATTGCGAGCCCTTCCAACGTCCGTCCGAGCAATTGACGTCGCTTCGTACCCTTCGCTTCCGCGGCATTACGCATCGGATTGGGCCAACGAAGCTCCGCAAGACGCAGAGCGGCAGGCTGAAACAGACGACCCCCGTCGCCAAAATTCAGCTTCCGTACCACATGGCTCCACGCATCCACACGTGGTTCCGATGTTTCACCGGAAAAACAAAAAAATACGTCACCAAGCCATACTCCATACAGCGATTGCATCATTACAGTCTCCCGTCATCCCTTCGCATTGTTACTCTCCATCATATACGAAAATGCTCGGATTTAAAAACTTTTACGGATAAAAAGTGCTACATTACTTCAAAAAACCATCTTCAAACCACTTCATACTATATTATGTATGCCTGTTAAAAGGTGAAACACACCGCGTCATTGATTAAGGATAAGGTGATCACACTAAAAAATGCCCCTCATCCCCACAAAGGGGTAAGGAGCATTATTATAATCAAGCGGTTATGTGCTTTGTATATAACATTTCAGAGTACGTTTACTGCGATTTGGTTAAATTACCGAGCAATACATCCAAATTAAGAATGCCGGCTTCATGATCGTCATTGTGTGCGATTTCCTTGAATATTCCCGTTGTGTAACGACGATATTCTTCTGTAGGCTCTTCAAACCGATCATACATCACCACGGAATCCACGGAATCGACGACGAGCGGTACATAATCGTCGTGGTACGGCACAACAATGATACGCGTGGAAGGTGTAGTCTCCTCGTCAGGCAAGCCGAGCAGGACGCGTACACTTACAACAGAGACCACTTTGCCGTACAAGGGCGTGAAACCCTTAATCTCAGGACTGCCAAAAGGAACGGTGGTTACCGGGAGCATTTTGATAATTTCATGAACTTCATCAATACGAAGCGCACAAATCTGATTTCCGACCGAGAAATTAATGTATTGAATTTGAACTTCCTCATCCATAGATGTTTTCATACCCTTCTTGTCTTCAGTTTCAATAGAAGCTTTTTATAGTCATCTTGATCATGAATAATTACATTTCATGTTGCATTCTCTGTGTTTATATCGGTTGAAGGGAGAAAAATTTTTACCCATTTCTTAATATGTAGATGCTATCGTCAGAAATAATGGCAGAAGAGAAGATAAAAAAAGAAAACGCAAACAGAACCCAAGTAAACTGGAGTTTGTTTGCATTTTCTGATCGTATTTTTCAGTTCAAATAATCACTCTAATACAAATGACATGCCACCTGACGTCCTGGTGAAATCTCCCGCAGCTCCGGAATAACGGAGCGGCATTCGTCCTTCACATACGGACAACGAGTATGAAACGTGCAGCCGGACGGTGGATTTTCCGGATTGGGCACATCGCCACCCAGGACGATCCGTTCCTTTTGTACATTCGGATCAGGAACCGGAACAGCGGACATCAATGCTTTGGTATATGGATGCAGCGCCTCGGTGAACAGTTCGGAGGTGGGGGCAAGCTCGACCACTTTGCCCAGATACATGACAGCCACACGATCACTGATGAACTTAACAACGGACAGGTCATGAGAGATGAACATATACGTCAGTCCGAATTGTTCCTGTAGATCCTGCATCAGATTCAGCACCTGTGCCTGAATCGACACATCCAGCGCTGACACGGGCTCGTCACACACAATGAACTTGGGATTCAAAGCGAGAGCACGGGCAATCCCGATCCGTTGCCGTTGTCCACCCGAGAACTCGTGCGGAAAGCGATGTGCCTGATAGGGGGATAATCCAACCACTTCCATCAGTTCTTCGATTCGGCTTTTCAACTCGTTTTTTTTCAGATTATGGTGGGTGAGCAGCGGCTCCTCCAGTGTGCGCTGTACCGTCCAGCGCGGATCCAGTGAAGCGTATGGGTCCTGGAACACCATCTGCATATCCGTACGGAAACGGCGCAGCTCTTCTGGCGGAAGCTTCCGTACATCCTTTCCTTCGAAAAACACCTCGCCATCCGTCGGCTCAATCAGACGCAGGATGGCACGCCCCGTGGTGGATTTTCCGCAACCGGACTCTCCAACCACGGCGAGTGTTTCCCCGCGCTCCACAGACAGCGTTACACCATCGACGGCTTTGACGGCACCGACCTGTTTGGAGAACAGGCCCTTGCGGATAGGGTAATGCTTCTTGAGGTTTCTGACTTCCAATATCGCACTCATATAATCCCCTCCTGTTGCAGCAGACAGCGACAGCTATGACTTGGTGCTGTCTCCAGTAATTCAGGTTGTATTGTCTCGCACCGTGCTTCCTTCACCGGACAACGAGGAGCAAAGCGACAGCCGGACGGCATATGGGCGGGATTCGGTACCTGACCTGGAATGGATTGAAGACGATCCTGATCCCCCGCAAGCTGCGGCAGCGAAGCCAAGAGACCGCGAGTATATGGATGCTTGGGATCGGCAAAAAGGGTTTTGACATCCGTCTCTTCCACCACTTGCCCGGCATACATCACCATGACGCGATCACACATCTCAGCTACAACACCGAGATCATGAGTGATCATCATGATTGCCATATTTTCCGTCCGCTGGAGGTCACGCATCAAGTCCAGAATCTGTGCCTGGATGGTCACATCTAGGGCTGTTGTTGGTTCATCTGCGATGAGCAGCTGCGGGCTGCATACCATCGCCATGGCGATCATCACCCGTTGGCGCATGCCACCTGAGAGCTGGTGCGGGTATTGTTCTGCAATTTTGTCAGGACGGGGAATACCAACTTTGCGAAGCATATCAACCGACCGTGTCCAAGCCTCTTTTTTGCCCAGCTTCAGATGGTATCGTGCCGCTTCCGAGATTTGTTTGCCGATTTTGAATACCGGATTGAGTGAGGTCATCGGCTCCTGAAAAATCATGGCCATTCGGTTACCCCGAATTCGGCGAATTTCACGCCCGGACAGCTTAAGCATGTCTTTCCCCTGGAAACGGACTTCCCCTGACGCCACGCGGCCGATCTTTTTGGGGAGCAGCTGCATGATCGATAACGATGTAATACTTTTCCCGCATCCCGATTCTCCGACAATACCCAGCGTTTCACCCTGCCGTATGGAAAGACTGATCCCGTCCACGGCGCGTATCACACCTGCATCCGTAATGAACTCTGTCCGCAAATCCGAAACTTCGAGCAGTTCAGTTATGTTGTTCCCCTCCCATGCCATTACGTTCTGAGCCTTGCTCCTTCTAAAAAAAATTAACGTTTGGACGTCGTGGCTTCTTCGGAAGCCGCACCATTCGAATTCTTCAATGACGTCTCATCTTCCATACCTTCCACGCCCAAATATTTAAGCGCGCTCAGCGCGTACACTTTGGCGCACTGGATAATCTGCCATACGGGTGCTTTTTCATTAAAATTATGAATCGTGGACAGCTCTGCCGGACCATATTGCAATACCGGAATCTGATGATTACGGAAGTGGCGTGCATCGCTGGATGCCCATTGCAGCACACCGTACGCCTCTTCGCCGCTCACTTCACTGATGCTCTCCACCAATTGGCTCACGATTGGCTCATGTGCTGGAGTCCAGTTGGCGTTGCCCTGGAAGCCAAACGGCTTCAGCTCCGATTCTATTCCTGCTTCAAGCAGAAGCGAGCGAGCACGGTCCAATACATCGCGGTAATCCACACCAAATGGAACGCGGGAGTCCACCTGAACTGTGCAGCGATCCGCTACCACATTCACCTTGGTTCCACCCTGAATTGAACCGATATTCACCGTTACATGGTCGAACACCTGATAGGCCAGACCTGCCTTCTCCCGATCACGCGCATATTCCTGCGAGATGCGGATAATATCCTTCACCTCTTCAGGGATGTCTGGCTTGATGTCCCATAGACGCTGCAATGCTTCAATGCCTTTGGCTGCCTTCACAATCGCATTATCGCCTACAATGGGTTGAAGACTGCCATGACCCGGTGTACCTTCCACCGTAAACTCAAACCAGCAGCTCCCCTTTTGTCCAATGGTTGGATGCTGCGGGCTGGATGGCTCTGCAATTACCGCGGCAGTTCCGGTTGCAAGTCCACGCTCCAGAACCCATGGTACCCCCAGGTCACCGCCTGTTTCTTCATCCGGAACAATCATTAGCGACAGATCTCCGCGCAAAGGCACATTCAACTTTGCCAGAATAACCGTCGCAAAGATTAAGCCGGCAAGCCCACCTTTCATGTCGGATGCCCCGCGTCCAAGCATATATCCGTCCTTGATTTCACCGCAGAACGGATCAAAATCCCAACGAGAAAGATCCCCGGCTGGCACAACATCCGTATGACCACAGAAAATCAGATGTTTGTCTGACTTGTCTGCCCCTTCTCCGTTCAACGTCGAGATCAGGTTAAACATCGTTTCGGTTGCCGCATGTACTTTGGTGTCAATTCCGGCCTGATGCAAATATTCGATAATAAAAGCACTAATCTCACGCGAATCCCCTGGAGGGTTCTCCGTCGGAAAACGAATCAGTTGTGAACAGAGCTCCAGTAATTCATCCTGACCTTCCTCGATTGCATCAAGTACCTTCCTTTTCCAATCCATCCCGTTCAGGCTCCTTTCAATAATGGCTGCATTATGATCAGTACGAATCGTCAGAAGACAGGCATGACTGCCTGTCCCCCAAATCGTCCGTTCGTTTACTGCTCTTTGCTAAGTGGGTAGAAACGCAGAACCTCATCCGGGTAATACACGTATCCGCTGACCTTGTTATTCATGCCGACAACCCGGTTGTATTCATATAGATACGCCCATGGCGCTTCTGTCGTAATAATCTCCTGTGCCTTCATGTATAGCTCGTTGCGTTTCGCCTGATCCGGTTCGGCGCCTGCTTCTTCCCACAGTTTGTTAACTTCCGCATTATTGTAATGAATGTAGTTGGAAGAGCCTTCACCGTAGAGCAGGAAGCCCAAATGGTATCCAGGATCGTTAACAAAAGAAGTCCATTTGGAAATGTAAGAGACTAAATTCCCGTCTTTTTGTTGTTCCAGGAACTGCGCACGAGCAACTTTGTTAATGTTCATTTTGACACCGATCTTGGCCAGTTCTGCTTGAATCAGAACCGCATCATACTCCCAATCGTCAAATCCGGAACCGAGTGTAAAGTTAAAGCTGAACCCTTCTGCATAACCTGCTTCTTTCAACAATTCCTTGGCTTTGTCCAGATTGTACTCGTACACATAGCCTGCATCCGTAAAGCCCGGTGTGTTGCTCGCTACAGCACTCTTCATCTCTTTGGCCTGACCATACATGACATCGTTGATCAATTGGTCATAAGGGATCGCATAGTTGATGGCTTGACGCACTTTTTCATTATCAAACGGTTTGACATTGTTGTTCATCGCGAAGAACAAAATGCGGTTACTCGCATTCGACTTGATGGCCAAATTACTGTTCTCCTGCAAAGCTGCAACATCTTTTGGAGGAATCTCGATTGCCATGTCCACGTCACTCTTGTTCAGCAGCAGAACACGGTTGGAGGCTTCCTTCGTGAATTTCAGCGTGACTTTGCTAAGTTTCGGTGCTCCCTGCCAGTAGTCGTTGTTGGCCTGGAAGACCGCTTCACTGGCCGGGTCCCATTTTTCAAGCGTGAACGGGCCTGATCCGGCAGCATTTGTTTTCAAATAATCATCACCTTTTTCCTCGACCAACTTCTGGTCCACAATGGAGAAGGTATACATGGCAATGATCTGGGTGAACATGTGGTTTGCTTTATTCAGTACGATCTCGACGGTGGAGTCGTCCTTGGCGGTCACGCTCTTGATGTCGGCCATTCCGTATAGAAAGCTGCCGGAGCTGGACTTGGATACACGGTCAAAAGAGTACACAACCGCATCCGCATTGACCGGATTTCCACTTTGGAATTTCAGACCGCTTTTGATTTTGAATGTATACATTGTATTGTCATCAGACACTTCCCAGCTCTCGGCGAGCATAGGCTGAATATCCTCCGTGTTGGCTACATCAGCACCATCCACCGTTTTGACACCATAGGTTACCAACTGGTCATAGGTTGCCAGTACCAATGTGTCCGAGGTCAGGTCATTCGCCTCCGCCGGGTCCATCGTGGTTCCACCTTCAGAGTAAGCAACCGTCAGTGTTGGCGCGGGTTTTGTTTCCTCTCCTGAGCCGGATGCCGCAGGTTGCTGGTTGGCATTACTGGCACAGCCACCAAGAACAACGGTAAGAGCAATCATTGCAGAAAACCATTTGAGCTTTTTCATGTTTAGTTTCCTCCCCTTTTTGTACCAGTCTTATGATGTGATACTGTAAAACGTTGCAGCTTTTATTAGACAAAGTAAATGCGTGGACCAGTACCTTGGAAAGCAAATTACCCATTTCCTGATACCAACCACAGCAGCATTCAATCTGCCTACTGCCGGTGATGGAACCTTGCCTGCCTTTATTTCAGGCATTCCCCGCAGGTTGGTTCCACCATCCAGCTATCTATGAATCGGTTCTATAGGGACCGATGACACTAACCCCTATTTTCCCGAACGCAACCTTGGGTCCAGTACATCACGGAAACCATCTCCGAGCAGGTTAAAGCCAAGAATGGATGTGGCTATAGCCAGTCCAGGGAATGTCACGAGCCACCATTGTCCAGAAATAATATACTCCCGACCTTCAGAGATCATGGCCCCCCATTCGGCTGTAGGCGGTTTGACGCCAAGACCGAGAAAGCTCAAACTGGATGCCGTCAGGATGGCAAAGCCCATACCAAGCGTGGCTTGTACCAACAGCGGTGCCAAAGCATTCGGCAAAATATGGCGAAACAGAATCACTCTGTCTCTGACACCAATGGCTCTGCTGGCCTCAACGTACTCCTTTTCGCGCAGGGATACGGTCTGCCCATACATCAATCTGGCAAATTCGGGAATACCTACAATCCCTACAGCAATCATGGCACTCGTCAGTCCGTTGCCGATGGAAGCCGCAATTGCCATGGAGAGTACCAGCGAGGGAAATGCAAGCAACACATCCATCACCCGCATGATGATATTGCCAGTACGTCCGCCGTAGTAAGCAGCAATTCCGCCTAGCGGAACCCCGATGACAAACGAGATGCTGACGGCAATCAAGCCTGTCCAGATGCTGATTCTGGCGCCATACAGAACACGACTCAGAATGTCACGACCATAGTTATCCGTACCAAACCAGTGACCACCTGATGGGGATTCCAGCTTCACAGCCGTATTCGTCACGTACGGATCATAAGGGGCAATCCAGGGGGCAATAGCTGCGATGACAGTCCACATGACTATAAAGGCTAGACCAATAGCAGCGAGCCGATTGCGGAGCAACAATCTCAGAAAGGTTTTGGGTTTGGGAACAACCGCTGGTGCAGGTTTGGTTCCCATGGAAGTCGGTGCGGCAGTACTCACAGCGGTACTCCTCCTTTCGCGGCGACCCTATTCATAACGGATTCGTGGATCAATCAATCCATAGACCAGATCCACCGCCAGATTTATAAAGCTGAACAGAATGGCACTTACCAGTGTGAATGCCTGAATTGGTGCATAGTCGGCAGCCAGAATCGAATCTGTAACATAACCGCCGACACCGGGCCAGGAAAAGATAGTTTCCGTGATAACCGCACCACCGAGTAATCCGCCAAACTGCAGGCCAAGAACGGTCAACGTGGGAATCAAGGCATTGATCAGGGAGTGTTTGCCAACGACCGCGGTTTCGCTCAAGCCCTTGGCTCGTGCGGTACGTACATAATCCTGTCCGATGACTTCCAGCATGCTGGACCTGGTCATACGCGCCACAATCGCCATTGTCCCTGTGCTCAGGCATATGGCCGGAAGCAGCAAATGAGCAAGACTGCTTTTGAGTGCAACCATATCTCCGGTCATAAGACTGTCTACCACGTACAATCCGGTGATATGCGTCGGTGGGTTGAGGTCTCCGCTGATGCGTCCCATTGGAGCTGGAGCCCAGCCGAGGATGGAATAGAAGATGTAAATAAACAGCAGTCCCAGCCAGAAAATTGGTACACATGCTCCAATCAGTGAGAACACCCTGGAGATGTGGTCGATAAAGGACTCTTTTCGGGTTGCAGCGATAATGCCTACCGGAATCGCAACACAGATGGCTATAATCACACTGGCTAATGTCAGCTCAATGGTTGCCGGAAAGCGGGTAGCGAAATCACTCAGTACCGTATGACCGGTATGGTAGGCGAATCCCAGATTCCCTTGAAGCAACTGTCCCACGTAACTAAAAAACTGTACAAATAATGGCTTGTCCAATCCCATGTCCATTCGGATTTTGGCAATGACATCATCCGTGGCCTGTTCGCCAGCCATGACAATGGCGGGATCTCCCGGAAGAACACGGGACAGGATGAAGGTAATCACCACAATGCCGATCAGCGCCGGAATCATCTGCAGCAGCCTTCGGAGCGTGTAAGCAAACAATCAATCAACCCCTTTAACTCTGATGTCTCACTTGCTGTTTTACGGTTCTCTGTGGACGGCCCAGTCTTGAAAACTTGTCTGATTATCCGTCTCTTCTTTGTAATTGTGCTTATTTTACCTAGAATCCGAGCGTCGAACTACGTCCCTTTTAGCTAAAAAAAAGCACAACCGTTTGTCGATTGTGCACTAATGTCTCCTATTTATGTCATGTTAAATTACACCCTAAGACATAGTTCGCTATTTTTCGACCTATATCTACCATATCATCCTTTGTTGATTTTGCTGTAGAAGAGAGTATCCGATTGGCAGGACCTACACCTCTTGTTTATCCTGCTTCATGTAGTAGTACACAAGACACAGATGACAGACAAATTGTTCACGCGGATGATTCAGGTCGAAGCCCGTAATATCCCGTATTCGCTCCAGTCGGTATTTCACGGAATTCCGGTGAATATAGAGGCGATTTGCTGTCTCGATCAAGCTGCCCCGGCTCTCCAGATAATAAAAAAACGTCCGCAGCAAATCCCCACTGTGTTCATCATCATAAGCACGCAATTTCCCCAGTTTCCGCTCAAACAATGCCGCAAAACCTGGTTCATTCGCCGTTTCGCTCAACAAATGATATACCTCCACATCCTCAAACCGGGTTGTACGCCCACCCGACAAGCGGGAGGATACCAGCAGTGCATTTCTGGCCTCGCCATAGCTTTGATGCATATTCCAAAGTGGAACCTGGGTGCCTACGCCTGTCCTGAATTGTCCAAGCTTGTTAGCCGGATCTTCGAGCCATAGCCCAATCGTATCAGACCAGGATTGAACGTCATCCTTCCATGTCGTATCCCGGGACTCCGGTGTTGGCAAGAAGAGCACTGCCCTGTTGGTCCGAAACTCAATATGAGGCGCTACCCTCCGTTTTCTGGCCTCCTGACCAAGCAATTCGGTCAATAGGTCTTCATCCGGAGCAGTCTCCCCTTCCATCACAGCTACTTCCCATAAATGCTCCGGATTCATGCCAAGCTTGCGGCCTCTTGATTCGGCTTCATGTGGCAACAGCAGAGGCGGTGTCAGCAGTTCGTCAATGAAATTGCCTCGAAGACGTAATTCGGTATCTTCCGCCACCTTGTTTCTCATCAATTCCAGGGATAATACTAATCTGGCTTGCTCAATGCCGACTTGTTCCATTTCATCCAGGGAGTCCTTGTCCACCAGCAGTCGGGCAACCTTCCGCCGATCCAGATTTATCTCCCATACGAGTGGGTCCACCGCTTCTTTCCAGTCATAATCCGGCGGTGAAGACACAATCATCTGACCAGCATTGTCGATAACACCCACAGGTGCCTGAAGCAGCTCGGCGACATTGTCCCCCACCGCCTGAATTCCGCTGTTTTCAAGTACCATTGTCATCAGTGTCCGATATACTTCCTCTGACCTGCGGAGAAGTGCGGCCTGTCGATCCAGTACCAATTCCATAACAGGTTGCGTAATATCCATGTAGGGTATCTCCGGAGGAATTTCAATGATCGGCAGACCACAGTCATTACTGGCTGCAACGGCTTCTTTCGGGATTTCTTTGAGAAAACGCGCAGGCTTGATGGCTAGCGCAGCCGCCCCTGCTTCATTAAGCGTATAGATTAGTTCTCCGAGCAAGCCGGGATTATCTCGAATCGAATAGGCTGTCGTCAGCATAAGCATGCCTTCTCGCAACCATCCTTGCAGATCCGGCACCTCCATAATATCCACGAACCGTACAACCCGATTCAATCCTTGGTGCCCACTAATGACTTTGGCCTTGCTGAGTATAGGAATATTCAACAGTTCTTTTAGTGTTATACCTGTCGTTTTCAAGCCTATCGACCACCCTGAGCCAGATTTGCAAATCATTTTTGCATACTGTATCTAATTTTTTTGGATAGTTTACCAGACTATCTAATCAAAAAAAACGGGAATTTCTGTGATATACGTATGATATATATTGATTCTATAAATTACAGCAATAATAATACGTTGTTAGTAGAAGTTTATGGCATGGAAAATAAATTCATTACTTTATCGCTTCACATCAGAAAACAGAAAAAATTATGCCCATGATCCTAGCACACCTGCGCCATGCTATTCCAAGAGCCCCGATAACCTTATCCAACACAAATAACGCCGATGCAGTTATCCACACTGCATCGGCGTCAAAATCAAATCAACCCAAATATAAAATCATTCAATACCCACACTCGGCATTCCATAGATCAGATATTCAACGCAGACACGGCTGCTCCCAATGAATAGATCGGGTCAAGCGCCCGGATATGCAGTTCTTTTTCCACTTCCACGGCGAAACCCATCGTTGCAAAACCAGTACACGCAAGAACGATGGACTCGGCGCCCTTCGCCTTGAGTCTTCTGGCCGCTTCCATAGCCGCGATTCGCCCCTGAGACGTGTTGAGATCCAGCGTGGTTACCACACCTTCAGGACGCTCCATCCCGATATAAGCATCACCTAGTATTCCTCGGATCAGCAAGGGCACTTCCTCCAGGATGGTCAATACACCAACACGCGCCGCTGATGTGAGCGCAAGATGTGCAGCACATGAGCCAGCACCATAGACGGGGATGTGAACAGCGGCACGCATGTCTGCAAGAGCCGGATCGGCTGCACAACTGATACCGATAGAGGTACAGCCTTCCTGTTCCAGTTTTCGTGCCAGATCCACAATTTTGGGAATCGATTCAAGCTCTGTGGACTGATCATATACCCCCAGCGGTTGATCGGGAATGCAGCGACTCCGAACCTGAATGCCATAACGTCCTTCAATCAATGCCCCGTGTCTGTGGATATCTTCTTCATGATGAAGTGTAATCACTCTGATAAGACCCAACATCGGCATTCCTCCCCAGGCTGTGGATATCTTGTGTATATGTTACCCACAAACTGTTGATAGTTACCCCCAATTATGTGGATATCTCTTTATATATTGTGAATATGTTGTGTATTTGTCGCTAAATCTACCGCGTAATTTACGCATTGGTCCCCACTGTGGATATATTGTGCATACGCTCTCATTCCCTTTTTTTGATCCACAAGGTTATCCCTTGAATATTCTGCTCTATTATTGATCGAGCAGCTCTCCCTGACGCATAATCAACACATCATCAATGTACACATCCGGCTTCTGCACAACGGCATCAATGTGAACACCTGCTGCGACTGTGCCACCGAAGGTATTGTTACTTCCAAAAGCAACATGAATCGTACCGTAGACTTTCTCGTCCTCCAAGACAACACCTGTAATTCGAGCCTTGTCATTGGTGCCAATGCCGAACTCGCCAAGAATTCGACCATCACCTTCTCCCAGCATGGATAACAGCTTGTCTCCTTCAGCGCCAGTTGCCGTAACAAGGCGGCCCTCTCTAACCGTCAATAGAACAGGTTCACCGATCGCACCTATTCCTGCAATTGAGCCATCCACCAGGATTTCACCTTCTCCAATACCTTCAACGGGGGCGATGTAAGCTTCACCGGAAGGCAAATTGCCGGACTCACCTGGATTGAGGTACATACCTGTGCTTGGCACGCCGTTACGTCCCTGAATGGAGAATGACAGCTGGTGTCCATCTTTCTCGATACGGACATTTCTCCCTGCACTCAGCATGGCAGTGACCTTATCTGTCAAAGCCTTCACTTTGGGATATTCTGCGGTAATGGCACCGTTCATGAACATATCATCCGTCATGCCCGGCATCGTAGCTACCCTAGTTCCCGCAGCTGCCGCCTGTTTACGCGCTTGCGTATGGGTTAGTGAATAACGGGTTACGCATACCGCGACATCTGCACGCTTCATCGCTTCGGCAATCGGCGCAGGCGGCTCTTCACCGGATTTGCTCCGTTCCTTCATCACCATAAGCACCGCATCTGCTCCCAATGCCTTGCCTGCCTCATATATGGATTCGGCCAGTTCTCTCTTGGCATCATCCGCTACGACAGCCAGTGTCTCACCACTGCGAAGTCCAAGGCATTCCACCAAAACATTTTTACTGACGTCAATTCGTTGCTGGTTCATTTGTTCGTCTCCTCCTGTGTCAGACCATTTCCGCTACTAGTTTACCCATTAGAGCATTCGACAAAATGACCGGGATTCCTGCGCTGGCATTGGCAACCCATTGACGGTGGCGCTCATCATACCCCATGCAATCCAGTAAAATGAGTTCAACACGCCCCTTTAATGATTCCGTCGCCTGCCGAAACTCATCCTCACCGGATGTATAGGGAGAAGCAGCGGCAAACGCAGGCTGGACCAGGGAGGAAAACTTCAAATCAAGCTGTCCCGCTTGCTCTGCCAAAGGTCCAATAAGCCCCAGACGGCGGCCATCGGCCATGACCTGTACGGCTGGAGGAATAATGCGGTCAGGCTCAATGAGGTGCACTTTAGCTGAACGCAGACCCGGAAAGGAACCTGTGCACAGCAGCAGAATATTGGGGACACCCATGGCTTCGAATTCACGAATCTTTTGATTCAGCATCGGTCTGATTTTTTCACGGGATACGATAGCTGCACTGCCATCCTGCAGACGGGAAGTCAACACATATTCACCCGGTTCCGGGGCCAGCGCAGCGATCTGAGTTGCCGACAGTCCGTCCAGCACCCCGACCTGAAGGAGTTCCGCCCGCCCCTCCAGGTACTTTTCTAAGACATGCGCAACATCGGTTCGTGGAGCTTGTCCAATCGTAATCATGCCTAGCTGCTTGGTCATGTTATAGCCTCCTACATATCAGATCGGCTGTAGAAGCCACGTATGTCCACAGCATTATTTTTAACTGCCGCTTCAACCGTGACCTTCTCGACTAAACTATGCAGACGGAGCTGCCTGGATCCCTGGTGTCTGAAGTACTTTCATTGATCCATACAGACGAGTAATCAGGTTATATTCCTCCACATTGTAGAAAGAACAGGTGCCATTCGTGAATTCCTTGGCTGTCTCCACGACCAAACGAACTGCACTTGCAATATCAATCTCATGGCTCGCTCCTGTGCCGCATCCCGGAACTGCGGATTGTGCTGTTACAGCTACGCCTACAACAGGTGCATGTGTAGCCACAGCTGGCTGTAAAATGGAATTAATATGGTATAAGTCATTGCCATATGGCGTAATATCCTGCGTCGTAATCGGGAAGGTCACAGGCAGCTGCCCTGTGGTCATCTCCATAATTCGGAGCAAATCATCGCTCACCCGTAAAATATATCCCTCTTTCACCGTGGGCGAAATGGCGATGCCTTTATGGTTAATCACCCGGTTTCCTTTGGTAGTATCAATGGACAAAATAGCTTCCATCTCTGGCAGAACCTCATGTTCGTTCATCTGCAAAATGTCGACCGGAGAGTCCATAAAATCCACCGGTTCATGCGGAAGAGTCGGGGCATCCGGACAGATATGCGTAGTCACAATGACATCACCTTTGAGCGAATCACCCTTGGTCTGCATATCGGCGAGTTTCAGTCCTGCTGCAACAGCAGCGACGGCGCCATCGGCATCCGAAACGAGTCCGATGCGTGTTGGACGGGCGCCAATTCCACCCAGTCGCCCGACAATCCCCATGGTCGGAGCCTGCCCTCCTGACAACTTGCCGTTTGTACCAGGGATGATGATTTTAACAAAATCCGTACTTCCCTTTTCACCTTGTACGGTCAGCACTTCAACGGAAACTTGTGGATATTGAACAAATAGTTGCTTTACACTTTCACCATTTACATAAGCGCTGTCCAGCGCGTCCAGTGCCAATAACGTTTTTTGAAGTGGCATCGTACACATCCTCCTCTTAGCTGTTGATCTTGAAATCAAGTCTATCGCAGTTCAGAAGAGGGTCACAATGTACTGCCTTGCCAAAATGAGCATCGTTTTATTGTGCGACAAGTATAAATGGGAGTGAAAATAACGTTTTCATTCCGTTTATCTAACTGTATGTGTAATATAATTTAACATTTTATTATCGAGCGACCTGAATATTTTGTAATTTAGGGAATGCACACTTCATTTCTTCGCTTACCGTCTCTTCATTTGCCATTTCAAAAGCAACGAAGCTGTTTCTTCCCCATGAAACAGGGGAAAGTGATGCCCATAGGGAAGTTCCACACGTTGAACAGATGAATGGATATTTTCGGGGCGCGAGTATCCCTTATCGTTTGTCCCCCAAACCATAATTGTGCGCTGCGCATCTGCACTTGTCTGTGACACTTTATCATTTGGATGGGACTGTATCCAGTGGAGCAAATCAGCATTCGCTCCTGCGATGCGGGGAGACTTCATACCAGAAGAAGATCTCCTCGCATAACCTTCCAGCACGGTTGGATTGATCCCCGCAGCCTCTGCTCTTTTTAACTGCCCAGCCAATTGCTGTGGAGACATCCGAGATAACAGTCCTTGCAGCATTCTTCTCGGGAGTCTTGATATTAGGCGCTGCATACCATCTTTCGAGGCTCCCCATACGGGCTGCAGCATGGCAAGCTGAATATTTTCACGTCCACTCTCCTGCATCACCGCCGCGGCTATGGCTGCCCCAACAGAATGTCCTACCAGTTTGACCGGACCTTGTATCTCATCCAGCACACTTCGCACCCCTTCGACCTGCCCTTTGAAGGCCGTCCCTCTTACCTTGTTCCGATG
Organism: Paenibacillus sp. O199; assembly: GCF_001636635.1. Taxonomy (NCBI): domain Bacteria; kingdom Bacillati; phylum Bacillota; class Bacilli; order Caryophanales; family Paenibacillaceae; genus Paenibacillus; species Paenibacillus sp. O199. The sequence continues at coordinate 18,331 of NZ_LGRP01000044.1, forward strand.
AACCGGAGAACGCCCAAATCCGGCAAGATCGACAAGCCATATCGGGTTTCCCGTCATACTCCATAACGCATCTCCCAGCGGGATCATATCGTCAGCACTGCTCATCAAACCATGAACAATCACCCAAGGCTCCCCCTTGCCCTCATAGACCAGCACCGCAAGACTTCCCTTACGTGTTCGAGTCCAACCCTGAGGCAAATCCTCCTGTGCAGGATAGCTGAAACGATAATCCAAATCAGCTGTTACGTAAGGTAATAACTCACTAACTTCAGGCAATTTTAGTCCCATTCGCTGAAACAACCGCTCCGTTTGCTGCACTTCAAACTCCTGTTTGGTAATAAACGCGATTGATTCGGGCGGTATTCCGCTAATCTTTGTGCCACCAGCCTTCATCGCTGCATGGATCATGGGCAGGGGTACTGACCATCGAGGTGCAGATACATCCAACTCCGCCGCTAGTAACCGAATCATTTCCTTCATATCCGGACTGTCCGCTTTTCTGGACAACAGGGGATATGTGCCGCCGGATGGATTGCTGTCCTGAGTCAGGAAAACAAGGGTCTGTGCAACCACGTCATTGGATACGAGGGGCAGCCAGTGCTGTAGACCACCGGGAATCATCGGCATTCTACGCCTTCTCATCGCCTGTATCATCATGCCAATTCCGCCCGTTTGTTCGGTTGCTCCAGTGGGATATGGACCCACGATTGTACTCGGGTTTACAACAGATAAGACATACGAATGTTGTTCTGCATGCTGTCGAATATAACGATCGGCTTCGAATTTCATATGTTCATAAGCACTATCTTTGCTAATCAATGACTTCTGCCCGCTCGACTTATCCCCAACATCTTCATTCGTTGAAGATATGGGCGGAGAATCCTTCCTTCCATAGGGACTCATAAAACCAACCACGTGGATAAAGTGCCTCAATCCGTGTGTACGCTGGATTTCTTCGGCCAGTTCGGCCATGCCTCTTGCTCCATTCATAAAAATCTGTTCTGCCACCTTCGGTGGCAATGTGACATCCATCGTCCCACCTGCATGAATTATGATATTGGCCTGATGAGCACGCTCACGATCAGCTTTGGTCAGACCGAGGCCTGGAGCTGACAAATCCCCCTGAATATACGTTATTCGGCTGAAATCCGTTACTCCATATGCATTCAGAACCATCCTCGCTTTGGATTCAGAGCGTACAAGCAGTAATAACTGCGCTTCACTGTCTCCAAGTTGTTTCACTGCCTCCTTGCCTATAAATCCGGTACTGCCCGTCATCAAAATAGTCGTTGATTCAGTCGCCATGTTGTTCATAGCTGAATTGAGGTCAGTCTTACGTTCTGCATTTGATAATGATGAATTATGTATACTCATTTCTAATCTCTCTCCCTTTTATCCCTATTTATTTTAGTACTATATAGTACTAGTAATATTTAAAAAAAGAGCTTCGTTTACCGAAGCATCTGACAAAATGTACGTGCTGATTGTTCAATAATCCCTATATCACGCGCAGTCTCCGCGAGTACAAGTGAACCCTCGAATGCAGCGATAAATAATGCAGCCGCGGGTCCAGGCTCAATCCCTTTACGAAATTCGCCACGATCCACCCCTTGCTGCAACAGCTTTTCCATCATCGGCTGCAGCTCACGGAAGAAACGGGCTATACTTTCTTTCACTTCGGGTGCGCTGGCTGGTGTCTGCATATACAATGTAATAAACGGACAACTTCCTTTATAATCCCGCCCTTCCATGCCTGCGGACAGTAACGCCATGAACGAATAGATCCGTTCTGTAACCTCTCGTTCACGCTGACTGAGCAGCAGGTAGAGCTCCGATTCATACTGGGCAATCCAGTACTGCACCACGGCCTGGAGCAATTCCTCCTTGTTTTTGAAATGGTAATAGATATTCGATTTGGATACCCCGCTTGCCCGCACGACCTCATCCATGCTGACATAGCTGTATCCCTGACGCAAAAATAACTGAGCAGCAACTTCGACTGCCTTGGTCCGATTAACCGGATTTGAACTTTTGGATTTCTCAGAACCCGAGATCGATTTTTGATTTGTCATAAATAGAACTATATAGTACTAATTACACAAACGCAAGTTATGTAGTTAACAAAAGATGATCTTTGCCCCAATTTTCTCGAACTTGTCCACATTTAGAACATTGTACACACAGGATATCCACATATAGTATTAACTCTGTGTTAAATAGGTTATTGAGCCTCTATATATGATGAGGTTATCCACATTTCAGGAGCATTATCTCATGCTATTCTTCCGATCTGCGCTAGCGGAGTCCAAAAACTAAAAAATAGGTCAACCAGAATATAATTCTGGTTGACCTATTTAAGTTGACTACTTATTCATATCATTTGCGAATGGCTCCAATAGCCTGTGGATATTAGTATGTGGATAACCATTCAAGGATGAGACAGCACTATTTTACTTATACGGATAGCTAATCCGAGTGATTATTTTTTCAGACTATCCCAGTTTTGCTGCAATGCATCAAGCAGGGCTTTTTTGTCCGATTTACCTGCTACATAAGCCTGAATCGTACTACCGAATTCTTGTGGAACGCCTTCAGGGAAACGGTTAAAGTTCCAGCTTAATGTTTTGTTTTCCTGGCTGTACTTCATGATATCGGTTGCGAGATCACCCAGATCCTCTTCAGATGCCTGAATGGAACTGAACGCCGGGATAAACTTGAATTCTTTGGTCATATACTGTTTCCCGATGTCAGATGTCACGAGCCATTCCAGAAACTCTTTCGCTTCCGGTTTCACTTGCGAATTCTTGTTCACAACCCAGTAGTTCGGTACGCCAACAAACAATTTGTCGTTCGGTTCATTCGTAATTGGCATCGGCAGAATGCCGAGATTCAGATTAGGATCGATGCCATCAATTTGTACCTGTGTCCAGTTCCCTTGCTGCATCATCGCTGCTTCTCCAGTGGCAAACAGGGTTACCTGTGTGTTGTAGTCGGTTGTAAGCGGGTTTTTGTTGCTGTATTTCAGCGTCAAGTCGAGCAAGTTCATCCAGTCCGTGAACACCTGATTGCCAGGGATTTTCTCCGTACCTTCGTTAAGACCTTGAATAAATTTCACCGGATCTGCCTGATTCGCAAATGCCACGTTTACGTTATGATTGCCGAGTACCCACCATTCCTGATATCCATTGGAGAACGGGGTAATGCCTGCGGCTTGAAGTTTCTGTGCAGCCTGATCCAATTGTTCCAGTGTCGTTGGAATTTCAGTGATGCCTGCTTTTTGGAAGAGATCTTTGTTATAAATGAAGCCATAGCCTTCCAATGCCAGCGGCTGTCCATACAGTTTGCCGTCTTTGGTCATTGGCTCTTTGGCAACATCAAGCACATCTTTTACCCATGCTTCACCTGACAGATCTTCCAGGTATTCGAGCCATGTGTCCAGTTCACGATAACCACCAACGTTGAAGATGTCCGGTTGTTCGCCAGCAGCGAACTTGGCTTTCAATGCAGCGCCGTAGTCACTGCCGCCACCCACGGTCTGAATGTCCAACTTGATGCCTGGATGAGAGGATTCATACTCCGCTTTGAGACGGTTAAGCGCTTCCGCAATTTCGACTTTGAATTGAAAGATTTTAATGGTTTTGTCTCCTGCAGCAGCCTCTCCGCCACCTTGGCCGTCTGTTTTGACAGGACTTCCACTCTTATCTCCGTTGCCACAACCCGCAAGCATTACAGAAAAAGCAATCAGCATAAGCAACGTCAACTTGGTCATTCTTTTCATACATACACTCTCCCTATAGTAGTTTCAGTATAACAGCTTCGTTGCATTTTTTAGCCACCAGGATGCAGGGGGCGATTGATTTACAACCGTTCCCGAATTTCCCCTCAGGAGTCAGGCCCATGCTTAGCGGGCATGACTCCCTTGCACACCTCCGTGCGAGGTCGGAGCGGAGGGATCATGATGCGCTGGAGGAGCGGTGCGTTCGCCTTTGATACTCGGTGGCTTCTTTACCTGAATTCATTCAGGCCACCGAGGAGCAACAGCGACCGTAAGCGCACATGATCACGGAGCGGTCCGCCCTCGCACTTACCCTTTAACGGATCCAGCAGTAATCCCCTGAATGATGTATTTCTGCATCAGCAGGAAGAAGATGATAATTGGCATGATACCAAGCACCAGTGCAGGCAGGGCAAGATCCCATTGCTTCGTATATTGTCCGAAGAGCGCAAAGGTCGCAATCGGAATTGTACGCAAATTGGAGCTTTGCAGAATCAGGGATGGCAGCAGATAGTCATTCCAGATCCAGAGTGTATTCAGGATGATGACAGTTACATACATCGGCTTCATCAGCGGGAATACAATCCGGAAGAACACGCCGTAGGCGGAGCTTCCATCCACCCGAGCTGCCTCTTCAATTTCGAGCGGAACCGATTTGACGAATCCGTGGAACAGGAAGATGGACATCGGTGCGCCAAAACCGAGATAACAGATGATGAGTCCGAAGAGGCTGTCGATCAGTCCAAGATTACTGGTTACGGTAACGAGTGGAATCATGATAGACTGAAACGGAATCACCATGGCGGCAATGAACATGCCGAACAAAATCCGGTTGAAGCGTGTATCGCTGCGTACCATTCGGTAGGCCGCCATGGAGCTGATCAACACCAGCAGCAGATTGCTGACTACAGTGACGATGAGCGAGTTCATCAGCGCTGATGGGAACTTGATTTTCTCCCAGGCGTTCGCATAGTTGCCCCATTGGAATACCTCTGGCCATGCTGCCGAATTGGTAAGCAGGTCACCGAATGTTTTGACCGAATTGACAAACAGGAAGTAAAACGGAACCAGGAACAATAATCCAATGAGCACCATAACAATCTCGGTTACAATGGTACTGAAGCGGTAATTTTTTGACGTTTCCATCTATGCCTCCACCTCCTTGCTCTTCGTCACACGCACCTGAATCATCGTGATAATGGCAACGATTACGAAGAACACAAGTGCTTTGGCTGTACCGATGCCGTACCGATTATTCACAAAAGCCTCATTGTAAATATTCAGTGCTACCGATTCTGTTGATCCAAACGGTCCGCCTTTGGTCAGCGACAGATTGAGATCGAACATTTTGAATGACCAGGAGATGGCAAGGAAAAGACAGATTGTGACTCCCGGCATAATGAGCGGGAAAATAATGCTGCGCAGTACCTGCCAGCGGCTGGCACCATCAATTTCGGCAGCTTCCAGCAGATCAGGTGATACGTTGGTCAAGGACGAGATGTAGATGACCATCAGATACCCTGCGGTCTGCCAAACAAATACAATGACGATACCCCAGAAGGCCGTTGGCTCGTCTCCTAACCAAGGGAGGTTGAAGAAGGACCAACCTGTTACGTCGCCTACTGCTGAAAACCCTTTCACAAATATGAACTGCCAGATAAAGCCGAGCAACAATCCACCGATCACGTTAGGCATAAAAAAGATCGTGCGCAGAAAGTTTCTCGTCTTGAGCGGCTTGGTCAGGAAATACGCCAGGAAAAAACCGATAACATTGGTCAAAATTACACCAACCACGGTGAAGCGCACCGTAAACCAAAACGCAGATAGAAACTTGGGATCATTCGCAAAAATTTGCTTGAAATTATCGAATCCTACCCAATGAATGTTCGCCGACACCCCGTTCCAGTCGGTAAAGGAATATACCATACCAAGCAGGAAAGGGACCACGATAATGAGAATAAAAAAGACGATGGAGGGACCCACGAACACAAGCTGCTGTAACAGCTGTGAAGATTTGCGATGCTTCATATCGTTCTCCCCTTCTATAGATGGATGAAATTGGTCTCTTGTTCTATTAAACCCCATTCTCGCACAGGGAAACACCGACCCTGGTGAACAGTTGGGTGTAAAATATTGTCCTCTCTTAACCTGCAACCAGAAGGGGTGTCACGATGTCAAAATACTACAGCATTCGCACCAAGCTAATCGCTTTTATGCTCATCGCCACGACGATCCCGCTGCTGGCATCCATCAGCATGACGTTTATCCAGACTAAGACCGCCCTGCGTGAGCAGGCCGTCGCAGAGAACAAACGCCTAATCTTTCAGGCGTCCACCAATCTCAACAATTACGTGGATAACGTGGCAAGAGCTTCGCTTGCTGTGTACAACGATCCGAATTTTCTGCGAAATCTGGCGAAAATCCCCGGCGACTATCGCGCAGTTGCCGAGGTATACACCACTCTGCAGACGATACGTTCGGCTGTGCCCGATGTATTCCAGCTGTATCTGCACTCTTTTGCTGCCAATCAATCGACATTAATTGCCAATCCTTTCCCGAAGCGGGAAGAACGCAAACAGGCCTACTCCGACTCGCTTCATGGAAAATCGAACGATAAAAGCCCGGATATCTGGGTCGAATCGGCTCACCTTAGTCATTCTTACGGCTTCAAGGCAGCGTCAGCGGATGATCCTCCAAGAACAGTGATTACCCTTCACCGTGTGATCAAGGATGTACCTTCGACAGAACGATTGGGTGTGCTTGCCATCGATTTGAACATGGATACCATTGCCGAAATCTGCAGCAGACTGTATGATCCGACAAAGGAACAGATCTATGTCATCGACAATAAGAACCAGATCATTTTCGAAGGAAAGTCGGAAGTCAGCGGAACGGATGCATTACGGCAGGAAGCAGCGACTGAGCTGAATTCAGCACGTTCCGGTGAAGGGACAGTACAGACCGCTTCAGGGCATTTTGAACAAGATCATTCAATGTATGTGTATCAGCAATTAGGAAGCCAATTTGCAGACTGGACCATTGTAAAACAGATTCCGAATGAAACGCTGTACGCGAGTGCCACCACTCTAACGTGGAATAATGCCATGATCGCTATTGCTGCGCTGTTATTGGTCATTGTGGCAACCTTGTTCATCTCGATCCGGATCACCGGACCGCTCAAGCAATTAATGCGTTATATGAACCAGATTCAGGCAGGACGCCTGCATGTGGATATCCGTTTAACGAGTCGGGACGAGATCGGTGTGCTGGCCCGTCATTTCCGGGATATGATGGATACTGTGAACAATTTGATTTTGCGGGAATATCGCCTTGAAATTGCGAATAAAACGAATCAGCTTAAAGCGCTGCAAGCCCAGATTCATCCCCATTTTCTGTATAATACGTTGCAATCCATCGGTACACTTGCGCTTCAACAGCAAGGACAACGGGTGTATGTGCTGCTATCTTCCCTATCCAAAATGCTGCGCTACAGCATGCGTGACCAGACCCGGGTCACTTTGAACGAAGAAGCCGAGCATGCACGACTCTATCTGGAACTGCAAAAAGAGCGGTTCGGTGACCGCCTGGAGGTTGAACTGGATTTTGCCGAAGATACCCTGCGGGCCGAAATGCCGAGGATGACCTTGCAGCCTTTAATTGAGAATTACTTCAAGCATGGAGCGGATGTTCAGCCTGGCAAAGGCAGGATACGCATATCCAGTCAGCGAACGCCTGACGATTGGATTCGGATTCGGCTGGAAAATAACGGACCCCGCATTCCGGAAGACAAGTTGTCCGAAATTCAGCGTTGGTTGCATCCGGCATCTATATCTTCCGATTCCTCACAGGAACCGGACGAAACCGAGTCAATTGGACTGCGTAATGTGATGCGCAGACTCCAACTGAACTCACCTCCGGGATACAATGCCACGCTTACGATTAGCAATCTGGAACCGAATGGCGTGCAGATCATAGTCAAAATATACGCGGGAGAGTGAACAACATGAAAGCCTTGATTGTCGATGATGAAAAACACGTCCGCGATGCGATTAAACTGCTTGGTCAATGGGAAGCCGCAGGAATTGATACCTTATATGAAGCGGCAGATGGTCACGAAGCGGTCGCTGCCATTACGGCTCATCAACCGCAAATTGTACTCAGCGATATGCGAATGCCTGGCAAGGATGGTATGGCTCTGCTCGAATGGATATCTGTTCATGCCCCGCACAGCAAAGTACTGGTCATCAGCGGATATGATGATTTTGAACTGGTCAGGCATGCAATTCGCTATGGAGGTACGGACTACCTGCTCAAACCAGTCGAAGCAGACGAACTGAATTCATCCTTATTTAGAGCAGTCGACGCCTGGAAAGAAGACGATGCTGTTCGTGTGCAGTCCACAAGACAATCCATGGTGGTCAATCAGATGCGTCCGCATTATCATGACAGACTGCTCACAGAGCTTGTCGTTGGACGCGGAAGCAATAACACCCAATTCCAGCGGCTGCGGGATGAATTAAATCTGCCCAAGCAGATCGACAGTTGCAGTGTGGCAGTCACCAGCCTTTCCCATCTCGATGCTCAATGCTTGGCAAAATATCGTAGTCAGCCTGATTTGCTCGTATTCTCCGTGCTGAATATCTGTGCGGAGATGTTATCCCCGCCTGCTGAAGGTGTCGTGTTCCGCCAGCTTGATCAGCCGGATGAAGTCGTTCTCCTATACTGGGGTCAATGCTCGACACTTCAAACCATTCTCGAAAAAGTGAACGATGGTCTGGAGCAGACCATTCAACGCCGTCTTCATTTTGGTATATCCAGCTGTGAGTTTTATCCTACGGGGACCTCGGGAGCCTATCAGGAAGCTAGTTTGCGGTTGTGGCGACGCAATGCCTTGCAAACGAAGCAGTGCATTCACGATGCGATGGAGTCCTCCAACGGAAACAAGGGCCTGCGATTGTCTACCTTTGAGGAGTCCTTACGTCTCGCGTCGATGAGCGGGCGCGCTTCCAGCGTGTCCAATGCCGTTGCAGAATGGATTGATCCCATCACCCGGCTCGATGTCATAACAGCGGAGCAGATACAGCAATGGATGGATGAAATGGAATGGATGATTGGCCGTTGGCTCGACGATGCCGCAGGCGCTCCACCGAAGGATGAAGATGAAGCGATAGAGGAACAATCCATTCCATTCGCTGAGTTACCTTTGGACCGTGACGGACTGTTATCGCTGCCCTTGCTCCGCTCCCTGCTGGAACAGCGGTTGCTCGCAGCCGGAAAAGCCCTCACTGCACATCATCATGCAACACCGGACCCAATGAGTGAGATTGCACGTTATATGGATGCTCATTATCAAGAGGACCTGTCTCTGCAGCAAATTGCTGCACGGTTCTACCTGAGTCGCGAATATATATCTCGCAAATTCAAACAGCAGTTCGGATTGAACTGGTCGGAGTATTTGGGCAAACTGCGAATCAATAACGCCAAGCTTCTATTACAGAATCCTTCACTACGAATTGCAAAAATCTCGGAAATGGTCGGCTATCAGGACGAGAAGTATTTCAGTAAAGTGTTCAAAAAAATGGAGGGCATCACACCGGGGGAGTACCGCAAAACGTTATCTGACGGAAATGCTTAATTGAGCCGCCGAATCTGTGGAAATTCGTCTAATAGAATGCTCGATTCGTTAAACGATAAAAGGGGCATCCCGTCATGTTCATGACTCAGGGAATTGCCCCTTTCCTTTTTACATATATGGATGCATCTTAATGGATACACCCTGATCTTCTTTTCTAAGGAATCAGCGATCACGCAGTATGACGGAAGGAACAATACGAATATAGATTAACTCTCCCGCCAGCTCGACGATCGTCTGGGTTACTATCACTGCGGCAGCAATTGTGGCCCACTCTTGCGGCAATGCAAGTGCCAATGGCAGAACGACAAGTGAATTTCGGGTCCCTGCACTGAAAATAACGGCCCTGCCTTCGCCTGTATTCAATCGAAATAGAGCCACTACGATTCGTGATATGAAGGGCATAACAACTAGAAAAATAATATAAATGGGCAGAACATCCACAATTACAGCAAAATCATTGTAGACCTTCCCGATCTGCGATGCGACAACCACAATCAAGGCCAGAGCCATCATGGGTACAGGCAGCCAAGCGGTTGCGTTCATCACCCGTTCTCCTCCGGCTTTGCCTTTGGTCACAACTTGCGTAAGAATAGCCAACAGCAACGGAATAACGATCAGGAACAGAAAAGCCTCCACGAAAGGCCCCACCTGCATGACCTGTGCCGCTTCCTTCCCTATGAACAGCCACAAATATACTGGTAATAAGACCATTTGTATAACAAACAGGATTGGCGTTGCAGCAAGCATCAATTTCTCATTGCCCCGACCCAACTGTGTAAAAACAATGACGTAATCAATGCACGGGGTTAACAGTACCAGGTAAACGCCGATTAGCACGGCCGGAGGTTGCGGAAACGCCAGGGTTAACAACCACACGACCACAGGCACTACGATAAAATTAGCCACCAACAAAGCTCCAATAAATCGCAGGTTGGATAAGGATTCTTTAAGCTGTAAAAAAGGAATCTGTGCAAACATGCTATATAGCAAAATGGCAAGTACAGGTGAAACCATATAATGCAGCGCTGACCCCCATTCAGGGGTGCCCAGCCCAATCGCTGCTCCCACGAATAGGGCAACGACATAAAACCACGTTTGTTGCTTCTCCATCGTTTCTCTCGTAAACAACCTTCTTCCTCTCCCTCTGAGAATTAGCATTTTATCACAATATCAAAATGATAATTGTACGTTTGTAGTGAGTTGTAGTGAATTGAAGTATATGTTATTGTCATATTAGAAAGCAGTTCTGGGTAATATGAAAATATCCGCAATGCGCTAACATTGCGGATATCCAGACAAAAGACCGATGGGTGACCACGGCGCGAATTTCAAATGCATGAAAAACCACCGAATTAAGGGGCCAACCTATCGTCGGTGGTTTTTCTTGTTCTTACGTGTCTTCTTAACGCTGAATAAAGTTCTCAGGCCAGTACAAATACTGACGATCTTTAATAAAGCGTCCAGAATCTTCACGATCAAATCAAGAGACACGGCTCCACCTCCTTTCGGAGCAGCTTCGCCGTGTCTTCCCACCGATTACATTTGTCCTAAATTTGAGTATAGCAGAACGTTGTGAACGAATATAGATAAACTTACCAGCCAAATGAATAAGAAAGAAGTCCATGCCATTAACATATTTCTGCTTCAACCAGCGTACATTGAGACGTAGCACAGCGAATAAGAGCGCGGCAAACCGCAGGGTATCCAGACAACGATCCTGTGAATTTTTTGCGGCTTCTTATTAGAATGCGAAAGAACTGGGTATATTCATTGTAGACTGACCCGTGGTTCATTCATTTTTGTAAAACCAAGGAGGAAACACAATGTCACGTAACAATCCGTACAAGTGGTTAAACGCGATTGGATTCATCGCTGTTATCGTAGTAAATTATCTTTCCAACGCGCTGCCTATCGGAGGTAGAACCAACAAGGAAGTATCGGATATGTACCCTGTATTGCTCACCCCTTCGGGCTATGCATTCTCTATATGGGGGCTGATCTATCTGCTGCTCGCTGGCTTTGTCATCTATCAGTTCGTTCCCTCTTCTTGGAAAAGAGACTCCATTACCCGCCTCGGTTACTGGTTTCTAGCAAGCTGTGCCTTTAATGTAGCGTGGATCTTTGCTTTTCAAAATCTCAAAATCGGTCTCGCCTTAGTCGTCATCGTTCTGCTTCTGTTGTCCCTGATCATGCTATATGTAAAAACGCGTGCAATCACCCTCCCCACAACTGCCGAAATCTGGCTCGTGAAGCTGCCGTTCAGCATATATCTTGGATGGGTTAGCGTGGCAACCATTATCAATGCGGCTGTATTATTATATAAAATCGGCTGGGATGGCTTCGGACTCAGTGAACCTACCTGGACCATCATCATGTTAATTGTAGGCCTTGTGCTGGCTGTACTGGTGAGCTTCCCTTACCGGGATAGCGTATACCCACTTGTCTTTACTTGGGCATATATTGCCATCGCACTCAAACAAAAAGACGTTACCTCCGTATATTATACGGCAATTATCATTGCGATCGTACTAGCCATTTATGCGGTATGGCTATTCTTCGCCCGTAACCAGGATCGGGATTAATCCGGATCTGTTCATATAAATTCAAAAAGCCGATTTCGGTCATCTGACCAGAAATCGGCTTTTTATGTAACTTTCCTTGCTTGGCAAATATCAGTCTCCCCTATTTGAGGGCAATGACCTCGATCTCCACAAGAGCATCCTTCGGCAGACGAGCAACTTCAACTGCGCTGCGTGCCGGATAAGGCTGTTCGAAGAACGTGCTGTACACTTCGTTTACCGGAACAAAATCATTCATGTCTTTCAGGAAAACAGTCGTTTTCACAACTTTGTCCATACTTGTGCCTGCTGCTTCAAGAATGGCCTTCACGTTGCTCAGGGACAAACGAGTCTGCTCCTGTACATCGGCTCCGAATTCTCCTGTTTGCGGGTTCAGGCCAAGCTGACCGGAAGTATAGATGAAACCGCCTGCTTCAACAGCCTGGCTGTATGGACCAATGGCACCTGGCGCCTGATCGGTAGAGATTGGTTTTTTCATGGATGAGTTCTCCTTCATGTTCGCTGTCCTGCCGCCGCGAGGAGACAAGCCTCGAACTCATTTTTGAAGCTTATTATACCACGATCATACCCAGGCAAGAAACGTCTACCCTTAGCTCTCATTCCAATATCGGATAACCATGAATATCTCAGGACTCATCCAAACCAAGCACATGAATAACATCATTGGAATACACGTGGTTTCCATTGGTTTGAACAAGCGCAATGTTCATCATGGCGCGAGCTATGGTTGAAGCCTGGATTGCCCGGTATTTATCCACTCTGCCTTTCATCCAGCGATCCAGAAACGTCATGGCATGAGCTGCCAACTGCTCACCCAACCGTTTTTCTTTGCGATCTCCAAGAATTAACGACGGACGGAATATGTGCAGTGAACGGAGACCGATATCCGTTAATACCTCTTCCATCTCTCCCTTGGTCCGACTATAAAACACACGAGACCCGGCATCGGCTCCCATGGAAGAGATGACGAGCATCTGGGATACACCGTACTCCTTGGCCAGTTTGGCGGCTTTTACGGGGTAGTGAAAATCCACTTGACGGAAGTTTTCCTGACTGCCGGCTTTTTTAATCGTTGTACCCAAGCAACAGTACAAGTCATCAACATCGCGAAATAGATCTTTCTGCTCTTCAAGTTGTTCCCAATCCACGACATGCTGCTCCAGCTTTGGATGTTCCATTTCAAGCGGTCGTCTGACCAATACACGAATCCGGCCATAAGCCGGATTCTGAAGCAAGCTGCGTACCAGTAGTCCACCCACAAGCCCGGTGGCTCCAATCACAAGAGCTTGCCGTTCGTGATTTTCCAAGTACATCCCTCCACATATCTCTATTTCAGAAGCACACGACGTCCAAGCGTAAACGTAAGAACCAGCATCGCTGCACCAACACCCACTTGGAAGCCATAGGTGGAAACCCAATTCATCGCGTCCGGCCAGGTTTCCATTCTCTCATACAACCAGCCACCAATCAGCGGTCCAAGAAACGAGGTCACTCCAGTCATAGCCGAATACACGGCGACAAACATTGGTCTTTCGCTTTTGGGTGTATCTCCGATTGTGAAGTTGAAAGCAAGCTGGTTGAATCCACCCACACCAATACCGAGAAAAATATGAGATAAAAAAAGCGCTATCAAAACAGGCATAAACGACATCAATCCCCATGACAGACAGGAGAGTGCGATGATCGGTAATGTCCAAAATAATAAGGTTTTATTGCTGAATCTTGCGTTCAGATTGCCCCAGATATAGAATCCGGCCATCATAACGAGCGTCTGCACCACGGTGATTATAGATACCGTCTGATAATTAATGTTAAGCAGGTCAAGCATCACGTAGGAAAATAGCGGAACGATCAACGTCTGGATCAGTAACCAGGCCGCGAGGAACATTGCAGCCCTCAAAAAGGAAGGATCCTGAAACGGCTTCTTGAACATGCCCCAAAAGACCTTTTCAGTTGAACGTTCAAACGGCACATCTGGATAAAAGCAATAAATAACTGTATTGGCTATGGCGCAAATCCACACCGGAATGAACAGGATTAAGAAACCCATCTCCCCGGGGAAACGGTCCAAAACGATGCCTCCAGCAAATAAGCATACGCTTCCAAGTGCGTTCAGAATCGTGTTTCGAATTCCGAAATAACGCCCTCTCACCTTGGCAGGAACGATATCTCCAATCAATGAGGTCCAGATCATACCGCCAATCGTATTGGCTATAAATGCAACCGTATACACACCAACATAAATGCCTACCCACCACTCCTTGGGAAACAGGAACGGGATGAGGCCCGTCGAACTCCACAGGATGCGATGCACCCCTACAAACAATATAAGCATGCGTTTGCGGCTGCGAATGCGCTGCATCCAGTAAGCCGCTCCAATCTGGGCGATATTGACAAATGTCGTAATGGCGAGCACAAAGCCAATATGTCTTGACCCGGCCCCAAGGTACAGCAGAAATCCGGTTAAAAATGGGCCTCCCAGCAACGTCTGCAAAATAATTGCCGGTACACCCTCCCATGTTGCAATGGATAAATTCGTGCGTTGTGTCGAACCCTTGCGCCGTGGTTTGCCTGCAAACGGAGGAGGGTTAACGTTGACCGTCTTCTGTATGGGGATACACTCCTTAGACCGGGTTTCAAGAGCCGGTCGATGCTAGTTGTCACCCCAAATTCTACTCACAGCGTGATGGTTGTCAACTCATTTTTTCACGGTTCAACGGGAGATAGAGATAGAAGGTACTTCCCTTGCCCTCAGCGCTTTTAAGTTCGATCGATCCGTCCAGTAATCTTGCCAAATCCCGACTGATTGACAGGCCAAGTCCTGTTCCCCCAAATTTGCGGCTAATAGACCCGTCAGCCTGTTGAAATGCTTCAAAAATGGATTGATGTTTGTCTTCAGCAATGCCAATTCCCGTATCTTGTACCGAGAAAACAATCCATTGACTTAGAATGCCTGACTTCTTCATTTGCTTGGTGCTCACGGTCAATGTGACCTTCCCCTGATGCGTAAACTTGATGGCGTTGGACATGAGATTACGCAAAATCTGCTGGACTCGTTGGGGATCAGACCAGAGGGTTTCTGGTAGTCCTGGCTTCTTGTCCAGTTGCAGCTGGACTCCCTTTTTCTCGGCAACCAACTGGAAGTGATTCATGGCATCTTCCGTGAGTTGGGCAACACTGATATCCTCCAAGACGATATCCAGTCTGCCCGCTTCCACTTTGGACAGATCGAGAATGTCATTGATTAACGTTAGCAACTCCTGACCAGAATGCTCAATCATTGTTGCAAAACGTACGACATCCTCCTGCTCCAGCGTATCATCGTTCTCGCTGATCATCTGGGCAAAGTTAATGACACTGTTCAACGGTGTTCGCAGTTCATGCGACATATTCGCAAGAAATTCCGATTTGTACTGCGAAGTAATCATCAACTGCTTGGCACGGTCTTCCAGCACAATCTGAGCTTTCTGCAATTCTTCCTTTTGCACAGACAATAAACGATTGGTGCTCTGGATGAGCAAAATCCGATTCTGTTCATTCTGGAAATCTCGTAAAATAAAAGCAAAAATAAGACTAAGTAAAATACCAACAGGAAGGGTATACGGCATAATATGTGAGAAAAAATATGTAGCCGGGATAACGCCGACGATAGCTATGTTCACACTATTGACCACATTTACAATCAATATGACGATGACACCTTTAACAATTAGCCTGTACTCACTGCGTCTCATCCATATATTCAACCCTGCACACAGCACACCCAAGATTGACATGTTGATCAGTGCAGCCACCGTAGCATCATTGATACCGAAAGTTAACCGGGTCAGTCCAATCCCAACACCCACGATAATCACGCTATAGGGTTGTCTATACGTCAAAACGGCAACAATTAAAGGAACAAAACGAAGATCGAAGACAACTTCATCATTAAGCTGAAATCCAAATACCGTGCTGATCCAGCCTGCAAAAATAAGTACAAACAACGAACATATCTGTTTTACTCGTGATGAAGCTCTTATTACGACGTATTTATAGAACACACTAGCAAGGTAAGCAATGGTAATGAGCATCCCCATGTTTAATACGAACATTTTTGAAAATTGCATTCACTCACTCCTGTTGTCGTGTATTCATTGACAGAAAACCTTTAGTCCGTATACATCTCTATCATATCATGCCCATTCAACCTTCGACATTCCTTCGTCGTCAAAAAAATGCACAAAAATACACAAATCAGGATTCAATTTGTGCGCTGAACGTAGTAGAATATATTGTTGTTCGATTTTATTTGCTGTGATCCAGTTCCTTGCGAACCTGGATGAAAGGAGAAACGGTGTTGTGCACGTATTAAAAAGCAAATCCTACTGGCTGTCGTTAAGCTTGATGCTTTCCTTGGCTGTCATGGGGATGTTCTATGATATTCTCAATAGTCCGGAGCGCGGGTTCTCTGTTCTTAATTCCCCGTTGGACCGGATCATCCCTTATGTACCTTCCATGTCCATACCCTATCTGGGTTGGTATCCGTTTGTCTTCGGCGTCTTGGCTTATTTATGTGCCAAAGATCGGCTCACTTATTATCGCGTCCTGTTATCCATGAACATCTGTGTCTGGATCTGTTACCTGATCTATTTTAATTTTCAGACTATGGTGCCGCGTCCCGAGTTAACAGGTACAGGTCTCGGCGCATCTCTCCTTGGATGGCTCTACGGCCAGGACCGTCCATATAATTGTTTTCCAAGTATTCATGCCCTTCATTCTTATCTGGTTATGCGTGCTGTTCTCTCCGTTCAGAGTATTCGCAAACATGTTAAGGTGTTAGTTGCTGCTGGTGCAGCACTGATTATATTGTCCACCTTAATGATTAAACAACATGTAATCTATGACGCCCTGGGTGCGGTCGTACTCGGCGAATGCGTTTTTACAATTATCACTGGGCTCTCGCTGCTCCGTCGTCGCAGAAAAGAATCGAAGTGGACTGAGGGGATCAGCTGACCCCTCGCTCCGACGATTTCTGGAGATGCTGTTGCCGCCTCCACTCATCAATAAACAAACTTGTAAAATAGGGATCCCACTGGGTCCCTTTTCCTTCTTCCAAAATAGATAGCGCTTTCTCATGGCTCATCCCATTCCGATATGGACGATCAGACGTCATGGCATCAAAAGCATCAGCCACGGCAATGATACGGCCAAACAGCGGAATCTCTTGGCCTGCTATACCATCAGGATATCCTTTGCCATCATATCTTTCATGATGAGACCTTACACCCGGCAGGAAATCTGCCATGGCATCAATCGGTTCAATCTGTAACAAAATGCCCTCTCCAAGAACGGGATGTGTGCGAATGATGGCGAATTCGTCATCAGTGAGTTTCCCATCTTTCAATAACACTTCGTCGGGTATGCCGATTTTCCCAATATCATGCAACAATGCTGATTTGTATAATAGATCTGCTTGTTCCTCATTCATGCCACTCAGCTTGCCAATCATAATGGAGTACTCTGCCACCCGCATGGAATGACCTGCCGTATATTTGTCCCGTGCGTCCAATGCAGCCGCCAAGGTGGAAAAATAACTTTGCAGCAACTGCCGATTACGTTCTTGTCTCATCTCAAGCCGATTAATCATCATATTGAATCCGGAGATGAGCGCAGAAAATTCATCCGCGTACAGATCAGGGGTTCTTCTGCCCAGGTCTCCCTCTTGAATTCGGTTCATCTCCTCCGTTAGCTCTGCAACCGGACCACGAACATCCCGAATCAGTAGCCAGCTTCCCACAAGGGCGAAGCCCCCGCCCAGCACAACGATAAGAACTGCCCACAGAATATACTCTTTCGCAAACTCGCTATCCATATACTGAAGACGGATCGATGTAGCCAGGAAGAACAGAAATAATGGAAATAAACCGATCAACGCCGTACTCAGCTGAAATTTACGCTGAATGGACACCAGGACACGTCCTCCGAGAGATGGCTCCATGCCATGCTGTTCTTTGCCTCTGCGGCGAACTTCCAGCAGCAGCGGTCTCACGGTCCGAACCGTCAGAAAATATTCAATTAAGGCATGCATCACGGCGATCAATAAGGCACACGCAGCTGCAACTGCGACATATCCATACGGAAATTCCAGCCATCCTGTAGAAATCATCCATATCGTCAATGCGGCAGCAGGCAGGGAAAATCCAAGCATATGCGGACCCAAAATACGATAGATCGTTTGTCCCGGAAAACGGTGAATGCTCTCATACATTTTTGTCAATTCGGCCTTTTCATGATGCTCAGCGGCAAAAAACTGCCGGATGGGGCCAAGTTGTGCCCATAACGTAATCAGTTCTGCAACAAGCATGAACAATAGTGATATCAACACAATGATAATAAGTCGTACAAATTGAATGTTTGGTATTTGTAAGGTAGACACCATAACGACTGTACCTACCACAAAAACAGCTCCCATTGAACCGATAAGATAATTTCGCATCAGACGAAAGATAAATGAACGGTATACTTCCACCCTAACCCCTCACTCTCTAGGTGTAAACCCGTTCTCCCCATTGATGATGACAGAGGGAGATTAAGGGTACAGCCTCCTATTTGTTATCGGTTGCTCGGACTGAAAAAATTAATTCATTTCACGGACGGGAAACCTCCATCCTGGAATTAACTATGAATCGCTCATTTAACTTATATGTACGCGTACAACCATACAAAAAAGACTGTTCCCCGTAGGAAACAGCCTGTTATGGCAAGACATTTCTTATCCTTTAATCTTGGCAGCGAGAATCATTGTACCACGCGGCTCATCACCCATCGCATCCGGTTCAAGTGTGATCGCGACCGTGTCGTAGTCGTTGGCAGAGTCTAACGTATAATATACCGCTCCCGTTCCATTATGGCTCAGGAAGGTCCCCGCATTCTGAGGTGTATCGCCCTTGATCAGCCAAACCTGGAACGCCTCATTCCCTTCCAGAGTAGGCAAGTTCTCCGCCTGTACGACCAGGTGAGTACCTTTGTTGTCAATAACGATGGTAGCCAATCCTTGGGCCACAATGTCCTGTGTCGCAGGACTAAGCTTGACGGCTTCGCCTGTCTGCATTCCCTGTGCAGGCTGCAGGGATGAAGCGAGCTGCTCTTGCAGCTGCGCATTCTGTGC
>NZ_LGRP01000080.1:0-4220 GCF_001636635.1 Paenibacillus sp. O199
TACAGACGGTTGCCAATTTTCAGCATAAACTCTTCATCCACGAAGCCTTTCGTCTGGGTCACAAACGAAATGCAGCGCTGTGCATTCAGTTGTCCCGGTCCCACCAATGCTCCTGTTGGACAGGCATCAATACACTTCGTACATTCACCACAATCCTCGGTCACCGGGTTATCTGGCTGAAACGGAATATTCGTGACCAGTTCGCCGAGAAAGATCCATGAACCGAATTTGGGCGATATAATGGCACAGTTCTTGGCACTGAATCCTATCCCCGCACGTTGGGAAACAGCACGGTCCACCAACGCCCCCGTATCTACCATACTTTCAATCATGGCTTCAGGTACGCGCTCACGTATAAAGTTAACCAGCTTGTCCATCGCTGCACGCAGGACTTGGTGATAATCCTGCCCCCAGGCGGAACGAGCCAGAATACCGCGGTATGCACCCGGCTCCGACTTCGGCGGATTGACCATCTTCGATGGATAAGCAACAGCAATAGCAATGAGCGAAGCAGGCTCTCCATCTTTCAATTCGGGACGCACCCTTTTCTCAATATCAGGCTCCTCAAATCCGGACTCGAATCCTTTCGCCCGATGTTGCTCCAGAATGGATTTCAAGGTCACGAATGGTTCTGCCGAAGCGAATCCTATATCATCAATACCCATCTCGGGAGCAGCTGCCTTAATCTCTTGTTTTAACTTCTCCCATACAGCTGCTGCCTTTGCTGCTCCGGTCTGTACACTCGTCATATCTATTCCCTCTCTTCTTCCACGCTAATTCCGTAAATAGTGAACGCCCGCCTCGGTGGGAGGACAGGCGCTGATTTCGATATACAAGTCGGACATACCGGAGCTAGAAAGAAACCGAGTCTATATCGTTTAACGCAAAATGCAGCGTGAAGTTGTTGTCCTTGTCCTGCTAACATTTTACAGTTTTTTAATTTCCGAGAACGGCCAAAAAATAAACTCCGCCCTGCCTACAATTTCACTGGAATTAATGCTGCCAAACACACGGCTATCCTTGCTCTTGCCTTCATGACGGTTATCTCCCATCACAAAGTAATGATCCGCTTCCAGCGTAATCGGTCCAAAATCAGGATCCTGAACCTCCGTATCCGTGTACGTTTCCGCTTGCTGCTCCCCATTCACGAACAGATGATGATCCCGTACTTCAACCGTATCACCGGGAAGTCCGACAATCCGTTTGACCAGAAAATCTTTTTTCTCCACACCTTCGCTTGGATCACGAAGTACAATAACATCCGATCGGGACGGTGTCCCAAAATCGTATACAATTTTATTCACAAACAAACGGTCCCGCTCAACCAGCGTGGGCTGCATCGATTGACCTTTGACCATCGAAAGATTGAATACAAACAGGTTCAACAGCATCATGATTACAAAAGCAATCACTATCGTTTTCACCCAGTCCCAAAGCTCTGCACCCCAGGATTTCCCCGGTTGATCAGGCACTCCCGGACCATTTCGTTCCTTGGAAGCCACATGCTCCGTTGAAAGATTGTTGGAGTTCAAAGAGACACCTCGTTTATCAATTTTATAAAGAAAAACATCGATCGACGTACTTTCAAGGCAGACAGATCGCATATAGTGAACGTTTTTCTTAAAAATATCAGGAAGCTGGCGTTCCACGTTTATATGTTCTGATATTACCAAAATCGAGTGATCATAATCCTCTTAATTCTACTTCATTTGCAAGGGTGAAACAATTGGTTATGAGCACCAACACAACTTGAAGGGTGAATAACAACGAGATTAAAACAGTTAAACCAGGGATTAAGTTAAATGGAATGGCGTTCAGAAGTGGCGAAAAAAGGGGAATAATCGTTGAGTAGCACCCATATAAATAGAAAGGCGTATCCCTCACGTTGTTACACGCTGAAAGATACGCCTAATATGAAATGAAAATCTGTTATATTTCTTTTTAACCATGCAAACTAAGCTTTGGACAAGATACTAAGTTTCTGGAAAGCGCTCATAATCTGATTGGCACCGTAACCCATTGCTTCATAAAGAGGCATGGCCACTTTGTTGTGCTCATCACCCGCCACCCATATTTGACTGACTTTACGCTGCTGGAACCTTTGTTCCATGGCCTCGACAAGTTTTTTGCCGACTCCGCGGCGACGATAGTCTGGATGGACCGCAATACGATAGATGCATCCCTGGTTGTGGTCAATCGTACCAATCAAAGCGCCGACGAGGTCTCCCTCTTCTTCCGCAACCATGATCAGGTCAGAATCCCATGACAATTGACGGGCAAACGGGCCCATCGTGTTCTCATAACACTCTTCCGATAGTGCAACCTGGAGAAGCTCTGTCATCTGGCTTGCATCACTCAACTGAAAGGAACGAACGTGCATGTCTTAAATCTCCCTTTTCGTTAGCTTAGATGAGGTTTTACAAAAAGGGGCTCCCCTTTTTACCAAAAACCCAATGTTCATATAATGACAAAAAACGAGAAAATACCGCTTCTTCGTCAATTAAACCATACTTTACGCCATAAAACACGCATTTTCTTTTGAAAGCGCTTAATTGTAACCGTTTACATCCGAATATTAAACTTTCCCTCTATTTAAACACCTAAAATCACATAAATAGTTTCATAATGGGTAAAATATGTTTGTTATCTCTGACCCATGAATGGATCAACGTCTGGGGGGACTTAATAAACAAAAATGTTGCTTAATTAGCCCGAATGCGGTTTAATATTAGTGACAAGGGTATTATTACATAGGTACCTGTGGCAATTTGCATAAATCCTGTGAGCGACTTTCACTCAGCAAGATATAGATCGAAGTGATCCTATTCGTCTAGAACTTGTCCCGGAAGCGATTCGAATTGAATTATGCAAAATGCTGACCGTAACAAAAATTCAAAAATCTCAGGAGGTATTTCACTATGACTTTTCAATTACCAGCACTTCCTTACGCTAACGACGCACTGGAACCACATATTGATGCGCAAACGATGGAAATTCACCACGATCGCCATCACAATACTTACGTAACGAACTTGAACGCAGCTCTGGAAAGCGCTCCTGAACTGCAAGGTAAAAGCTTGGAAGATCTGATTGCTAACCTTGACAGCGTACCTGAAGGTATCCGCACAGCCGTTCGCAACAATGGCGGCGGACATGCTAACCACAGCCTGTTCTGGGAAATCATCGGACCTAACGGCGGCGGCGCTCCTACTGGAGACATCGCAGCAGCAATCGATAGCGAACTGGGTGGCTTTGACAAATTCAAAGAAGATTTTGCAAAAGCAGCTACAACTCGTTTCGGTTCCGGTTGGGCTTGGCTCGTAGTTGGTAAAGATGGCAAATTGTCCATCACTAGCACACCTAACCAAGACAGCCCTCTCTTCGAAGGTCTGACTCCGGTTCTGGGTCTGGATGTATGGGAGCACGCTTACTACCTGAAATATCAAAACAAACGCCCTGACTACATCGGTGCTTTCTGGAATGTAATCAACTGGGACGAAGTAAACAAACGTTACGCTGCAGCGAAATAAGACTGCTGGCATAATAGAAGAGCCTGATTTGGTCAACACGACCGAATCAGGCTTTTTTTGTTTGCTTTTGCTTGCTGCACTTCGTTATGAGTAATCCTTCTACGGCTACGAGCTTTAAGTTAAGAATCCCTAGTCCTTAGAGCAAGCAAGTATCCTCATTCAAAGACGGTTAGTATGGAGTAGTTTCACTATTCATTAACATCGTCATATGCCCCTGCAAAATAACTGCTGATCAGCTTCAGGAATATGTTCGGGAATGCCATCTTGTCCATATCTTCTGGACCAATCCAGCGATAGGTCAGGCCATCACCCTTACCTGTCAGTGTGCTCAGCGCCTGGTCACTAACGTCAGATGGTGCGAGCAGCTCTCCATCGTTAAGCGATGTTGAGATGTTCTGTGCATGAGGAGTGCCCGGCTCCGATGGCGATTTGGCTGACTCAGGTGACACAGTTGATGATGCGGCTGTGCCCTCCCTTGTTGCCGCCTGTGCGTCGTAGGCGGCTCTGGCTTCCGCGGCGATCAGCGGAAGCTCGTTACTCTGGTCCTGCTCGGTGCACTTGTACACCTGCAGGCTCCAGACAATGTGGCTGAACACATGCTCCGCATGGGTAGCCAGCCCTTCTGGGCGGGCAGCGAAGCCTTCCGCCCACAGACTGCCGGCCAGCAAAGCCATGGCCGGCTCATCTGCC
>NZ_LGRP01000057.1:0-17275 GCF_001636635.1 Paenibacillus sp. O199
TCCAATAAAGATGAATTTCAGCAGCGTGGTTAGACGCTATGAAAATCATCGGTGGTATTGAAAAGAGCGATAAGCTCATTTTGAAACTGACGATTCATTATGAATCAAAAGTTACTATCCATTTGTTCAGTTTTCAAGGAACTTGTTGTCCGTTTGTGTTAATGCTTGTCAACCGGACAGGAATTTTATCTTATCATGTCGACTAACTAACTGTCAACTCTTTTTTTCGTCAGCGTTCAAAGCATTTCGACAATCATTCGCTTGAGGCGACAAGAAATAATATATCATGATCTAATTTATTTAGCAAGCACTTTTTAATAACCTTTATATAAATGATTTATAATCCACAACTCCCGCTATCTAACGAAACTCTCAACTACATCAATCGACAGATTATATGAATCCGGATGGATCAACTCTATTTACATACAGATACTTCGAGTTACTGAAAAATGAATTTAATTTACTAAAAACAGAATGAGCACATCTACTTGTGAACAAATAGTATTAGATAATCATTTAGAGGATACTTTTATATAAGGAAGTGTTTCCCCTCCCCTTTTGATACAAGTGATCCAAACGCTCTATAATAAGGTATATATAATATAGAATAAGGAATGAATAGGATACTCCCGTTCAAGTAATCACTGACACAGTACACAATAATACTAAATTCAGAACCGCTCTCTAATCACAATCGGCTTCATTTATATCGAGGATGCTCTGATGAATAACCTATATGGGGTGAAAGCATATGAAGCAATGGCTGAAGAACATTCGAAAGGGTTATGGTAAAAAGCTCGTTTCCATTCATGCCTGGAATGCCTGGATTGTTGTTATCCTCGCGGTATCAGGTCTTATGTTGGTCGGTGGTTTCTGGCGTGAGTTACTCGGGATTGGACGCGTATGGTTAAAGTGGCTACATATTGTCGTCGGGCTAGCTATGCTAGCACCTGTGGTGTATTACTTACTTTTGGCCGGAAAGCACTGGAAACAACTTCGTAATCGGCCGTGGCAGAGAGCAAATACAATCGTTGTTCTTGCACTGCTGGTAGGGTGGCTGTTATCAGGTATAGTGTTATGGCAGTTCAAGCTCGCTGGGCCGAGATGGTCGAATGCCGCGCTTCTGGTTCATGATTTGCTGACTTGGGTGGGCCTGCCTTATATTATCTACCACTCCATCACGCGAACGAGATGGTTAAAAGATCCTGCACGCCGTGCAGTAAAAGCAACGACAGTTGTAGCAGAGGGTAGAAATAGGGTGCATCCAACTGATGCTCCTGATGAATATACAACGCCAGCAGCGGTAGTTTCTACCGAATCTATACGTACCATTAAGGAGAGTCCTCTCCATCAACCAGAGAAACCTCAACCCGTGTATACACGGCGGGCATTTATTCGTTCTGCTGTAGGCGTGGGCCTAGCTGTGACTTTGGGGCCTACTTTTATATCATGGGTTGGACGAAACCTCAAACTAGACAATAGTATTGATAGCATGCTGGAGAACGACCCCAATCACATGGTACCTTTGCCACAAGCGCTGCCAGCTTCCTCACCGCCCGTCGGAGGCGGAGCTGAAGGTCATTTTCGCGTATACACGGTTACACCGATACCTTCCTTTTCCAATGCAAACTGGTCATTCCGGATTGATGGGCTTGTTGAACGGGCACAGGTATGGAACTGGGAGCAGTTCGTGAAGCTTGCACGTACCGTTCAGGTCAGCGACTTTCACTGCGTTACAGGCTGGTCTGTATATAAGAATACTTGGGAGGGAATATCTCTTAAGCAACTTTTGACCCAAGCAGGCGTAAAACCCGAAGCGCACAGCGTCAAGTTCTACTCCGGGGACGGTGTATATACGGATGCGATAACGATGGATCAGGCACAGATGGATGATATTATGGTAGCTGTCATGCATGACGGCAAACCGATCCCGGCAGATTTGGGCGGTCCGGTACGCTTGGTCATTCCCCAGATGTATGCCTATAAGTCCGTCAAGTGGCTGAATCGTATTGAACTGATTGACAGCGAACATATCGGCTACTGGGAAGAACGAGGTTATGACAAGGATGCATGGCTTACTGGTGCTTCTCAGGCGCGTTCCTGATTTGAGTTACTGCCGATATACAGTTGAGTTTAAATAAATGTGCAAACAAAAGACCCCCGTTCCACTTATTCGTGGTACAGGGGTCTTTAAGTTATCTATACCTTATTCGAGTTACGCTCCGATTTAATCAAAGCCTACTCCACATTCAGAATCTATCCCTCTTGATTTAAAAGACGTACAAGTTCGTCCTCATCCTCAATGGTAGGAATGCCGAGATCATGAGCTTTGGTCAGTTTAGAACCTGCCTTCTCTCCGGCAATAACGAGGTCTGTCTTTTTGGAGACACTACCCGTTACCTTCGCTCCAAGTGCTTCGAGTCGTTGCGTTGCCTCTTCCCGCGTAAGTTGATGCAGCGTTCCGGTCAGCACGACCGTTTTGCCACTGAAGAAGGAATCTTCCACAATCGCTGCTGGTGCCTCAGGCGCCTGAGCTTTCACGCCTAAATTCAGCATCTTCTCGATAGCTGCCTTTGTAAACGGGTCTGCAAAGAAAGTCACAATGCTCTCAGCTACAATACCACCTACATCAGGTAGTTCAACGAGTTCCTCTGCCGTTGCATTCATAATGGCATGCAGGTCGCGGTAATGATCAGCCAGCATACGTGTAGTCGATTTACCTGTATTCGGAATACCCAGTGAATATAGGAACGAAGCGAGGTCACGATCCTTGCTCTGCTCCAGTGCAGCAATAAGGTTGTTCGCTTTCTTTTCACCAAACCGCTCCAGCTTCACCAAATCATCGAATTGCAATGTATACAGGTCAGCAGGCTCACGCACGTTCAATTCATCGTACAGCTGAATCGCCGTTTTCTCGCTGAATGTCTCAATGTCCATAGCATCACGGGAAGCAAAATGAGAAATCCGGGCCACCGTCTGCGGTTTGCACGCCAGCTTGTTGTTACAGAATAAATGCGCTCCACGCTGTTCCAGCGGGAATCCACATGCCGGACATTGCTCAGGGAACACGATTTCCTCGCCGTCACTCTCTTCAGTCACTTTACCCAGTATCTCAGGAATAACATCATTGGAACGACGGATAAAGACACGTGTACCCAAGGCAAACTTCAGATTTTTCCGCTCAATGTCACCTACGTTATTCAACGTGCAGTTCTGTACCGTTACCCCAGCTAGCTCAACCGGTTCAACTCGAGCAAGTGGAGTTACTTTGCCGGTACGACCCACATTCCAGACTACAGAGTTCAGAACGGTTGTGGTCTCTTCCGCCTCGAATTTGTA
The DNA here is from genome assembly GCF_001636635.1 of Paenibacillus sp. O199. Lineage (NCBI taxonomy): Bacteria > Bacillati > Bacillota > Bacilli > Caryophanales > Paenibacillaceae > Paenibacillus > Paenibacillus sp. O199. Next base: position 3,343 of record NZ_LGRP01000057.1, read on the forward strand.
CGCTACCGCCCAACGCGGGAATTTATCCGTGTAACCCAGTGCTTCACGGGTGCGCATGTCTGTGATTTTGATAACAGCTCCATCGATCAGGTAGTCTAGTTGACCACGGCTCTCCTGTATCGCAGCCAACTGCTCCATCACATCATCAAACTCATGGAAATACGTAATGGACGGATTGACTTTGAATCGATTCTCACGGAGAAAGTCCATCATCTCCTGATGGTTAGCAAACTGAATATCATCCGAATAACCTACATTATAGAAATAGGCGTTCAACCGTCGCTCAGCGGTAGTCTTCGGATTAAGGTTGCGCAGTGCTCCTGCTGCGGCATTCCGGGCATTTTTGAGCGGCTCTGCTGCCGTTTCATTATAACGATTCAATACAGACAGGTTCATGATGCCTTCACCCTGGACTTCAATTGTGCCGCCTGTATACGGGATTTTAAGCGGAACAGATTTAATGGTTCTAACCTGAGCCAAAATGCCCTCCCCTACAGCTCCGTTTCCACGCGTAGAGGCTTGAACCAACTCACCGTTTGTGTACGTTAGATTCAGGGTCAAACCGTCAAACTTCAGTTCAATCACATAGCCAGGTTCGGGCAACGGATTGTCCGGATTTTTGGTGTTGAAGTCATTGACCAGCTTGAGCACGCGAGTATTCCAGTTTCGCAGCTGCTCTATATTCTGGGCTTTGTCCAAGCTCCACAATGAGGATAAATGACGATGCGGTGTAAACCCTTTGAGCAGTTCACCACCCACACGCTGTGTCGGAGAATCAGGCAAAACCATGCCACTCTCCTGTTCCAGCGTAACCAGTTCGTCGTACAGAAGATCATACTCCTTGTCGCTGATCTGCGGCTGATCCATCGTGTAGTACTGATAATTATGCTGGTTTAGCTCGGTAACGAGTTGCTCCATCCGGTGCATCGGGTCCATACAGGGCCATCCCTCCGTTATTATAATTTGGATCTATGTAGAACGAACGTTAGAGCAATCTCTAAGTTCGTTCATGAATATCTATTCCACTTTGGTGATTGGGGCAAAGCCTGCAAGCAGACGTTTTAGGCCAACCGGGGCCGGGAATGCGATCTGAAGCTCTGTGTCATTACCCGATCCTTTCACCCCAACAATGGTACCTGTTCCCCATTTGCCGTGTTGTACTTTATCTCCGGCTTTGAATCCGTCAGAACCAGCTCCGGCAGCGACCGGTTTAGATGCCGACGACGGGGCAGGCGTGCTGGATGTACTGGACGACGTACTCATGGTAACCCGTGAGGAAGTAACTGACGAAGCGGAAGAACCGCCTTGGCTCTGACGATCAAACAGCTTGCTTGCTCCGCCACCAAAATTGCTTCCTCCACTGGCACCAAGTCCACGGCCACCATATGATCCACCTGCGCTGCTACCACGACGGTAGCGGTCACGAGCCATCGAAGTATCTTCTTTTAGCTCATCCGGAATTTCATCCAGGAAGCGCGAAGGCGGGTTCGCCGTTGTGCGTCCGAACAAGGTCCTCATTTGCGCGCAAGACAGGAAGAGTTGTTCCTCCGCACGCGTAATGCCCACATAAGCCAGTCTGCGTTCTTCCTCCAGCTCCTCGTTATCCATAAAGGCCCGGCTGTGTGGGAAAACTCCTTCCTCCATACCAACGATAAAGACGACAGGGAATTCCAGACCTTTGGCACTGTGCATCGTCATCAGGGTAACTGCGTCACTCTGATCCTCTTCATCATCGTTCATACTGTCGATATCCGCAATCAGTGCGAGATCGGTGAGGAACGAAACGAGCGTTTTGTCTTCATTATTTTTCTCAAATTCCATAGTTACGGACAGGAACTCATCAATGTTCTCCAACCGTGCACGGGATTCGAGTGTGTTTTCATTTTGCATCTCAAGTCGGTACTGGCTCATCTCGAGAATCTTCTCGGTCAATTCAGTCACAGACAGATACTCTACCATCTGATGCAGCGCGGCGATCATATCATAGAACTCCACCAGCGCATTCCGCGTTCGACCGGCAAAACCGAGATCGTCCACAACCTGAAGCACACGGTATATTGAAATCCCCCGTTCTCCTGCTGCAGCTGCCAGCTTCGCTACCGTTGTATCACCAATGCTGCGTTTTGGTACATTAATAATCCGGGTAAGGCTGATGTCATCATCGGGGTTCGAAAGCAGGCGCAGATACGCCAGAATGTCCTTGATCTCTTTACGATCATAGAACTTGATGCCGCCAACGATCTGATACGGAATATCAGACTTGATCAGAATTTCCTCTATAACCCGGGACTGGGCGTTGGTACGGTACAAAATGGCATGGTTCTGATAGGATTTGCCGTTCTTCACATTTTTACTAATCTCAGAGGTTACAAAATACCCCTCATCATGTTCGGAATCCGCACGGTACACCTTGATCTTTGAGCCACCCTCTTTGTCCGTCCACAGTTTCTTCGGTTTGCGCCCAGTATTCAGGCCGATTACCTCATTCGCTGCATTCAGGATATTCGAAGTGGAACGATAGTTTTGCTCGAGCAAAATCGTATTGGCTTCAGGGTAGTCTTTCTCAAAATTCAGGATGTTGCTGATATCCGCTCCACGCCAGCGATAAATTGATTGGTCACTATCCCCTACGACGCAAATGCGGTGATGACTATCAGCAAGCATACGGCAAAGCATGTACTGCGCACGGTTGGTATCCTGGTACTCATCCACGTGAATGTACTGGAATTTCTTTTGGTAAAAGTCGAGAACTTCCGGTACCTCTTTGAAAAGTTGAATAGTCGCCATGATGAGATCATCAAAATCGAGCGAGTTGTTGGCTCTGAGCCGTTTTTGGTACATCTTATACACTTTCGCCACAATGCCTTCAAAATAGTCAGCAGCCTGTTTCTCATATTGCTCCGGACTGATCAATTCATTCTTCGCGGTACTCATCATCGATTGAACGGCTTTTGGCTCAAATTTCTTGGTGTCGATGTTCTGGTCTTTCATACAACTACGAATGACAGATAATTGGTCAGATGAATCCAAAATGCTGAAATTGGAGGTGAAGCCGATGCGTTCAATGTCACGGCGCAGAATACGCACACACATGGAGTGAAACGTTGATACCCAGATGTCACGACCCTGAGAGCTGCCAACCAGTTGGGATACCCGGTCTTGCATCTCGCGTGCCGCTTTGTTCGTAAACGTAATAGCCAAAATACCCCAAGGGGGTGCTTTTCGCGTTGCAATAAGATAGGCAATCCGGTGTGTTAGCACACGGGTCTTGCCACTGCCCGCTCCAGCCATAATCAACAGCGGTCCATCCGTCGCCTCGACGGCTTGCCGTTGGGGGGTGTTAAGCCGTGCTACGGCATCATGTATATTTACAGGTTGCATGCATGCATGCTCCTTTCATTGGTTGAAATCGATATAAGTAGTACTAAGGGTTACACTCGTCACTACGATGACAGAATAATCTTCCGATCGCCGTTATTCCCGGATTTTTTGATCTACTTTTTTCAAAGTGAAAATCCGGTAATAAATGCGAGCACTTCGTTTCTCCAGCTTATTTCTGTCCTCTTCGTTCTCGTGTAAAAATTAGTTTAGCTTATTTTTAAGAGTAGTTGAAATTACAATTGAACTGCAATTACTATCTTTCAGTTCTTTCAGTTGTTGAAAAAGTGAGAACGCTCCGCTTCTCCATTGCAGTCTACGTTCTTGTGTAAACGACATTGCGCTCATGTAACTTGTTCTATTTAGCAAAGCCGAAGTTCTATTTTAACAGATCAAGAGGGGAAATTGGGGGAATGGTAAACTAAACCGATTAAACGGATTGTTTCACAGCTTGGACCGTCTCCAACGCCTTGTGCAAATCACTGTACACAATGTTTCCAACCACAACAGTGTCTGCGACCTGTGCAGCTTGTCCAGCTTTCTCCGGACTATCAATCCCGCCGCCGTAGATAAGATGCGCCTTGGTGAGTTGTCTGTGTGTCTCTCCAACCAGCTCCATATCTCCAAACGTTCCGCTGTACTCCATATATACGATAGGCAGGTTTAGCAGACGTTCCGCAGCCTGGGCGTAAGCAACCGCAGCATCCGTCGTTAATTCCGTATCCGCTCCCGTCATTCGGGCAACAGTGGAGTCGGCATTAAGGACAATATAACCTTCTGCAATAAGCAGATCCCATGGGATCAGGTAACCGTAACGCTCGATGGCTTGCTGGTGCTGTCCGATCATCCATTTGCTATCCGTTGCATTCAGCACCATCGGAATCAGATATCCGTCAAAACCAGGCACAACTGCCTCCAGATCGGATACTTCAAGCACACAGGGCAGCTCGTAGCGACGTACTCTGGACATCAGGTCCACCGTGTTGTCATAGGTAATTCCCGAAGACCCGCCAACAATAATGGCATCAGTTCCCGACATGCAGATCAGGTCAAGTGCTTCATCCGTTATTTCCCGGTCCGGGTCTAGCTTAAATACATGTCTCCACTGCTTAATCATGTCTATCAACGAACATTCCTCCAGAGGTTCTTCTGCATCCTAAAAAGCTTGTAAACTAAGTCTAAGTCAGCAGGGAGTGAGTGTCAATGTTCGTATAAAAAGGGGAACAAAAAATCACAGACTTTTCCCTGGAATTGCAGGAGAAGCCTGTAATTTTAGATGGCAGGGATGTGATGCTACAGAATTTAAGCCAGCGCCTGGTGCCACTTCGAACATCAATATCTTGAGTAGAGTTGGATCCAAAGTCTCAAGTAGGGATACCGCAACCTCTGAATCATAATTTTATACTCAAGGTTTCCAGGCAAAACGTGTGTTCATCTCATCCAGTTCCTGCTCGGTTAATACATCCGAATACACGCCGTACACGCCCCATTTCTCATAGTTCGCTACCTGATCGGTGTCATTAATGGTATGAACGTAGGTGACGGCTCCTGCCTGCTTCAGCTTGGCAACGAAATTCTGGTTCACTTTATATTCCGGCATGGTTACGGCATCGATGTCATTCTTTTGTACAAAATCAACCACCTGGGCTTCAGTATCCTGCGTAGCGTAAAGTGTATAGATAATAGAAGGAAACGCGTAGATTTCTTTCACGGTTTCGAGCATTGGCTCGTTATAGATCTGTACTACTACCCGATTAAGGATTGAAGAGTCATGTTTCTTGGCTGCGTCCACGAGTGATTTTAGCACCTGCTGAATATCCTCGTCTTTCTGTTCTTTTGTATCGGTCACGATATACATATCCGGGTACTTGGCCAATACATCCATAATGCCGTCGGCATCCATAGGTTGGTACATGCCCAGAATGGGCGTATTCATAAATTCATCATGTGTCAATGCCCCAGCCTGTTTGTCTTCGGGTAACTCCTCGTCCTGTCCCAGCATTTTGCTCATGTTGGCGGTCCATTCATGTCTGGCTACTGCTTTACGGTCCGAGGTCAGCATAAAGTCAATCTCAAACACACGTGTGCCCTTCTCATAATTGGCAATCATCGCCTCATAGGCGTTGGTGTAAGGCTGTTCACGGATACTGCCCATTGCATGAGCAATCAGTCGATAGGCCGTAAACCCATCGTGCTGTTCCTCGCTCTGACTGTCATAGGCAAAAAAGAGTGTGCCCACGGTTACGATGAGTAGTGTAATGACGGCGGCAATTCGTTTCATATGGCGTTCACATCCTTATCAGGGTGGTAGGGAAGAAAAAGAGTACGAATAACATGATATGACGAAGCATGTGCGGTTTTTCCTTTTTGATAGCTAACTACCCTGATTGGAGAGGTGTAAAACAAAAAGCCGCCCGAAGGCGGCTGTTAAATCTAGGGATGCAGTATTTCGAATGGTTAAGAAGCACCATCTATTCGGTTGGTTGCACACTCAATTCATTCAGAAATGCGATCAAAGCTTCGCGCCAAGCTCTCATCGGTGGCAGACCGTTTGTACGAATAGCGAGATGATCCATTACGGAATATTGAGGTCGAGGAGCAGGACGTGGGAATTGCCCGGTGGTACAAGGCTCGAGAACAGCACTCAGTTTGAATCCGGATTGCTTGGATGCTTCTTCTGCAATGGCCTGTGCAAATTCATACCAGGTGCACATTCCAGAATTAGAGGCATGGTAGATACCATATTTCTCAGTTAATGAAAGTTCACTCACGAGTCTGGCTAAATCCACAGTATATGTGGGCGACCCTTGTTGATCATGAACGACCTGAAGTCGAGGACGCTTCTCCAGAAGTTCCAACATGGTTTTGACAAAATTACTGCCGTGTACTCCAAACACCCATGATGTTCGTATAATAAACCATCGCGTGCAGAGACTCTCGACCAGTCTCTCTCCGGCAAGCTTTGACTTGCCATACACGGTCTGCGGATTCGTCAAATCAAATTCCTGATAAGGCCTCGTTGCCGTGCCATCAAATACGTAGTCGGTACTAATATAAATCAGTTTGGCTTTCACTTTCTCTGCAGCAACGGCTATATTTCTAGTGCCTGTTACATTGACTGTGTACGCCATATCCTCATCTGTCTCGGCCTTATCAACGGCTGTATAGGCAGCACAATGAACGATGATGTGAGGCTGGAAAGCGTTAATGGTTTCTCTGCATTGCTGTTGATCGGTAATGTCCAATTGGTCCCTGTCACAGGCCATGACATCATGACCACCAGCTCGAAATATCTTTACAACATCGTATCCGAGCTGTCCCGCAGCCCCCGTCACCATCACTCTATACTTCATTTTGTAGGATCACCCATTCGATCGCCATACTGAAGTTTTACATAATCTTGATACGTACCTGATTGAATTCGTGTCCACCATTCCTGATGGTTCAGATACCACTGGATGGTTTCCTTGATCCCTGTCTCAAAATTGTGCACGGGCTTCCAGCCAAGCTCAGTATGCAATTTTGTCGGGTCAATCCCATAACGTCGGTCGTGGCCTAGTCGATCCTGTACATATTGAATCAAACTTGCAGGTTTGCCTAGTTGTTCTAGAATCTTTTCAACAATATATATATTGGTACGTTCATTATTTCCCCCGATGTTATATACCTCTCCAATCTTGCCATTATGAATGACCAGATCGATAGCACTACAGTGATCTTCTACATAGAGCCAATCACGAATATTAAGCCCATCGCCATAGACAGGAACAGCCTCATCATTTAATGCACGAGATATAATAAGCGGTATAAGTTTCTCTGGAAATTGGAAAGGTCCATAATTGTTCGAACAACGTGTAATGTTTACAGGCAAACCATAGGTTTCATAATACGCTCTGACAAGCAAATCCCCACCCGCTTTACTGGCAGAGTAAGGGCTGTTCGGCATCAAAGGTGTGTCTTCTGTAAACAAACCTGTTGGACCAAGTGAACCATATACTTCATCCGTAGACACCTGAACATATTTGGTAACCTGATATTTCTTCGCCGCATCCAGCAACACCTGAGTTCCGAGTACATTGGTACGCACAAAAATATCGGGGGACAGAATGCTGCGATCCACATGAGACTCAGCCGCAAAATTGACGATTACATCGATCCCTTGGGAAATAATTTGTTCCATTTTCTGAACGTCAGTGATATCCGCTCGGATAAACGTATATTGAGAATTCGATTCTACGGATTGCAAATTCTCAAGGTTGCCCGCATACGTTAAGGAATCCACGTTAACAATTTCATAATCAGGATGCTCATGAAGCATATACATCACAAAGTTGCTGCCAATAAATCCAGCCCCTCCAGTAACGAGCAGTTTCATGTTATCTCTCTCCTTCTGCCCCCAGATACTGTTCGATCCGAGAAGCTTGTTTTAGTTAGCCAAAATTCAGTTCCGCCCCTTGAAGTAAAGGGTGCTTCTGGTCTTTCTCGGAGAGAATGGGATCCGACACAGGCCAATCAATCCCGAGCGCTGGATCGTTCCACAAAATACCCCGGTCATGTTCAGGCGAATAGTATGCATCCACCTTGTATGTCACCTGTGTATGTGGCACCAGTGTACAGAATCCATGAGCGAAACCTTGGGGGACAAGCAACTGCCGCTGATTATACTCACTAAGAATGACACTTTTCCACTGTCCAAAGGTTGGTGAAGTCGTACGAATATCTACAATAACATCATAGATGGCTCCGGATATTACTCTGACCAACTTGGTCTGTGCTCTGGGCTGAAGCTGGTAATGAAGTCCGCGAAGAACTCCAGCTTCGGCGGACAGGGATTGATTGTCCTGAACAAACACATGATGTATACCATTTTCATACAGAACACGCTCATTATAACTTTCCACGAAATATCCCCGATGATCGCCATAAACCTTAGGTTCCAATATAGCTGCGCCATCCATAAACAGCGGAATCACCTTCATGTTATCCCTCCGTTATTGCTATTAACAGCATTTCTTCATATTAATCTATGTATATGTAAAGCATCGGGCAAGTGATCGTTCATTGGCCTGGTTAAATCATGATATTTCAATACGTTGTTCCATAAAATAATTAAAACCCAGCCGGTGTTTTACTTTCGGCTGGGCTTGATCATAGCGATTTCTCTATTTGTTCTGTACTATATGCTCCAAATACTTCAACAAATCCTCCCGCAAATCCGGGCGCTGAAGGGCATAATGAATCGTGGTTTCAATAAAACCAAGCTTCTCCCCAACATCATGACGCAGACCGTCAAAGTGATAGGCTAGAATCTGCCGCTGGTCATTCAGACGGGACAAGGCATCCGTTAACTGGATTTCTCCACCCACGCCAGCAGACTGCTGACCAAGGATATCGAAGATATCCGGCGTCAGAATATAACGTCCCATAATCGCCAGATTGGAAGGTGATTCTTCCGTCTTCGGTTTCTCAATCAAACGACGCGCACGGTACACACGATCTTCGGTGCGAGATACCAATTCCCCGTCCACAATCCCGTAACGAGACACTTCGCTCCAATCAACAGGCTGTACACCTACGATCGGAGATTGCAATTCATCATAGACTTCGATCATTTGTTGAAGACAAGGATGATTGGACTCCACGATGTCATCCCCCAGTAGCACGGCAAATGGTTCGTTTCCGATAAACTTGCGGGCACACCAGATGGCGTGTCCAAGACCTTTCGGTTCCTTTTGACGGATATAATGGATGTCTGCCATCTCGGAGGGCTTGCGAACTTCATTCAGCAGATCCCACTTCTGTTTACCAGCCAGATTCTGTTCCAATTCGAATGAATAGTCAAAATGATCCTCGATGGCCCGTTTACCTTTACCTGTTACGATAATGATATCTTCAATGCCTGAAGCCACAGCTTCTTCAATAATGTACTGGATCGTTGGTTTGTCAACGATTGGCAGCATTTCCTTGGGCATCGCCTTCGTGGCAGGCAGAAAACGGGTACCGAGCCCGGCCGCTGGAATGATTGCTTTGCGAATACGCACGCTAGATCCGCCCCTTCTGGTGGAGAAATAATTATATATTAGATGAATTGAATACTAATTTGGCTAGACTTCATTATACCATCAACAGCTCCCGGATATCCTGCTCGGATAAGGTGGTCGATCCTCGATCTCCGGGTTCAATGACTTCGGCAATCAAATCCTTTTTGCGCTGCTGCAGCTCCAGAATCTTCTCTTCAATCGTACCTTCTGTAACGAGACGGATAACCTGTACGACTTGTTTCTGTCCCATACGATGGGCACGTCCGATGGCCTGTTCTTCCACGGCAGGATTCCACCACAAATCATATAAAATAACAGTATCTGCACCTGTTAAGTTCAATCCGGTACCGCCAGCCTTCAAGGAGATCAGGAACAGCTCAGCTTCACCTTCGTTGAATCTGCGGCACATTTCTACCCGACTCTGTGCAGGTGTCTGACCATCCAGGTAGAACAAATCTCTCCCCTGTGCAGCGAGCGTCTGTCGAATCAGATTCAGCATGCTAGCAAACTGGGAGAAGATGAGAATCCGCTTGCCAGCAGCGAGACAATCCTGGACCGTCTCCAGCAGCTGCTCCATTTTCCCAGAATCCCCTTGATAACCCTCCACAAAGAGAGCGGGATGACAGCACAACTGGCGCAGGCGTGTAATACCAGCCAGTATTTTAATCCGGTTCTTCTGAAAACCGTTCTCTTCCATATCCTTGGATGTCTCATCCTGAAGCTGAGACAGGTACGCGGCATACAGTTTCTTCTGTTCGTCCTTCAGCTCGGAGCGCTGAACGGTTTCAATACGATCCGGCAATTCCTCCAGCACATCTTTCTTCAGACGGCGAAGAATAAACGGACGGACCATCCGGGCAATGCGTTCAGGAGGCAGATCTCGGAATCTGCGATAGCTTGGAAATAGGCCCGGGAAAACCGCTTCAAAGATCGACCATAGCTCATCCAATGAGTTCTCCACGGGTGTTCCTGTAAGAGCGAAGCGACGTGGTGCCTCAATCTGTTTAACCGCTTGGGCTGTCTGGGAAGAAGAGTTCTTGATAGACTGGGCTTCATCCAAAATAAGCGTATGAAACGTTCTCCCGAGATATGTGTCCAGATCGCGGCGCAATAGCGGGTAGGACGTCACAATAACATCTGCGTCATCCATACCTTCGAGCATACTGGCTCGTTCGTCTTTCTGCCCAGCTGCAATCAGAACTCGCAAATGCGGCGCAAATCGGGCAAATTCATTGGCCCAGTTGTACGTTAACGAAGCTGGTGCAACGACGAGTACCGGGGGATGAGTAGATTGTTGGTCCAACAGTCCGGCCTGTACTTCATCTGGGATGTTATTCCCGAAAGTTCCCTCATCGACAGTGTAATCAACATCACCTGGATTGCTTATGTGCTGTTTCGGCTTTTCTTTCAGTTCTGCCGCGATATAGGCAATACTTTGCAGCGTTTTACCAAGTCCCATATCATCTGCCAGGATACCGCCAAATCGGTAAAATGCGAGTGTACGCAGCCACTGATATCCACTGGCCTGATAATCACGCAACACGGGAGCAAGCGCATCCGGTAATGCAAAATCCATCCGCTCGGGATCACGAAGATCATCCAGGAAACGTTTCAGAGAACCTCCCCACTTCACATGGCCCGAAACCTCGTCTCGGCCAGGAAGCTGCAAGGCTCGAACTGCTGGCAGACGAATATGACTGCCATTGATATCGCCCGACGCCAGTCCAAGCGAATCCGCCATGTGTGCAAAGCTGTCCGCTCCGTCATTTTCGAGAGAGACAAACACACCGCTGCGCAAGCGGAAATACGGTTTCTTTTCCACAATGCTGCGCATAATTTCCTGAAGCTCCAGCTCATCTACACCTTCCATCTCGAATGAGATCTCCAGCCAATCCAAGCCTTTGCCCAGATCTGCCCGAACTTTCGGCGGTGTCGGATAGGATTGCACCATGGCCTTCACCGCATTCGGGATATAGACATCTACCTGCTTCTCAAGCTCCGGCAGCAAATGATACATCACATCGTATACCGCATCTTCTCTTTCACTTGCCCATACACTGCCATCCCGTTTCAGGAAAGAGCGATCTAGTCGGTCGATTAGGTTACGCTCCGCATGACGGTCACGTACCAAAATCACCTTTTTCTCTTCCTCATCGATCAAATATTCGGCCAGCGGATTAATCACCATTACACCGTAATCAAACTCCAGACGCGCAGTAATCCGTTCCCGGTAGAAATCAATATACAACTTTGGCGCGAGCTCCGGCTCTGCGATTCGTTCTCTCACCTGGGAGTCGATCGACAGATGTCCAAGTGTACGCAATTCCGGCACTACATGCTGCACGAATTCATCCACCTGCTGAGCAGAAATATCGATACTTTCCTTGATTCCATAAGAAGTGAGCGCTCTGCTCAAATCCTCCAGACTTCGCATCTGCATCGGCTCCAACATATGCAATTGCCCTTCCACCACGGCAGCATCATAGGCTGGAAGAAGAATTAACTCACGCAATCCGGAGATCTCAAGCTGATATCCTTCATTAGTCCCCTGCGCAATACGATAAAATAATGGCAGTGCCCCTTCACCCAAAGTGAGCGGACCATTGGCTAACCCTGTTCCCTCCATCCGGCTATCTGCCTGCAGCAGCAAATCCAATAGAGGCTTCCAGACCAGAGGAGCAATCAATATATCTCTTCCGTCTGAAGCACCCAAGTAACCCGAGATGGATTCACGGTATGCTTCCTCACTCTGCCTCATCCGAATAAGCATAGACAGGATCGCCTGATCCTGGGGCTTAAAATAATGCTTTGAAGGGTCGTAGAAAAATAGCTTGGTAAACGACATCGGCTCACCATTCTCAATGCAGTTCAGGAATTGCTTCACTTTCTGAACGACATACAGGCGTTTATTTCCTACCTTCAGTTCAAGCGCGAGTTTGGCTCCACCTTTGTGAACTTGCACAAGCTTGCATATAAATTGGAGCTGCAGCTCCTCCCGCAATGAAGACCTGGTTACAGGCGCAGTGTATTTACGATCATTTGATTGCAGGGGGCTGCGTTCTTTGGCAAACATGGAAAGAATCTGATCTGCTGTGCGGTAGGAAGGTTTATCTGCTGATCTACCCCATCCAGGAGCCGAGCTTGGTCGACCCGCTTGAGCGAAATGTACGGACGGACGATCCATATCCGAATGGTCATCAAGCTTGGATTCGGAAGACAATGGCTCGGCTGCAAAGGCCTGAGCAGATGAAGTTGAATGAGATCCCACATTCATTACTGAGTCGGTATTTGAAATGGAGTTTGGACGCTCCCACTCCTTCTCCTCCACCAGCGTTCCTACTCTGGAACTGGAGCCACGATCAGGTTTGGACACCAGCTTCGAGGATGTTTGAGAGCCCGTGTCACGCTGTTCTCCCCATTCATGAATCGCCAGCAAAACGGCAGCCACATGTTTGCAATAGTCATAATATCTCCCATCGCCCGGACAACTGCATCCGGCAACAACCTCACCTGCATCATCCAGATCAACCGTTACTTTGTATCGTTCTGTACCTCGAACCACAGCTTCGTAATGACGTTCATCCTGACTGGCAACCAGATTGGTCACCCTCCCAGATTGGTTATACGCTTCTCCCCGTTTGAAAGCCGTGACCCCGCACAGCAATTTGATATCCATCATCGTGAATGGCGCCACGGTTCTTCGCCTCCTATATTTCTCTGACAAACAAGATACCACATACGAATTTAGTATAGGTGTAGTTCAAGTCTCTTTTATAGAAAAAACCCCAAGAGCTCCGTAAAGCAGAGATTGGGGTTGCTTCATACTTCATGCCTGTTGCTGTTTGTTCCGGTTTCGATCTATTATTTCACCAGTTGACCACGCGTTACGCCAAGCTGGTTTGTTGCTTTCAGCGTTTTCCAAACTTGTGTACCACTGATCTCGCCACGCAGAGCACGGTTATACAGATCAATAACCTCACGCACCTGCTCTGGAGTTTCCTCCAGGAATTCCACACGATAGCGGGATACACCCAGATCCATGAAGTTGGTCAGATATTCAGCACCGGATTGTTCCACCGCATTATAAACGGTATTACGGCAGCCTTCATCCACACGTACCGGGTGAGACATGCCAATCCGGTCTTGCAGCGATGCACGCTGTTCTTCACAAGGACGACCACAGTTCGTAAAGTCCGTACCTTCACTCATAAACGTACAGTACACACAATGCTCGGTGTGGAACATCGGCAAATGCTGATGAATAACCACTTCGGTCTGGCTTGTACGGGAGTGACCCAGCAGATCAACCATTTGTTGGATGTTCAGGTCATAGGATGGCGTGATCCAGTCACATCCTGCTTCCAAAAACAGTTCTACCGCTTTATGGTTGGCGATGTTCAATGAGAAGTCACCGATCAGTTCCGGGTGCTTCGCATCCGGATTCTCCATCCGGTGGCGCAGGTAGAAGTACAGCGCACCCGTATTACGTACGAGCACAGCATCCGGCTGCAAAC
>NZ_LGRP01000099.1:0-793 GCF_001636635.1 Paenibacillus sp. O199
CCGTTGAACCAGTCGCGCCTGTGGCTCCAGTAAGTCCCGTTGCACCGGTGGCTCCGGTTGTTCCCGTTCCCGTTGCCCCTGTCGCACCTGTTACCCCAGTTAAGCCCGTTGCACCTGTCACGCCAGTAAATCCTGTCGCTCCCGTGGCTCCAGCTACTCCAGTAAGCCCCGTTGCACCAGTAGCTCCGGTTGTTCCAGTTCCGGTGGCACCTGTCACACCTGTTACCCCAGTAGATCCTGTGGCGCCGGTGGTTCCTGTTGTTCCCGTTACCCCTGTCACGCCAGTAAATCCTGTCGCTCCCGTGGCTCCAGTTACTCCAGTAAGACCCGTTGCGCCTGTGGCTCCAGTTATTCCGGTTCCCGTTGCACCTGTGGCTCCAGTTGCTCCTGTTCCGGTTGCGCCTGTTGCACCAGTTACTCCAGTAAGACCCGTTGCACCCGTGGCTCCGGTTGTTCCTATTCCGGTGGCACCTGTCACACCTGTTACTCCAGTAAGTCCCGTTGTACCAGTGGCTCCAGTTGTCCCGGTTCCGGTGGCTCCTGTCGTACCGGTTACCCCAGTAAGCCCTGTTGCACCAGTGGCGCCGGTCGTTCCCGTTCCGGTGGCACCTGCCAGACCGGTTACACCCGTAGATCCCGTCGTACCAGTAGCTCCCGTTGTTCCTGTTCCCGTTGCCCCTGTCACTCCAGTTACCCCAGTTAAGCCCGTTTCACCTGTCGCTCCTGTTGTTCCTGTTCCTGTTGCACCTGTCGTACCGGTGACCCCAGTAAGACCCGTTGCACCTGTGGCTCC
>NZ_LGRP01000039.1:0-43074 GCF_001636635.1 Paenibacillus sp. O199
CGCGTCATCAAGCAGCTGGCACAGGAGAATATGACGATGATGATCGTCACCCATGAGATGAGCTTTGCCCGCGATGTTGCGGATCGCGTCTTCTTCATGGATAACGGAGAAATCGCCGAGGCGGGACCGCCGGAGCAGATCTTCGGTAATGCCAAGCTGGAGCGCACGCGTACGTTTTTGCAGCGGGTGGAAGTGGAAGGGTAGAGGTTAAGACGAGTTAAGATATGGATTTAACGAGATCCGGATTCGTTAGATCGACGAAAGTCGACGATGAATCCGGATTTTTTTAATAAAATCGGAATATTTACAAATAATGGAGCATATTTTTCCAGTTAATCAAGTATAATAAGACTACTTAATAAACAGGGAGGATTTACCTTTGGATCAACGTCACAATGATGTGGATCGTTATTATAGCGATCCGCTTCCGCCACCACCTTATGTAGTACCAAAAACCAATAGCAAGTCTATCGCAGCTCTTGTCTTGGGGATTTTGTCAGTGATAATTCCATACTTGGGATTTCTGATAGGTATTGTTGCTATCGTATTTGCATCTATTTCTCTTAAAGAAATCAAGCTTCGTATGGAACAAGGAAGAGGACTCGCTATTGCTGGTCTCGTCTGTGGCATCATCGGCACGGCGATTTATGCAATTATCATTTTGTTCATCCTGGCTGCCGCCTTCTTCTACGTTAGCACCGATATATCTACATATTAGAATGATAAGGATAGTGGATAAAAAATTGCCTCTTTACTAAAAAAGCAAGGCCGTGTATAAGCAAACACCCGCTGTTATTGAAGCGAGGGCGTTGCTTACAACAGGCCTTGCTTTTTATGTTTCCATCCTACACGTGAAGCACTGCTTCTCTACTTACTTCCTCGCCTTCATTCGTACGATGCACCATGAAATACGTAAAGGTAGCCGCCAGACCAATCACGGCAAAGAGGCACAAAATTCCGATCTGATCCCAAGCCACACCGAACTGTCCACTCGAAATAACAGCTTTATACCCGGTGACCGAATAGGTCATTGGCAGCCATGGATTGAAACCTTTCAGCCAATTCGGAATGAGCTCCAATGGGAATGTACCCGCACTGGTGGTCAGTTGGAAGATTAACATGAGGATCGCCAGGAAGCGGCCGGGATTCTCCAACCAAGTAACCAGAGCCTGAATGATATACATGAAGGTCAGGCTGGTAACGAAACTGAATAAAAGGAACAAAGGCACGCTTTGAACTTCCAGACCCAAGCCGGACAAGACAAGCCAGGAAGCGAGTAGGGATTGCACGGCACTCATGATCGTGAAAGCCAGCGTTCTGCTCACAAAACGATTCCAGCTGCTCGCATCGGCAACCGAGCTGCCGCGTGTGGGTACAACCAGCGTTGCAATCAATGCCCCGACAAACAGCCCCAATGATAGGAAGTATGGCGAGAATCCTGTTCCATAGTTGGGCACCTCATTATGTTTATGTTCATCCACCTGAACGGGCTCTGCATACATCGTTACAAGTTCATCCGTCTTTTTCACACTGCCCGTTTGATCGGCGGCATCATTCAGTTTGGTGGCAAGCTCACCAGAGCCATCGCTCAATTTGGCGGTACCTTCTTTTAAATCTCCTGCGCCGTTATCCAGCTTGCGGGAACCATCGGCAATGGTGGTGATTCCGTCTGAAAGTTGGTTCAACCCATCAACCAGTTTCCCTGCACCTGCGTTTAATTGACTAGAACCCTCTGAAAGTTTGGCTCCGCCAGCGGCAGCTTCAGACAACTTGGAGTTGAACTGCTGGAGGCCAGTCCCAAGCTGTACCTGTCCAGCGGATA
Organism: Paenibacillus sp. O199; assembly: GCF_001636635.1. NCBI lineage: Bacteria > Bacillati > Bacillota > Bacilli > Caryophanales > Paenibacillaceae > Paenibacillus > Paenibacillus sp. O199. The sequence continues at coordinate 1,823 of NZ_LGRP01000039.1, forward strand.
ATTGCGATGCTCCTTCTAGAAGCCGCTGCTCACCCTGCACTAACTGGCTGCTGCCTTGGTGCAGCTGCTGTTGAGCAGCTTGCAGGTTTTGGCTGCCTTCGAGCAATTGCTGTCCACCTTGATATACCTGTTCGCTACCAGCGGCAACAGCCTGGCTTGCTGCCAGAAGTTGCTGTACAGCTGGGTTAGCAGCTAACTCTGGACTAGCTTCAGCTAATTGGGCAAGACCTTGCGCAACGGCCTTGGCACCTTCACTTACTTTGCCACTGCCTCCGACTGAAGCCTGCAATCCAGCGGTCAGTTTGGCACTGCCCTCCTCAGTTGCTGCCAGTCCAGCATCCAATTTTGCGACTCCTTCCTGAGCAGATTGAATCCCAACCTGTAACTTTTTGCCGCCAGCTTCAGCCTGTGCTGCTCCGTCACCAAGCTTCGTACCTGCTGCCGCCAATTGGGACAAACCATTGGAAAGGGAGCTGGCTCCTGTATGAAGCTCATCAATACCCTGAGCTAAGGTGTTCGTGCCTTCTTTTAACGGGATAATGCCTGTTTCTAGTTTGTTGGTTCCATCGGCCAGTTTGGATAGGTTCTCTTTCAGCTTGGAGGCACCTTCATCCAGCTTAACCGCACCCTCGTTGATCTGACCTGCGCCGTCTCCGGCATCTGCCAAACCGCTAGAGATTTTCTCTACCTGATCCAGCAGGGTTTCCGTATATGATTCCGTCACTTTCGCAGAGACTTTGGATTTAATCTGTTTGACCGCTGTCCCGCCAATCTGACCCGCAAGGAAGTTGTATCCTTCATTGGGTTCATAGATCAGCTCTGCCGGTTGTGGATGGTCATCCATCAGAGTGGTTGCTTTCTCGGAAAAATCCTCCGGAATAACAATCGTCATGTAATATGTGTTGTCTTCCATGCCTTGCTCGGCTTCTTCTCGGGTCACAAATTGCCAGTTGAAGTCATCACTTTTTTTCAATTCATCGACCAGATTCTGTCCGACTTCCAGCGATTTGTCATTGTAGGTTGCCCCCTGATCCGTGTTGACCACGGCAACAGGCAGTTCATTCATTTTGCCGTAAGGGTCCCAGAACGCATTGAGGAACAGACCGCTATACAGTACCGGAATGAACAGCACCACGAGAATCGGAATAAATACTTTTGGTTTCTTGAAGGCGGATTTCAAATCCTGCCCAAATACAGTGAATGATTTCATCATGTTCTCTCCCCATCATTACGCTACTCGGTTGCTATATCTATCTCTAATCGATAAAGGATTCATATTCACATCTTTCTTTATGTAGGGGATAGTCCACTTTTGAGAAAGAGGCCCACGAAATCCTTGATCTGATCCTTATGCAGCGAAGGATGCGCTTTGTTCCAATCGGAAGTTAAGGTAACATACAGCTTCAGCAGGACAAAAGAGACCAGTCTGGGATCGTCTTCACGAATCTGCTCTAGTTCCATGGCGCGCTGAACTTGGCGTTCCAAATATTCGAGAATCGCGGTCTCTACTTTCTGCAAACCTTCCTTCGCCTGAGGCGTGCCAAACTCGTTTACTTCCTGAAACAGCTTGATCAACAGCTCATGTTCCTCTCTATACTCCAGCAAAGCGTCCATGCTCTGGTGTACGTTCTCAAGAAATGGTTTGTCGTCCTGTACAGTTTGTTCCGTAATCCGCTTCATATCAGTAATGATCGAGTGGAGGATCTCTCCGAACAGTTCTTCCTTATTCTCGAAAAAAGTATAGATCGTACCTTTGCCCACATTGGCCAGTCTCGCAACTTGCTCCATTGTGGTGGCTTTGTATCCAAACAGCGCGAACGATTTCTCAGCAGAGTCAATGACCTGCTGCCTTCGATCGATAGTTTTCATGGCATATGCACCTCCTGATCGTATGCAATGATAAAAGACAACTCAGAGTTGACCGAATTACTTATTTGGTCAATTGGTCGTAAACAAATGTATCATTGAATGGGGAGGAAGGAAGTGATGTTTATCATAATGTTGGATAAAAGCTTTTGAGGGGGATTAAGTGAAGCTAGTATGTATTCAGACAGGTGCTAACGAAAAAAAACGAGTTTTTGATAAGTAAGACTTTTTTTGTTTCAGAGAAGGATAAGATCTAGGGGGAAATGCCGATAACTGAAATGCATCTTATTTTAAACTATGATGGTTAAGAATCACAGATGAAGAATCGATAGATGAAGTTAAATATTATGCATAGATCTCTAAAATTAATTTGATGGTGTTAGATTTATTGGAAGGCAAAACAAAGGTTTTAGATGAATATGTATCATTTATTCTGCAAAGTAAGGAAGAGTTGATTACTGGGCTCTTAACGCTACTTGAAGCAAACCGATTAAGTGGGTTACCAATAAAAGAATATGAAAGTTTATTTGAAGAAAATATACAGATCATTGACTGGAAGAACATTTCAGATACTGATGCCTCATATTATCTAAAATTCTGCTATGAACTGGCGATGTATTACGGAAGGAGTGGGAGAAGCACCCAAGCAGTAAGAGTATTATTAAACTGTACTGTAAGTCATACGTAGTTGAAATATCATGTTTGTCTAGGTTGAATAAGGTTTTTAAATAGAATAAATAACGTGGCTGAGTTACACTTGGCTTTGTAGGTGACGATAAAAAATGACTTTTATTGATTAGAGATTAACTTTAGTTTTATGTATGACTCATAGCGCAAGGATAACGCTTGTCGATTTTCAATGAAGGCCGCGTATTAACTGAGTATCTGTTCGCCCTCCATACGGAGAGCGAGCAGAAGGTCTTATAACAGTTAAAAGAAAATTTCATAAACCAATAACTACTTCACAGATTGCCGAGCTGTCTGTGTTTTTTGACATGATATCGGGTGGAGCAACGTTTACTACAGAAGCGTTGCAGCCCGTTTTTGGAATGATCCATAAATATTTCCTCGCAAGGTGCAGAAGCACACGCTTTAAGGCGTGATCTACCGTATTCGGTTAATTCCATCCCTAATACCAATGAGCAGATGGAAAGCAGTGAATCGCTCAACGAATATCCTTTTCCTTCCGGTTGATCATATACAAACAAGAATTGCCCATCCGTAGTTGTAGATATGCTGGATTGGATTGGGGCACGTAAGAGATGTGTGTTTAGGAAAAGAGAGAGTTCTTCGTCCGTTGCCGTTCGAATAAGATCACGAAAATTATCGCGATACTCATGTACAGCTATTAAATCTTTCGAGGCAGGTAACTTGGTTGAAAGCAACCCATGTTTACTCAGAAGTTCTGTGAGTAGAGCCACGCTACCGAGTCTTTCGGGTTCTTCGTAAAAGGGATCATAGGTGTTGATTAGTTCAAATGTGAAAGAAAACCATGCTTCGTTGTAAGACTTCATATTTGTTTGACTCCTTACATATTTCATTATATAGTAATGCTTAAATTATGTTTAAGTACTTACATAAAGTCAAGTGAGGAGATAGAAATCGATGAACAAAACCATTCAAATGATACATGCACCTACGAATCTGGGGCTCCGTAAACATCCAGATGGACGTGAAAGAGGTTGTGACAAGCTTCCAGATACACTTGAGCAGTTGGGCTTGCATTCAGCTATTGATGTGAAAGTTACTCAACGAATATCCAAGCCTGAGCATCCTATCGAAGAAGTTTTCGATGAAGGAACATTAAATGGCCGACAAGTGGCTACTTACTCCGTTAATTTAGCTAATGTGGTCCAAAAGGTAATAGAAGATGACGATTTTTCATTGGTATTGGGTGGGGATTGCAGTGTCCTGGTGGGGAGCGCTCTTGCCCTCTCGCGGAAGGGGACATATGGATTAATTCATATCGATGCTCATCCGGATTATTATCATCAGGGGAACAGAAAACAGGCTGTTGTTGGCGGAATGGATCTGGCAATCGTTACTGGAACGGGGACAAAGTTTCTTACCAATTTAGAGGGAGGAGCTCCTTATATTCAACCAAAACACGTTCTTTCGATAGGTTACCGAGAATCTGATCCTGAACAGGACATTATAGAGGAAGCCACAATAGCTGGTATTTCTTTTTGCAGTGCAGAACAGATCAGGCGGGAGGGGCTAGAGAAGACGACAACGTTAATACAGAACTATATGAACCGAACCAATGAAGTTGAAGGTTATTGGCTTCATCTGGATGCAGATGTGCTGGATGCTTCGATTATGCCTTGTGTGGATTGCCCGGAATCCAATGGTCTTACCTGGCATGAACTGGAGCACATACTCCAGACGATTTTGGCTTCCAATCTAATTATAGGGATGACGGTAGCTATTTTGGACCCCGATTTAGACTTTACTCAAGAGGTTTCTCGAAAATTTTGCAATCTGCTTATTAAAGTGCTGCAAGGCAAAGAGTAAGCCCATCCGAAATATTAGTTATTAGCCCTCTCACCATCATCCCCACCTAAAGAAAACACAAGTGAACGAAAAGACAGTCCATTGTTGCTCTCTCACAGGAACGCTAAGATGAAGTTGTTGAAGCGTTTACATTATATGGTGAAGGGAGCTTAACTCGGATGCCAGAAATTACGATCAGGCTGTATGAAGGCAGGACGGATGAGCAAAAGCAGGAGATCGTGGAGGTGTTCACACGCGAGCTATCTCGTATTATCGACCGTGAGCCGGATTATATTTCCGTTGAATTCAATGAAATCCCATGGGACGAGAACGTTCCTGATAATTTGAAAGCCATGCAATCACAGAAGCAAGGAGGGGAGAAGACGTGAAGCCGGCGGACATTGCGCCGCCAAGCCGGGGAACAGCCAGACTTAACTCGTCTGGTCTGGGCACTCGGCTCGGAGATGCGGGACGTTATCTGTGGCGATACCGGATACTATATCTGCTCTCCGTACCGGGCATTTTGTATTTTTTCCTTTTCAAATATGTGCCTCTGTTCGGCTCGATCATTGCTTTTCAGAACTACAACATTTTTAAAGGCATTACCGGAAGTGATTGGGTAGGCCTGGAGCATTTCCAGAAGATGTTCAGCCATTATGACTTTTTACGAATTCTCAACAATACACTTCTGCTCGGACTATATGATCTGGTGATTGCATTCCCGGTTCCGATCTTACTGGCCATTCTGTTGAATGAAGTACGCATGATTGTGTTTAAGCGTTTGTTGCAAACGATTGTTTACATGCCTCACTTTCTGTCCTGGGTCGTCATTAGTGGTATCTTCATGGGTATTTTCTCGATGGATGCCGGGGTGGTGAACAAGGCACTTGGATTTCTGGGCATGCAACCGATCTACTTTCTTGGAGAAGACTCGTACATTCGTTCCATTCTGATCGGTTCCGGGATCTGGCGTGACTCCGGTTACGGAACGATTATTTTCCTGGCTGCCATTGCGGGAATTAATCCCGATCTGTATGAGGCGGCAGAGGTGGATGGAGCCGGACGTTTGAAGCAAATATGGTCGATTACCCTGCCATCCTTACTGCCGACGATTATGATCCTGCTACTGCTGCACATCGGAAAGTTCCTTGATCTGGGCTTTGAGCGTGTGTTCGTATTCCTGAATCCGCTCAATCTGGAATCTGGAGAAATTCTCGATACGTATATTTACAAAGCTGGCCTGCTCTCACAGCAATACAGCTATACAACGGCTATCGGATTGTTCAAGTCGGTCGTGGGTTTGATGCTTGTTCTACTCGGTAATTTCTTCAGCAAAAAAACAACCGGCGAAAGCCTGTATTAGGAGGCGAGATAGATGCGTACCCCCAGTGTCCGTTACCGTATATTCCGCATTGGAAATCTCGTTTTTCTTACGCTGCTCTCGTTGACGATGATTCTGCCTTTCATTAATGTGCTGGCTCAATCTCTTAGCAGCTCGGAAGCGATCATGGGCGGAAAGGTCAGCTTCTGGCCTGTTGCTTTTACCTGGATCAATTATGAATATGTATTCGGCGATGCTTCGTTCTGGCGGGCATTTGCGGTATCGGTTGGGGTGACGTTGTTCGGGACGCTGGTCAATCTCGCTGCAACGGCATCGCTGGCGTATCCCGTTTCCCGTCCAGAGTACAAGGGGCGCTCCCTGGTTGTCATGTTTGTCCTAGTGACCGTTGTGTTCTCGGCGCCGCTCATTCCGAACTTCATCTTGATGAAGGAACTACATCTGGTCAACAATCCGCTGGTACTGATTGTGCCAGGAGCGATTAATGCCTTTAACTTTTTCGTCATGCGCTCGTTCTTCGCACAGCTGCCGGGTGAACTGATCGACGCTGCCCGTATTGATGGCTGTGGGGAATTTGGCATCATCTGGCGTATCGTCATTCCATTGTCCAAACCGGCCATGGCATCACTCGGCATTTTCTATGCGGTGGGCCACTGGAACGCCTATTCCACCGCGCTTTATTATCTGAATGATCCGGCCTGGTGGCCGATCCAGGTAACACTCAAGAAGCTGTTTGAGAGTGACGATATTTCCGTCGATCCAGGTTCTGCCGTCTATAGCACCCTTGCACATACATCGCCGGAAGGCATCAAAATGGCAACCATCATCATCGCCACCTTGCCGATTATTATCATCTACCCTTTCCTGCAAAAGCATTTTGTAAAAGGAATCATGGTCGGCTCCGTCAAATCTTAAGTACAAGAAGCATACAGATCTGACGGAAACGGGGGAATGGCGATGTTCAGAATCTTGATTACGGACGATGAACCGATGATTCGGATGGGTCTGGCAAAAATGATCAAGCAAGCGGGGCTGTTCGACTGTGAGATAAGACAGGCAGCGCATGGGGAAGAGGCCCTTCAGGTGGTAGAGGCCTTTCGGCCACACATCCTGTTTACGGATATCCGCATGCCAACGATGGATGGTATTGAGCTGTGTCGACGTTTATCCGAGCAAGGCAGTACGATGCGCATTATTGTGGTTTCCGGTTATTCGGACTTTGAATATGCAAGAGCTTGTATGGATTATGGGGTAAAGCGATATCTGCTGAAGCCTGTGGGACGACAGGAGCTACATGAACTGCTGCTCAAATTGCTGGCATCCGAAGAGGATAAACCTACGGTGTCCCTTGTACCCGTGAGGGAGCTGAATGATTGGGCGATGCGTCTGGAAGAGGCTATATGGGAGCTGAGACAGTCCGATGTCACGGAGCTGCTCGCAGCATGGTCTGGTCGCTATCCGGCATATTCGTTAATGCCTGAGCAGACAGCGGAGCTTTTTCAGGAATTGCTGGAATTGATTGTGGCCCGAATGAATGCACGTGGCAACGGAACGATGAGTACATCCTGCGAGATAAATGAAAACGCTTCCTCAAAAGAGTGCTTCGAGGCTTTGGGCAACGAGATCCACACTTTAATGAAGACGATCAAGGAAAAGCGTAGTGGCAAGCGCAAACATCCGGTGGAAGAAGCAAAAGCCTATCTGGAGAAGCACTTGCGCCGTGAAGTTTCACTGGACGAGATTGCTGCCAAGCTGGGCCTTAACCCGTCTTACTTCAGCCAGCTGTTCAAGCAGACGACAGGCCAGACCTTTATCCAATTCCGGATACGCAGCAAAATGGAACTGGCCAAACGCATGCTGGAACAGCCGGGCAACCGGATTACGGATATTTCCTACGAAGTGGGGTATGCGGATCATCCCCATTTTACGAAGACATTCAAGAAAATTACCGGACTGACCCCGTCCGAATATCGTAGCAAGTTGGGCATTGAATGATGAAGCGCAGCCTGTCCATCCGTCTGTTCTTTCATTTTGCCGTCGTGATTACGTTGTCACTGTCCGCCATCGGCCTGTTCACCTATACCTATGCCTCGACTGAAATGAACGACCAGCTTGCGGACAACATCGCCCAAACGATGCGCAATACGGCGTACCAGACCGATCTGTATTTGCAAAATTATGATCGTGCGACCTACTCCATTCTCTCGAACGGAAGTGTGAAGCATTTCCTCGATATGAATTCGGAGGACAGTTATGCCTATTACGAGTACAGCCGTCAGATTAAGACGAACGTGTTCCCGCCTGTTTTTATGTTATACCCACAGATCAAGTTCCTGTATGTTATCGGGGATAACGGGCGTGTTGTGATTGATGACAACCAGAATTCAGCTGGTATACCGGAAATCGACGCGGCACAGCAATATAAGGAGTTGCTGGCTGCAACCCCTGCAAATGGAGAATCGACGTTGCTTACCCGCAGTATTCGCAGTGGACAGAGCGCCAATGTGATTACGATCGCTCGCCGGATTAGAGGGGTATCCTCCTATACGCCAAACGGAGTACTGGCGATGGAAGTAAATGTGCTGGAGCTTGACAAAATATGGGGAGAACTCGACCTCGGTCAAGGTGGGTATCAGTATGTGATGGATCAGAACGGAACTGTAATCTACACACCCGGGGACGAAGAGGCGCAGACAGCGATGCCGTCCAACACTGTGAACAGGCTTATGCACATGGATGCAGGATCACTGGAACAGAACACGGATGGCACCAAACGGCTGCTCATATCGGAGCTTTCTGCATATTCGGGTTGGCGTTTTGTCGCTTCCGTGCCGCTGTCGGAGCTGCAAAGACCGATTGCAACGATCCGTTCAGCCACATTATGGGTTGGTGCAGGGACCTTGCTCGCCGCGCTTGTCGTGGCCTACCGGATCGGAGCATCTCAAGTGGAACCTATTCGTGTGCTGATGAACGGAATGAGACAGACGGAGAAGGGAATCTGGAACAAGGTGGAGATGAAGGAAAGGCGCGATGAAATTGGTGTGCTGATCCGCAGCTATAATCTGATGGTCAGCCGCTTGTCGGACATGATTGAGAGTGTATACGAGTCGGAGCTGCGCCGCCAGAAGTCGGAAATCGAGCTTCAGCAGGAGGCGCTGGAACGGCACCGTGCGGAATTTCAGGCGCTTCAGTTGCAGATCAATCCGCATTTTCTCTACAACACCCTGGAAACGATCAAATGTTATGCCGTCGTACAGGACTCCGAAGAAATTGCACAGATGGTGGAATCCATGGCTCATATGCTCCGTTATTCCATTCAGACCAATCTGGAGGAAATTACGGTTGCTAATGAGTTGAAGCATGTGCTGGCCTACCTTTCCATCATGAAACATCGCATGGATCGAGAGCTTGAAGTTGAGGTTATCATTGCGCCGGATCTGTTGTTGGAAAAAATGGTTCGACTCACCCTTCAGCCACTGGTGGAAAATGTGTTACAACACGCATTTCCGCGAGGCATGGAGCCCGGTCACTTTATCCGCATTGATGCTCGGCGCCTGGAAGATCGCTTTCTTGTCATCGTCCAGGATAACGGCATGGGCATGAGCGAGGAACGCCTAGAGAAGCTGCGTGACCGTCTGGAATTGAATCGTCTGGCAGGCGAAGATTCCGATGATGTCTACCATCGCGGAGGTATCGGACTCATGAATGTCCATCGGCGGATTCAGCTTGTATTTGGAGAAACGTATGGCTTGATGATTGAGAGTGAGCGAGGCTTGGGAACGACCATTACGATGGCGCTTCCCGCAGATCAGCATAGCAAACGGATTTAATTGAACCTATAACAGGGAGGAAGATAGAACATGAATATTAACTTGCAGAACAAAATTGCGCTGGTTACCGGCTCCAGCGGAGGAATTGGTGCTGCCATTGCTGGGGCATTGGCTCGTTGCGGAGCAAAGGTGGCTGTGAATGGCCTGCATAATATGGATCGGGCGGAGGAGGTCGTGGCCGCCATCCGGGATGCTGGCGGTGAAGCAGCTGCATTTCAGGCAGATGTGACCGATACGAATGCCATAGAATCAATGGTTGGGGAGATTACGCTCCGCTTTGGCGGTCCGATTGATCTGTTGATTAATAATGCAGGGCATCTGGTGGAACGAAGCCCCATTGAAACGATGAGCGAGGAGCTTTACAGCCGAATTATGGATGTCAATCTGAAGAGCGCCGTATTTGTCTCCAAAGCGGTCATTCCTGGTATGAAAGCGGCTGGAGGCGGCCGAATTATCAATCTGACCTCGGTAGCGGCTCATAACGGGGGCGGTCCGGGTGCAGCTATTTACGCAGCCTCCAAGGCGGCTGTCATTGCGTTAACCAAAGGACTTGCCAAAGAACTGTCTCCTGGCGGGATTACAGTTAATGCCCTATCACCGGGCTTCATCGGGCAAACGGCATTCCACGCAACGTTCACCTCGGCGGAAGGTCGATCTTCTGCGGTAAGCAGCATCCCGCTTGGACGGGAAGGGACTCCCGATGATGTCGCAGGAGCGGCGCTGTACCTGTGTTCCGAGCTGGGTTCTTTTATAACCGGAGAAACGATTGAAATCAATGGCGGAATGTACATGCGTTGATGCTACACCATTGCGATAAGGAGGGGACGATACGATGGAAGTGAAGCGGAAGCTTGCAGAAAGACCGTTGTACCAACCAATCAGCGGGCCGTTCCATGTGGACTATGCTCCTGATGAACATACCGTTCTGGCAGAGAATCCGCCGAGATTTACCTGGATGGCGGCGCAGCAAGAGGATGAAAATGCCTATCTGCTGCAGATTTCGGTGGGGCCTTCTTTTCAGGAAGAAGGGACGATGACCTTTGCGCCGCTCTCGTATAACTTTTTCACGCCTGATCGGGTGTTTGAACCTGGGGAGTATTATTGGCGATATGCGCTGCTTGTAGATCAACCAGTGCAGCAAGATAGCGAAGCCAAAGCGGACGCTGTGCTGGGTAAGCAGCAGGAAATGTCGGCATGGAGTGAGGTGAGGCGGTTCACGGTACCAGCGGGATTACCCGAGACACCGATACCTTCTCGGGCACAGCGATATGTTGCCACGGAAACGTCTCACCCTCGGCTATGGCTCGGAGAGAGCGGGCTAACGGAACTTGCGGATGCCATTGCGTCAGATGCTACATATTGCGGCTGGGATGTGTTTATGGCAAATTCCGTGGAGCCGTGGGCCAATCGGGAACTGATCTGTGAACCGCTGCCTTACCCGGAGAACAAACGTGTCGCCCCGCTCTGGAGGCAAATGTACATTGACTGTCAGGAAACGTTATATGCGATTCGTCATCTCAGCATCGCAGGGCGGGTCCTACGTGACGAACGGTTGCTTGAAGCAGCCAAAACCTGGCTGTTGCATGTGGCGGCTTGGGATACGGAGGGAACGACCTCCCGTGATTATAACGATGAGGCGGCTTTTCGGGTCGCCGCCGCGCTCGCTTGGGGCTATGACTGGCTGCATGATGAGTTGACCAGTGATGAGCAAGAGGTGGTAAGGCGCAGCTTGCTGCGGCGGACAGAACAGGTGGCCCAGCATGTGATGGTTCGCTCGAAAATCCATCATGTGCCTTATGACAGTCATGCTGTGCGTTCATTGTCTTCCGTGCTTGTGCCCTGCTGTATGGCCTTGTTGCATGAGGAGCAGCAGGCTGCAGAGTGGCTGGATTATGCGATCGATTATTATGCTTGTCTGTACTCCCCTTGGGGAGGAAGTGATGGAGGTTGGGCTGAAGGTCCGATGTACTGGACAACAGGCATGGCCTATGTGACCGAAGCGATAAATTTGTTGCGAAACTATGCGGGCATCGACTTCTTCCGTCGGCCGTTCTTCCAGCGTACCGGGGATTTTCCGCTCTACGTGTACCCGCCCGATGCTCGGCGCGCCAGCTTTGGAGATCAGTCTACGCTGGGTGACCCGGTAAACTTGAAAACAGGCTATCTTGTCCGCCAACTGGCGGGTGTTACAGGCAACCGCTGGTACCAGTGGTACTTTGAGCGTGTCCGCCAATCCGATCCGGGGACAGAGGGAGCTTTTTATAATTACGGTTGGTGGGACTTTAACTTTGACGACTTGGTATACCGCCACGATTATCCGCAGGTGGAGGAAGAGTCGCCTGTGGACATTGAGCCGCTCAAGTGGTTCCGTGATGTGGGGTGGGTAGCCATGCATCACCGGATGGACGATCCGGATGAGCATATTATGCTTCTTCTCAAATCGAGCCGTTATGGTTCCATCAGCCACAGTCATGCGGATCAGAACAGCTTTACCCTGCATGCATTTGGTGAGCCGCTTGCGGCGGATACGGGCTATTATATCGCGCACGGCAGCTCCTTTCACCGGGAATGGCGCAGGCAGACACGCTCCAAAAACAACCTGCTGATTGGCGGAGCAGGTCAGTATGCCGAGAACAACAAGGTGCTGAACATGGCTGCCACCGGGCAGATCGAAGAGGCCTATTGGCGGGATGGCGATGGGTATGTGCGCGCGGTAGCGACCGATGCCTATGCCAGCACCGTACCCCATGTGAAGCGTGTTGTACGGGAGATTCATTTTCTGCAATCCTCCTATTTCGTCATTGTGGACCACATTGATCTGGAGAAGCCGGACAGCGTTCAATGGCTGTTCCATGCACTGCACCCGCTACAGCTGAAAGGGCAGAGCTTCCGTCTGAACGGTAATAAGGCGGGGCTTGAAGGGACGTTTGTATATGCTTCCTCCGGTGAGTTGTCGCTCAGCCAGACGGATCAATTCGCAGAGGTGGACCCGGCAGAGTACGAAGGGTTGGAAAGACATTATCATCTGAGCGCAGAAACGCGGCCTGCCTCAAGCCATAGAATTGTAACGCTGCTTGTGCCATATAAGATCGAGGAGCCGAAGTATATCCCTTATTTCATTGATGACCAGGATCACGGCATTCATCTCTATTTTACCGACAACGGTGTAACGAAGAAGATCGAGGTATCCAAGACGTACTAGGGAGTGCTGACCTAAAGAAAACGCAATCTCATCTAAAACATCCCCATTGTTGCAGGCGGTGGGGATGTTTTAACATCTATTTGAAAGCGCTTCACCAATGAGTAGTACCTAATCAGGATGAAAAGAGGGGTAGCATGAAAAAGTGGATGGTCTCAGGCATGGCGCTATTGCTGGCGGCAGCTGTCATGACGGGGTGCAACAAAGGGAGTGGGGCAACATCCGGTGAGGGCGGGGGAGACGGCAAAACAAAATTCTCCATTTCACTACGGACGCTGGCGTATACCTATGTGGAGAAGTCACCGGACATTAACAAGGATCAATGGGTGAAGAAACTGGAGGATCTGACCAATACCGATCTGAAAATTGTCCTGGTGCCCCATAAGGAATATGAACAGAAAATGGTCCAGATGTTTGCCACAAATGATATTCCTGACGTGGTGCAGGGTGACGGCGGCGTCAACGGCAAAGAGATGGCCGGCTCGGTCGAAGCTGGAGTATTTCAGCCGCTGGATGAACTGTTACAGCAGTACGGGCAAGATTTGCTCAAAGCCGTGCCTAAGGAAGCCTGGGACCAGGTAACTCATGACGGCCATATCTATGCCATCCCTGAATATTTATCCAATCCATCCCGCCGGGCAACCTGGATTCGCAAAGATCTTCTGGATCAAACGGGACTACCGGTGCCAACTACAGTTGAGGAAACGATGGACGTTTTGCGCGCCTTTAAGAAGCTCGGCGTGGAGAATCCCTATATGGGACGTGAGGATTTCAAATATGCAGACACCTTTTTCGGTGCCTATGACGTACAGCAGTTCCTGTCCATGATGGAGCAGCAGGGCGACCAGGTTGTTCCGAAGTTCATGGATAATGAGAATATGCAGCAAGCCCTAACTGTCTATAAGACGATGTACGAGGAAGGGCTGATCAACAAAGAGTTCGCGACCATCAATTCCACCGTATTCAAAAATACAATTCTCTCAGGCAAGGCGGGCATGTGGTCCATGAATGCCAACGAACTGATCCAATGGGAGAAGCAGATTAAAGCGTCGGTTCCCGATGCCAAAATCGAGATTATCCCTTCCCCTGTCGGCCCGGACGGAAAGGGCGGTTATTATTTGTACGGTCCGGTGACACGTGCCTACTTTATTAATAAGGATGCGGCTGATCCGGCTTCCATTATCCGTTTCTTTAACTGGATGGTGTCTGACGAAGCGGAGAAGTTCTTCACGTACGGTACAGAAGGAGAGACCTATACAGAGGATAATGGCGTGATTTCATATACAGCTCCAACAGACTCTGCTGGCGTGGACGAAGAGCGTTACCGTCAGTCGTTCTTATGGTTCGTACAGGACACGACGTACAATAAAGGCTCGTTATCGCTGACAGAAGAAGGCAGAAAGCTGATGAATATTTACGATACCATCTTAGCCAAAGAAGGTAGGGATGGCATCAACTTTGATCCGCGTTTGGAAGCTTTTGTACAGAATCCCGATATTGCTCCCAATTCGGATACACCTCCTCAGGTATTGCTCACACACATGATCAAGATGGTTTATGGTAAGGAGCCAATTTCCGATTGGCCGAAAGTGGTAGAGGAATGGAAATCCAAGGGCGGCGATCAGGCAATCGAAGAAGCCACGGAGAAATTTAAAAAAGGTGAAGGCGTGTCCGCACCTCGTCGCTAACTAAGCGGGATGGAACCAGTGTAGTGAGTCAGCTGAATACGGAGGGGATACAAGTGAATGACGTGTTCAAAACGTGGAAGAAGCGGGTTGTACTTGTTGCCATGTCTGTCATACTCATTAGCGGTATTACCGTTCCCGTGCATGAAGTCCGGGCGATGGAAGACGCTGATCCTCATTCTATTTTAAATACTACGCAGGAAGAAAATATCCCAGATCCAGAGGGCCCAGAGCTGGAGATTTACGCGGAAAACTTTGATGACCCGGACAATTTTGGCTCTACAGGCGGAATTGCACTGAGAGCTCCCTGGCTGCAGGAAGGAGTAGGTGGAAGCAAGGCCAAAACATCATCTTCCACAACTGCACCCTCGCTGCCCAACATGATCAAGATTGACGGAACCGATGCACTCGCGCTGCCACTTGATCTGACTGGATACGGAAATATTCGGCTGAGCTACTACACACGTGCGTCGTCCTATATAAGCGGAAGCATCATTATCGAATGGTCGAAGGATGGAGGCAGTTCCTGGGCAACGCTGGAGACATTTGAACTTCCCCCAGGCACTCCAGATGTGAAGAACAAGGAAGGGAATACGCTAAAAAGCTGGACGCTGGGTTCGGAAGCGAACAATAACAGCACGGTGAAAATTCGTTTTCGGACAGGAGATGCCATGCAGGCCAACATGTATATCGACAATGTTGCCATTTATGGTCAGGCTATTCCCGGTATAACGCCTGCCCCATCGCCAGTTCCGCCTGGAGAGGAGAATACTGAATTTACGCCACCACAAGGAGTGACTTTATACGAGGATGTGGAGATTGGCACGGCTGGTGGGCGAGCAATCTATTCATCCATTGCTGTTCCTGAGACAGCGGCAGCTGAACCGATGCCGGTCATGGTCTATATCCATGGAGGTGGATGGAATCACGGGGACCGAAAGCAGGCATTGAACTCCATTTGCAATTATGTACTCAAACGCGGTTACATCGGTGTATCTCTGGACTACCGGCTGACGCCTGAGGCGCCTTTCCCTGCCCAGATTCAGGATGTAAAGCTTGCTATCCGATATTTGCGGGCAAATGCGGCGCAGTACAACCTGGACCCGAGTCGTATAGGCGTCTGGGGATCATCTGCGGGCGGCCATCTGGCTGCATTGCTCGGTACAACAGGGGACATTGTGGCTGGTGACACTGTAATGCTCGATACAGGAGTGACGGTAGATGCACCTGATCTTGAAGGTTCTGGCGGATGGCCTGAGTATTCCGACAAAGTGCAGGCGGTCGCAGACTGGTACGGACCCGCTGATTTTACGACGACATTTGCCAATAATTATAGCTCGGTCACAGCTCTGCTTGGCGGGCATCGTGCGTTCGATGTTCCGGAGCAGGCCAGACTTGCCATGCCGGGCACGTATGCTTCACCGGATGATCCACCGTTCTGGATTCGGCACGGTTATGCTGATGCCACCATTCCCTATACCGACAGTGTTACTTTCGCAGGACAGCTTCAATCTGCGGGTGTCCCGATAGTGGATATGAAAGTCGTACCTGGTCAGGGCCATGGATTTACAGGGACGGCTTCCGAGGTTGCCAATGCGGAGGCATGGGCCTTTCTTGATGAACATGTGAAGAACCGGATCGTTACGGAGCCCATTATGTTCAAAAACAATCCCGAAGACACTTCGCCTGGAGCCGAAGAAGAAAAACCGTTGATTGAAAAGGTCATCGCCAGCAAGCTGCCAAGTGACGATGCGGCGATTGACAGCAGCAAGCCTGATCTGAATTTCAATCAGGCAACGGGCTCCAGCACCGGATTACTAAGCATCTCTTCCACTTCATCGACCAAGAAATATGTGTATTTCAAATTTGATATGTCCGGAAATGAGCCCGAAGGAGATCGGTATCGACTACGGATTGCCGCCAAAAAAGGCACATCAAATATCAATACAGAGTTGTCTCTTTACGGTTTGAATTCAACAGACTGGAGCGAATCATCGTTAACCTGGTCGAATGCTCCGGTCCAAAGTCTCAGCGAAAGTTCGCTGCTTGGCAAATTCCAGGTCACGGCAGATCGTAGTGGAAGCCCGGCCGTCTATGAAGTGGATGTAACCGATGTTGTGAAGAGTCGTCCAGATGCGGGGCAGGTTGCATTTTTGCTCGCAGATGCGGAATCAACAGGTGTTTCCGTGAACGTATACACCAAGGAAGCCAACGGAACGAGCAATCCGCGTCCACAGTTATCGGTCATTGCTTTAATCGAAGAAGGCAGTGATGCGCAGTCACCAGAATGGGAGCAGGGAGCTATACTTGAGATTCGCAACTGGGGAACGGATTTTGCGGAACTGAGATGGCCCACTGCCAGCGATGATACAGCTGTATCTGCATACCGGATATATCGGGATGGAGTTTTGCTGGCTGAACAAAGTAAGCAGTCATTTCGTGACAGCGGACTTGCAGCCGGAACATCGTACACGTTTCAAGTGAGGGCGATTGATGAAGCTGGCAACGTCAGCAGTGCCCTATCATCCGATTTGACCACCCTTACCGTTCCGGTATCGTCCCTGCCTGTTGCCTCCGTCTCGGCAAGCGGTAGCGACGGCAACCTGGCGACTAATACCATCGACAATAACAGTTATACACGCTGGTCTGTTGCCGGAGAGGGGCAATGGATCACATTTGATCTGGGGCAGGCACAGCAAGTGGGCTATGTTGGGATTGGTTTTTACAAAGGGGATGTCAGGAAGACCTTTTTTGAAATAGAAACGTCTGTTGACGGTGATCATTGGACCAAGGTATATGGCGGCGAAAGCAGCGGGGATACAACAGAAATGCAGGCATTTGATATCCCGGATACTTCTGCACGTTATGTACGGATCACCGGACAAGGCAATTCTGATTCAAGTATTTATACAAGTCTGACCGATGTGCATTTGTATGCTCCTTTTGCAGGGGGAGGGACGCCTGTTGCCCTGATTCCATACATTGAGCCTCAACCACCGGAGGGAACAGAGCCCTTTATCGCTCCAGGTCTGACGGAGACAGATGGAACACCACATGCAGTCCATCCTCCTCATGCTGTAACCGGACGTACGATTGATGTACGGGATTACGGAGCAGATCTGGCTGATAATACGAGCGATGACCGACCTGCAATACAGGCTGCCATTGATGAGGCCGGCGTTGGTGATGAAGTATTTTTGCCTGATGGAGTGTACAATTTGTTGTCCGGGCCGGATGGAACTACCAACCTGATGCTCAAATCCGGGGTGAACCTGAGAGGAGAGAGCAGTGGAGGGACCGTGCTCAAGACATCGTTGGATCAGGTGACGGGCAGCGCCGTCCTGAAAGCATCGGCTCAGCACAGCATTCTCGTATCCAATATGACCCTAACTTCATCCTGGTCTGGCAGTTACACGACCGATCACAAATCCAACAATCCCTCCGCAGGGGGGCCGGATAGCATGATTCACATCGCTAACTATGGTGAGGAACCATCGTATGACATTACGATCGACGGTGTAATTGTGGAGAAATTCAAACGAATGGCTATCCGCATCGAACACAGCCGAGATGTCTTTGTGAAGCATGCAACATTCCGTAATGCAACAGATCTGGGCCCTGGGGGTTCAGGCTACGGAATATCCATTCAGGGAACGGCCAAGACTGATCGGCTCGGCTTTGACAATGATACGATATGGAATGTGGTGGAGGATAGTACGTTTGAGGGCCCTTATCTCAGACATGGAGCGTTGATCCAGTTTGTTGCCCATAACAACGTACTGCGTGGCAATACATTTAACGGAACAAAGCTGGATGCTATTGATCTTCATGGTGAACTGGAGTATTTGAATGAAATCTCGGGCAATGTGATTACGGATGTGCTGACAGGCGCAGGGATTGGACTTGGCAATACAGGGGGTTCAGCACCCAGCAACCACAGCAAGTCGGGCAAAGGAAACTACATTCATGACAACACGATCAGGAACAGCCAAATCGGCATTTCGGTAACCATGGGCACCCCCGATACTCTAATCGAGGATAATCTCATCGAGAATACAACCACGATTGCAGATGCGTCAGGAATCAAAGTGCTGAATGGACCGGGCACGGTGGTTCGAGGCAATGTGATCCGTAACAATACCGCCAGCGACTACTGGGGCGTGCGTCTTGAGCGCGACAAAGGCGATGCCGGAGCCGGCAATATTGGCGAAGGAAACCCCGAGAATGTGTTAATTGAAAATAACCGAATCGAAGGTAATACAAACGGAATCGGACTCTTTGCCGGAGTCGGTATTCTGCTGAAGGCCAACATTCTAAACAATGTGAATGAGGACTATTACAAAGCAGCAGGTGTTACAGTTACCGAGCTGTAAAGGATCAGAGCAAGCAGCCTAGCAGGCGTCTATATAAGTTGAAGCTCAATTTTACACCATACTGCAATCGGAGTGATCAGGTGTACCATTTATAGTTCAACTTATGTAGCCTGATGGGCTACTTTTTGTTGTGAATCATTTATTTAAGATTCATTAAAGGTTTGTCCTCTACCATGGTTTCATAAGCCTAAGTTGCTTAACAGAAACCAAGAAGGAGGATTCATCATTTGAATAGTTTACTACGTAAAGTTGCAGTAACGGCCTTGTCCGTGACGATGGTAACTTCATCTTTTGCCCTGGTAGGAAGCCCGAACGCTGCGTTTGCCGCAGAGGATACAAGCACTAGCACAGGCGTCACGCAAGCCTATGAATCGTTGTTCCAAACGGACAACGTCATTGATGTGAATGTTACGATTGATGATGCAGACTGGAAGAGCATGCTCGAAAGCCCGCTGGATAAGGATTATAAGAAGGTAAGTGTGGAAGTGGACGGCAACAAGCTAGATAACGTTGGTTTCTCCACCAAGGGTAATCTGACTTTGAAATCCGTAGCCTCCATGCAAGATTCTGACCGTTACAGCTTCAGACTGAAGTTCGATAAATACGACAAAACACAAACCTTGCTCGGTCTGGATAAAATGGTCCTGAACAACAACTATTCCGATCCATCGTACATGCGTGAAGTTCTTCACTATGAAGCGCTGCGCAGCATTGGCATGGATGTACCGATGACGAACTACGTTAATCTGTATATCAACGGCGAACTGGTTGGTTTCTATACCGGGGTTGAAGCAGTAGATGACAGCTACCTGGAACGAAATTACGGTGAAGATTATGAGGACGGTGTCCTCTACGATACGGATGAGAAGAGTTACCTGCAATATTCAGAAGGCAGTGACTACAGCACCATCACCGAAGATTTGGGTACGGACGAGAATAAAACCAAACTCAAAAACTTCATCAAAACGCTGAACGACATGCCTGAAGGTGAAAAAGGTGATATCGAGAGTGTGCTGGATGTGGATTCGGCACTGAAATATATCGCGGGCAACATGGTCTTTGGTAACTATGACAGCTATAGCGGCGACAAAGGGCATAACTACATGCTTTACGGAGATGCGGCTGGCAAATTCACCGTTGTACCTTGGGACTTTAACATGTCCTTTAATGGATACTCGGGTGGAGGCGGACGTGGTACAACAACAACTGGATCAACCACGACCAACACCAATGCAACGAACGTATCCGTGGACGAGCCAGTACTGGGCATTAGCATGGAAAATGTACCGATGATCAACAACCTGTTGGCCGTGCCTGAGTATAAGGAAAAATACTTGAGCTACGTCAATGAGTTGACGGATTATATGGAAGGCATCCAGGATCGCATCACAGGTCTGGCTGACATCATTCGTCCATATGTTGAAGCAGATCCAACGAAGTTCTACACAACAGAGCAGTTTGAATCCAACATTGCATACTCTGCCAACGCTGATGCAACAGGTGGTATGGGTGGCATGGGTGGTACACCACCAGAAGGATTCGAAGGCATGACACCACCAGAGGGCATGGAAGGTATGACGCCTCCGGAAGGTTTTGAAGGCATGACACCTCCCAATGGTACAACACCGCCGGATGGCACAACGGGAACAGGAACAACAGACAACACAGGCAATACCCAAACACGTCCGGGCGGTAACTTTGGCGGAGGTGGAGGCATGGGCTCCATGGCAGCGGGATCGCTGACGACGTTTGCCCTGAACCGACTTGCCAATCTGCAAGAGCAGCTTGGACGTGAAGTAACGCCTTTGCCAGAGACTTCAGAAGATACAGGCACGGATAACGGAACAGGAACGACGGACAAAGCGATTACCGTAACTCTCGATGGCAAAGCGATTACGTTCCCGGATCAGGACCCGCTAGAGCAAAGTGGCCGGGTTATGGTACCAGTGAACGCCATCCTTGAAGCTTTGGGTGCAGAAGTAACGTGGGACAAAACAGCGAAAACGGTAACAGCTGTTCTGAATGACCAGACGCTTGTGCTCCAGATCGGAAGCAGCACAGCAACGGTGAATGGTGAAACGCTCGAAATTGATGCACCAGCCATTATCAAAAACAGTCGCACGCTTGTGCCGGTACGCTTCATCTCTGAAGGACTGGGACTGACCGTGGATTGGAATCAAACGGCTGCACAAGTAACACTTACATCCAAATAATATCTCTCTTGTAGAGAAACGTTGTTCTACGGAGAACGAGAAAAGGGATTCGATGATCAGATCGAATCCCTTTCTGGTACAATGAGGGAAAAGGAGGGAACACATATGGCTCCCGATAAAACAAAACTTTTCCCTAACGATAATATTCGTACCGTTTGTTACATTCAGAATTTGCCGCCGCGCTCTAATGTGCTGATCGGTGATTATACGTATTATAGTGACAACAGTCGTCCACCCGAACAATTTTATGACCGCATTCAGCATCATTATAATTTCCTAGGCGATCGTCTGGTGATCGGTAAGTTTTGTGCAATTGCTGAAGGTGTGACATTCATTATGAATGGTGCCAATCATCGGATGGAGGGCATGACAACCTATCCCTTCAATATTTTTGGTGGTGGTTGGGAGAGAGTGACCCCTACGCTGGATCAACTGCCTTTTAAGGGTGACACAGTATTGGGCAATGACGTCTGGATTGGGCAAAATGTAACCATCATGCCGGGTGTCACGATTGGAGACGGTGCCATCGTCGCTTCCAATGCGACAGTCACCAAGGATATCGAGCCTTACACCATTGTGGGTGGCAATCCGGCCAAACCAATCAAAAAGCGTTTCGACGACGAGATCATTGCTTTACTGCTGGAACTGAAATGGTGGGATCAAGATGAGGCGTGGTTGGACACACATTTGGAACGACTGGTCTCTACATACGATCCGCAGACATTGCGTGAGCTTCTGAAGAGTAAGTAGGTTGGTGTACGTAAATTGATTTGCAAAAAAACGAGACTATCGCTGGTTCCTTATGGAGCCAGTTTTTTTATTTTGCACTCCATATGCTCATCATCATCACACTTCATGGAACCTTGCATATCCACAATAAGCCCCTGGATGGAAGAAGTTAAGAGAGCCAATCCATCTATAGGTGGACTTAACTCCCGTTAAATTCGGCTACACTAAATGTAGATCAGAGAACACGTGGAGAAGGTGAGGAAAAAAACATGATGAATATTGTTATTGTAGCTGTCATTGTTCTATTGTTATCGCTAAGGGAGAAGGAAGTGAAGACATCCCGTTTATGGGTCTTTCCAGCGATTATTGCGTATTGGGTGCTTTCGAGCGTAGTAAATACACCATTAACGGTGGGCAACATTCTGTTATATATTGTTTTTCTCATCATAGGTTGCGGGATTGGTGCGTGGCGGGTACATCTGGAACAGCTTCGAATCCATCCAACTACAGGTAAAATGATGTCTAAGGGATCGCTGGCCAGTAGCTTGCTTCTGATCGCGGTTATGGTGTTAAGACAGCTCGCCAGCCAATGGGATGTGCATCATACGGTGGTTTCACTGAGCAATGCTCTTTTGTTTCTACCTCTGGGAAGTATTGCTGCCCGGCGTTATTTTCTGTATGCCAAAGTCCAGCGCTTTCAAGGCAGAGGTGTATAATCATTTCAAACTTTAGGATTGGAAAGGATAGCTATGCAGAACGATTCGAAATGGATGCAGATTCGAAAGGTGGTACTGGATCATACTGCAGATCTTATTTTAACGTTGCTGCTGCTCTCCAGTCTGATCGAGCCCTTCAAAGAATTGGCGTGGGTCGATTTGGGTGCAGGACTGGTCGTTAGACTGCCCTACCTTATATTGGTTTGGGTTCCACAGTCACTTCGAAATGAGCGGATGCGAACGTTAGGGATATTGGTTATTTGGATGGTGACGCTGCTCTATGCCCAGTTCTTCCAGGCCGAGTATCGTATATTTGAATTAACCTTTTATCTCATCGGATATACTGCGCTAAAATTGCCCATCCATCGTTCTTCGTTGCTTGGCTTCGTTATCATCATTGGGAATGCGGCGCTGCTCTATATGGATGAATACGAACCCAATCAGATTCTGGTGTATTCGATGGCTCACGCTGTAACCTATATTCTATGCTGGGCTGCGAGAATCAGGCGGGAAAGCAGACAGGACAGCAAACGACATTATGAGGAATTGCAGAAGGTGCACGCTGAACTGACACATGCCCATCAGGAGCTTCAGGATACACATCAGGAGTTGGAGCAGGCTACCGTGCGATTGATGCAGTATGCCGTACTTGAAGAACGAAGCCGAATCTCAATGGATTTGCATGACAGTGTTGGTAACCGATTGACATCCATTATTGTTCAGCTTCAGGCATTGCCATATATGATGAAGATGGATGCAGCGGAAGCCGACAAAGCGATGGGTACGGTGCTTGAAGTAGTCCGACAATGTCTCCAGGAGGTTCGGACTGTTGCTCATCAGATGGGCAGCAATGAAGCAGGCCTCGGGCTGGTCGCCTTGACGAGTCTGGTGAATGAGATACGGGAGATGGCAGGTTTCACGATCAAACTGACCCCCCAAGAGCAGACGAGTCATTGGACGCCAGAAACGTCCGAATTATTGTATCGTGTACTTCAGGAAGCGTTAACGAATATCATTCGTCATGCCCAGGCTTCGCAAGTGAAGGTGGACATCTTGGAGAAGGAGCATCAGCTACATATGATTGTGGAGGACAACGGAATGTATCGCAAAGAGAATCCGATCTCTCCCGGTTTCGGACTGTCGAGTATGAGAGCAAGATGTGAAAGGGCAGGCGGTTCCTTATCCATTGATGCAGTCGATCCACATGGAATGAGGTTAACCCTTACCATTCCTCAAGATGTGAAGGAGATTATGGGAGGTGATGAACAATAATGGAGCAAGACATACAGGACATACGTGTACTCCTCGTGGATGACCAGCATCTGGTCCGGCATGGTTTACGTTTTATTATTAATGCACAGCAGGATATGGAAGTGGTAGGCGAAGCGGGCGGGGGACATGAAGCAGTCCTTCTGGCAGCAGAGCTTCGTCCACATGTCGTATTGATGGATGTGCAGATGGAAGCAGGAGACGGACTGGAAGCGACAGCGGAGCTGATGAAGATACTGCCTGACTGCAAAGTGGTCATCCTGACCACATTCGATCATGAGGACTATGTGTACAAAGGAATACGTGCCGGAGCTGTTGGTTATCTGCTCAAGGATGCGGCGCCGGACGAACTCGTTGATGCGGTTCGTGCTGCATACCGGGGGGAGGCGATCTACCGCACGGCGGTGGCAGCCAAGGTGATCGGTCTTGCTATTCGTTCAACTCCGAGTCATTCGGATTCAGTGAAGGAGACGGTAGCAAACAAACCATTGCCGGAACCGTTTACGGGACGGGAATTGGAGGTTTTGCAGCAGATGGCATATGGATTACGGAATGAGGAGATTGCTCGCAAGCTTTTTATCGGTGAGAGTACGGTCAAGACTCATGTACATCGCATTTTGCAAAAGATTCAGGTGGAAGACCGCACACAGGCGGTCGTCTTTGCCATTCGTAATGGATTCGTCAAGTAAACCGTTCTTGATCTTCTGTGGAGTAGTGATCCAAATTCAGCAAATAACCAGCTGCCCCATGCGGAGCTGGTTATTTTGTATGATCGCATAAACAATGTCTCAAAATTGAGAAAAGAGATGGAATGTTGTGTGAGATAAGTCATAGAATAACTTTAAGTAAGCGCTTCCAATAACATCAATATGAATTCACGGAGGGGTTCAGAATGCGATTTAAGAGAGCTGCCACACCGCTCGTCGCTCTGTTCATGTCGGTCACATTGTTTGCCGGATGCCAAAGTGTTCAGCCGCCATCAGTAAGTGAACCACAAGGGACGGTGGATACACCGACCACGACAACCCAGAACGAACCTGCACCTCAGACCAACAAGGAGACACCACGTAATGAGACCTTGTATATCAATGGGTTGCAATGGGGGCCACCAACCAACTTCAATCTGTTGAGCGGAAATCCCGCATTTCCAGTGAATTACGGCAACTCCAGGGAACTGGTGTACGAAACCCTGTTTATGGTAAACCAGCTGGACGGTGGCCTTGAACCTCTCTTAGGCAATTCGTATGAATGGACGGATGAAACGACTCTGCGCATTGAGTTGAATGCGGATGCGAAGTGGAGCGACGGAACGGCTTTTACTGCAGATGATGTTGTATATACCTATGAACTGGGCAAAAAATACGATATCAACTGGAGTAGCTTCTGGACCTACATCAGTGAAGTGAAAGCAGATGGAGCGCAGGCCGTGGAAATTAAGCTGAACCCTGAAAACCCTAACAAGCTGACCGTACTGGACAGCATTGAACTGATCCCGATGCTGCCGAAGCATATCTGGGAAGAGATCGAGAAGAAGAACAATAATGATCTGACCGCGATTCGTAAAGAGGTTAATGATAATCCAGTGGGAACCGGAGCCTATAAGCTTCATTTTTACAACGACCAGAAAATTACGATTGTCCGTGACGATAACTACTGGGGGCAGAAATTGTTCGGCAAATTGCCCGCACCGAAGTACATCACTCACGTGATCTACAAGGATAATGCCGCAGGTGATCTGGCGTTCAAGAGTGGGCAAGTGGACGTCTCCCAGCAGTTTATCCCTCAAGTGTGGAAGATGTGGGAAGGCGGGGCTGCTGTCAAAACGTATCTGAAGGATGCGCCGTATTATCTGCCCGGTTCCATGCCAAGCATTTTCTTTAATCTGTCCAAAGCCGGACTCGATAATGCTGACGTTCGCCGTGCGATAGCCATGAGCATCAACTATGACAAAATCTCGGAGCTGGCAATGAGCGGATATTCCGCACCAATGCAGCCTTCCCTGACCTTGAACTCGGACGCCGAGTCCAAATATATTGACCAAGATGCCATCAAGTCGTTGCAATGGACGATGGATATTGAAGGAGCCAATGCTCTGCTAGACAAGATTGGAGCAACCAAAGGTAAAGACGGCATCCGTGTTCTTAACGGCAAACGCCTTGGACCTTTCGAGGTTGAATGTCCTTACGGCTGGTCTGACTGGAACGCTGCCCTGGAGATCGTAGCGCAGAGCGCCAAGGCCATAGGGATTGAGATTCGCACCAAATTCCCGGAATCCCCGGTATGGACCAATGATCTGCAAACCGGCAAATTCGATATTATCATGAATACGCCTGCAGGCGGGGTAAGCCCAAGCCAGCCGTGGAACCGTGCGATGACGATCATGTACTCCAAAGGGGTTGCTCCAATGGGTGAGATGGCTTTCTGGAACTGGGGACGGTACCAGAATGACCGTGCAGACGCCATTATTGAAGAGATTCCATCCGTGTCTGACGAGGCGAAGCTGAAGTCACTGTACACTGAACTGAATACCATCTGGCTGAAAGATATCCCTTCTATTCCGCTAATGTACAGACCATGGGTGTTTGACACCGTGAACGAATCGGTTTGGAAAGGTTTCCCGACAGAAGGAGATGGCACCAACATTCCGCCGCAAATCTCGATGGACGGCGCAGGTATTAAGGCATTGTATCAGATCCACAATTAAGGAACTCATATTGAATCAGGACACGATGAATTGACACGCCACTTCAGACATAAGGCCCTTATCCGCTAAACTCGGGGGTGCTAAATCCTATGAATGCCTATTCCAGATATGTCGCCAAAAAAGTATTCTGGTACGGCCTGACCCTGGTCATTGCCATCGGACTGAATTTTATTTTGCCTAGACTGATTGAAGGTAACCCGGTGAGCATGATCGCTTCCAAAATGACGTCAGGGATGACTGACTCGGATTCCATCAAGCGGGTGTATGAGACGTTTACGGTTGAATTCGGCATTGATCAGCCACTATGGACCCAATTCGGCATCTATTTGAAAAATCTGTTCACAGGCAATCTGGGCACGTCCTTTGGACTGTATCCGAAGCCTGTGACGGACATTCTGGCCTCCGCCGTCCCTTGGACGGTGGGGCTTCAACTTCCGGCCATCCTGGTCGGCTGGATCATTGGTAATTTGCTCGGTGCGATTGCAGCGTACCGGAAAGGTGTTTTTGATAAAGTACTGTTTCCGGTAGCTTTATTTATCAATTCCATTCCTTTTTTTACTCTGGCTATTATTATGCTGTATGTCTTTGCGTTATCACTGAAATGGTTCCCTTTATCGGGCGGATATGACTTCCAGATGGTACCGCAGCTGAGCTTCGACTTTATCATGTCCGTGGTTCGCCACCATACCTTGCCGTTCCTCTCCATCGTGCTTGTGACCATTGGTGGTCAGGCCATTGGCATGCGGGAGATGTCCATCTATGAGCTCAATTCAGACTATGTGTTATACAGTAAACTGCTGGGTATTCGCGACGGCCGAATTGCGCGTTATGTGTTCCGTAACGCTATGCTGCCGCAAATTACGGGACTTGCGCTCTCCATCGGTACGATGGTCGGTGGGTCACTCATCTGTGAGATTGTCTTCAGTTATCCAGGCATCGGCACATGGTTGTTCACGGCCATAAGGCAACTGGATTACCCACTAATCTCGGGGTGTACGCTGCTGATTGCCATTGCTGTATTGCTGGCAAATTTCACTATTGATGTCATCTACGGTTTCATTGACCCGCGCATCAAGGCCGCTCAAATGGAGGAACAGTGATATGAAGCATTCGATCTCTATTTTGCTGAAGTCACCCAAATTCATGATCGGCGCGGTGACTTTTGTCGGCATGCTGCTCTTGGTTACGATCTATCCGCTCATTAATCGCAGTGATCCCCTTGAGATGATTGCGATGGCGTTCCAGCCACCTGGCGATGGCCTGCTATTAGGATCGGACAATTTTGGACGGGATATTTTCCTTGAATTGATGTATGGCATCCAGACATCCGTACGTGTGGGGCTGATTGCAGGTGTGTTTGCAACCGTTATCGGTCTGGTTATGGGCCTGGTGTCGGGATATATCGGGGGAATGCTAGATAACTTTCTGACGGCGATCACCAATATTTTCATTGTTATTCCTTCGTTCATCATCCTGATCTTGATCTCGGTCAGCATTGATTCACGCAGTTCCCTGGTGACGGCGATCATTATCGGTATAACCAGCTGGCCTTGGACGGCCCGGGCTGTGCGAGCCCAGACGACATCTCTGCGTAGCCGGGATCATGTGCATATTGCGAAAATTTCGGGACACAGTACGCCGCGTATCATTATCCATGAGATTTTGCCCTATATCGCGTCTTATGTGGTGATGGCTTTTGTGCTCCAGACGGCATCGGGCATTCTGTCCGAAGCATCCATCTCCATGCTGGGACTGGGGCCGTATAATACGATCTCGCTCGGCATTCTTATGAACTGGGCACTGGTGTTTGAAGCGCCAGTAGCAGGGGCGTGGTGGGCGTTCATTCCTGCGGCGCTGGCGATTGCCGTCATTACCTTCTCGCTTTATCTGATGAATACGGGCATGGACGAAATTTTTAATCCGAAAATAAGGAGCTAAGACCATGAACCAACCTATACTTCAGGTCAGCGGTCTGAAAACCTATTACCGTACCCGGCTCAAGGAGAATGTATTTGCCGTCGACGGGGTGGAGTTCGGACTGAAAGAAGGGCAGACGCTGGGCATTGCAGGTGAATCGGGCTGTGGAAAATCGACGCTGGCGCTCAGCCTGATGGGCTTTTATTTCCCGCCGCTTCATTATGGCAGTGGTTCGATCCGGATTAATGGTACCGATATTATGCAGCTGAACAAAGAGCAGCTTCGTTCGCGCATTCTGGGCAAGGAAATTGCTTATATTCCGCAGGCTGCCATGAATGCACTGAACCCAACGCTGCGTATTATCAGGTTTATTGAAGATATCATGAAGGAGCATCGTCCGGAGATGAAACGGTCGGATGTGCGGAAGATGGCTACGGAGCGCTTCCAATCACTGAACTTGTCGCCGGATGTGCTGGATATGTATCCAAATGAATTATCCGGCGGCATGAAGCAGCGAACGGTTATCGCCATCTCAACAATTCTGAATCCCAACGTGCTCATTGCGGATGAACCTACTTCGGCACTGGATGTAACCTCCCAGAAGGCGGTCATTCGTCTATTGAAGGATTTGTTGAAGCGCAAAGTAATCAAATCACTGGTGTTCATCACGCATGAGCTGCCGCTACTGTACCATGTCACGGATGAAATTATGGTGATGTATGCCGGTGAGATTGTGGAACGAGGCACGGCAGAGCAGATGATTTTCAATCCGCTGCATCCGTACACTCGCAAACTGATGGGTTCCATCATTGTTCCGGAAGAGGGCATGAAGGAGCATAAATTGGCTGCGATTCCCGGTGCACCACCAAATCTGAAGAATGTGCCGGAAGGCTGCCGCTTTGCAGAGCGCTGTACACTGGTGACCGACGAGTGCCGCCAGGGCAAAATCGAGAACATTCATGTCGATGGGCGCCTATATCGCTGTCTCCTGACACCAGAAATGCTGGAGCAGATCAGGGAGCAGGAGCAGGACAGTCACTTACAGCAGGAGAGCATGAACGAAGAGCCCCAGGAGAGGGAAGAAAATCAGGAGGAGAATGACTCAAATAAAGAAGATGTCCGAGATGTTCAATCTGACACAGACGATATCGCAGACCAATGAAATGATTCTTTCTGGGCGTAATGGGCTCGGATCAAGGCTCCCCGAAAGGAGTGAGGTAGTATGGCGATGGGCAAGGTGCTGATCAGCGGCCGCCATCTGACCAAGGTGTACGGTACTGGCAATCGCAAAAAGGCAGCCGTGGACGATGTGAGCTTTGATTTTCATGAAGGGGAGATTATCTCCATTGTCGGAGAGAGTGGCAGTGGCAAGACGACACTCGCGAAAATGATCATGGGCTTGCTCAAGGAAACGGGTGGAGCGATTGAATACGATGGCAAGCCCAGACAAATGAAGCGGTACCGTGAGCGTAAAGCCTATTGGAAGGATATACAGGCCATTTTCCAGGACCCGTTCTCTTCGTTCAACGTATTTCACCGGGTGGAAAAGCTGCTGGTGGACTGTATCAAACTTCAGGGGCTGAAGCTGAACAAGGACGAGGAATATGCCAAAATGAAGGAAGCCTGTTCTTTCGTCAACTTGAAGTTCGAAGAGTTATACAACAAATATCCGTTTGAGCTGTCCGGTGGACAGATGCAACGGCTCATGATTGCCCGCATTTTCATGCTGCATCCTAAGGTGTTGATCGCCGATGAACCAACGTCCATGGTGGACGCATGCTCGCGTTCAACGATTCTGGATATGCTGCTCAAGCTGCGCGATGAGAACCGCATGACGATTGTGTTTATTACGCACGACGTGGGTCTGGCTTATTATGTGAGCGACACGATCTGTATTATGGAGCATGGACGAATGGTGGAGGCGGGGAGAGCGGAGGAAGTTATTCACCATGCGGAGCATCCCTATACCAAACAATTAATCAATGACGTACCCAAAATTCATTCTCCCTGGGTGCTCGATTGACACAAATCAAGCCCTGGACCGTTTTGAGCGGAACAGGGCTTCTTATTGTCCAAGATGAAAGGTTCGTTTTAGCGAGTGGGTAGTTGTGGTGTCTGTGCAGACTCTGTTGATGGGGGTGTTGAATGGGTGTGATCTTCCGCGTTATTCTGGTCTGTCTGCTTGCCCGAATAAAAGTTAATGATATCATCAACCGTAGAAAACACGACATTTACATCAAAATGTTCGTTGTGTGTTTGAATAAAAACCTCTTTTCCGATCTTGTTGTTGCTGTTTAGTTTAGAGCTTCTTTCATTGTTAATCCTGCTGTGAATACAGGAACTTTACCTGCTGGAAGTTGAATTTCCTTACCAGTTCGACGGCTTTTACCCATACGTGCTTCACGATTACGCACTTCGAATTTGCCAAATCCAACCAGTTGAACCTCTTTACCTTCTTTTAAAGCTTCCAAAATCGAATCCAGTACAACCGTTACGGCCTTTTCAGCGTTCTTTTTGGAGAATCCGCCGTTTTTGGCTACTTCTGTGATCAATTGTTCTTTATCCATTTGTCATACCTCACTTTTCGTTTTTGGATGATAAGTTTATGAAGTCAGCATTTTGAAAGACGCTCTTTGAATCTATGCAAAATGCTCATGTAATAAAACAAAAAGCTGCCTTGTACAAGGCAGCTTTAATATAATTAAACTTTAGTAACGTTCTCAGCCTGTGGACCACGGTTACCTTGAGTTACTTCGAATTGGACGCGTTGTCCTTCATCCAATGTTTTGAAACCGTCGCCTTGAATTGCACTGAAATGAACGAATACGTCTGTTCCTTCTTCAGTTTCGATAAAGCCAAATCCTTTGTCCGCGTTAAACCATTTCACTGTACCTGTTTGCATGTAGTTCCTCCAAAAAATAAGTTTTTAAACGACCATTTTGAAAAGGTTAATTTTAGAATCAACGCTAATCAGGTATATTCAACCCACAGACTTGATGTCCGCTAATGTATCGATTAATATGATAATACCATGTCCGCTAATATAAGTCAAGATTTGGAGGTTTTTTCTAATGGATAAGGGTTGTGGTACTTCGGTACAAGGGGAAATGGTTGTTCAGGAATTCATACATATGCTTACGAACCAGGGAGAATTGACTCCCAAAACCTTGAAGGAATATGCGAGTGATTTGAAGCATTTTACCGAATGGTATATAGGGAACGATTCTCGGAGTGAAGAGATCTCATTTCGAATCGAAGACGTGCATACATCGACTTTGGTCCGTTATCGGGAAGATTCACAAAAGGTAATGCAATTGAAGCCGTCTACCATTAATCGCAGACTGATTACATTGAAGCGTTTTTTTAAGTGGGCTTCATCGGAAGCCAGGATTAGCAGTAATCCTTCCAAACCTTTGAAATTCATTCCGGAAGACAAGGTTAGCCCCCGCCGAATGACCACCGAGGAAGAACAATCATTCATATCTGCCGTCGAAGACGGTAACTCGCTTCGGGATCAGACCATCCTTACCCTCATGTTTCATACCGGTATACGAACGATGGAGATATGCAACCTCGCTCCCGGTGATATTGAATTGGGCAAAAGAAGCGGGCAACTTACCGTGCGGGCCGATAAACGAAACGGTCAACGGAAAATTCCGCTGAACATGACATGTATTGCTTTGTTGAAGATGTACATGGTTGGCCTCGCACCGGATAGTCCTTACCTGTTTCCTTCCGAGAAAACCAGTGATCGCTTAACGGAGAGGGCGCTGCGCCATTTGATCAAAAAGGTGATGACTACAGCCGGTCTGGAAGGGCTAAGTTCCCATGATCTGCGTCATCGGTTCGGATACGCTATGGCCGAGCATACACCACTGCATCGCTTGGCAGAAATGATGGGGCATATCAACCCGGATACCACGATGATTTATGTGAAGGGGTTAAATGCCAATTTATCTTTGTCAGCAGAAGAGGATGGAGAAACGGAACCGCATTAAAGTACATGCAGCACTCTTTATGAGGGAGTACGAATGGATATAGGATCAATGATGCCCTGACCCACTTCAAGTGGATGAGGGTTGTTTGGTTATCCAAGAATGACTTACATCCCATTCAGACTTGTTGTTTGCATTGATTTGCAATTCTAATGTAATCATGGCATAGGTGCCATCAAGCTTTTCCCAAAAAAGTATCGCCTTTGTATGATCGGGATGTAAAAGCAAGGCAGGCATGACATCTCCGTTTTCCAGCATGGTTCTTCGTTCGTTACTATAATAGGCAGCGATGAAGGAAGAGTGCTCTTCACGGGGAAGGGTGTTTAATGAATCCTCCAAGCTGTAAAACAGGTTCCATTCAGTTATATTCTCCTTCTCACTATTCTCATTCAGCGTGGTACGTATCGCCTTTATTCCTCCCCTCCATGATTTTGTTAATTTCTCTTGAAGTTCTTGAGGTTGGTTCTCCCAGAGTGAAGACTCGGTGGATGCTTCAAATCGATCGGTTCGAATCGTCTCCGTGATTGCACCGCTGCAATTTAATATTGCGGCAATACCGGTCGTTATCATTCCGGATTTCAAGTAATTCATCAGTTAATGGATTCCTTTCCTATTTCTCAATTTACTCCTTTCAATAATTTACCTTATATTTCGTTTGTGAGCGCTCATTATATCAATCTTATCATCTTAAAAGTAAGCGATTACATAATTAAATTTATATTGTATATTATGATGGCAACCTTGGATCATATCGACATATACATTATTGCTTGGGCTTATGGCCCCTTAAATAAAGGAGGAATCTGACGTGTACCGGGTATTGCTGGTGGATGATGAAGAGGATGTACGCGAAGGGTTGGTTGTAGAGGTAGATTGGGAAGCGCTCGATCTGCGCATAGTTGGTCTGGCGGAGAATGGACGTGAAGCACTGGAGATGGCCGAACGAGTGGAGCCGGATATTGTGGTAACGGATATCAGCATGCCATTTATGGATGGACTTGAACTTGCTCGAAGGTTGCGGGAGCGCAATCCGCTTGTGAAAGTGGTGATTTTGACTGGATATGATGAATTCGACTACGCCCGACAAGCGGTCTCGCTGAGTGTGGATGAATATTTACTGAAGCCATTCTCGGCGGGACATCTGACAGAACTGCTTACAAGGTTGCGTGCGCAGATGGCGGCTGAAGTGGCCGAACGAGAGGATGTACAGCAGCTGCGCGACCATTATTATACAAGCTTACCCTTGTTACAGGCGGACCTGATGGCCACTTTGCTGCATCGGCAAAAATCGCCGCAATATATCCATGGCAAAGCAAAGCAATGTGGACTGGATCTGCACGGTGAACGTTATGGTGTATCCGTATTAACTCTGCATATGGACGGAGAACAATCCGCGGATGCGGAGCTAAAGCAGTTTGCTGCGCTAAACATTGCCGCAGAGGTATGGACGGAACACGGGGCCGGACATGCTTTTATGCATCAGGAGACGATTGTGCTGCTCTATGTAGATCGGTGGGGTGGAGAAGATGGGGAGAAACGACAGCAGCAGGCGCTGGAAAATGTAATGCGCAGCATCAATCATTATTTGCGTATTCCTGCCACTGTTGGATCGGGCTCAATCGTGAACACACTGGCAGGTGTGAAGCATGCCTATGAGGATGCACTACTGGCACTGGATTATCGACTTGTACCGGGGACCGATCCCCTTATCTATATTGCAGATGTGGAGCGGCAGACGGCGGGCAAATTGCGTTTTGACGAGTTGAAGCAGCAAACGCTGACACGTTGTCTGAAAGCGGGTACGCAGGCGGAGCTGGAGGACGCGCTAGAGATCATTTTCCGGGAAATTACGGTGGAGCATGGGCGAAGTGACATTCAACTGTATCTGATTGAAGTTTTAACAAACGTTTGGAAGGCAGCTCAGGCATCGGGCGAGGCCATGGAGGACATTTTTGGGGCAGGGTTCCAGTTGTATGCCGATTTGTTCCGTTTGCCTGGGTTGTCTGAGGCACAAGGTAAGGTGCATGAGGTTTGTCTGCTCGTTCAACATCGCATTGCCAGCGGAAGGCAGCATGTATACAAGGATATTGTGGAACAGGCATTGTCGTTTACCAAAGAACACTACGCCGATCCGGATCTGTCCATTCAGAAAGTATGTGGGCATCTGCATATCAGTTCGGGTTATTTTTGTGGCATTTTCAAAAAAGAAGTACAGCTTACCTTCCTGCAATATCTGATGCAAATCCGTATGGAGGCGGCCAAGGAGTTGCTTCGATCCACGGAGATGAAGTCGTTTGAGATTGCTGGTCAGGTAGGTTTCGCGGAACCGAATTATTTCAGTTTTTGCTTCAAAAAACATATCGGCGTCTCGCCCAAAGAATATCGCAAACAGACTGCACTAACAGCTAGTGAAGGCACAAGTCGATGAGAACGTTTGCCGGATGGATAAGATCCCTTTGGCTCAAGCTTCGGTCCAGGTTGCGTTCATCCAGAGTCAGTAGTATCCGCTTTATTATTACGTGGTCCTTCTCTGTCTTCATTGTATTGGTGCTGACCATCATGGCGATGCTGCTGCACGACAAATTCACGCAGGCCGCGGAGCGAAGTGCGGAGCTGACGACGAGGCAGATCGTGGATCAGGTCAGTTACAATCTGGAGGATTATGTTCGCAGTATGTCCCATCTGTATCGAGCCATCGAAGAACATATGCTGCGGGATGGCACGTGGGAAGGGGATCAGGTAGATAAACAGCTCGACACGCTGCTCAGCAGCCGCGAAGATATCATCTCCATTACTTTGTTGGATTCAACAGGGCATTTGCTCAAGAACAGACCTTCAGCTGAATTAAAACCGAGTGCGCATGTAACACAGCAAGGGTGGTTTCAATCTGCACTCCGAGTGCCGGATCACCTTAGTTTCTCACTGCCTCATATCCAGAACATGTACACAGGCCCATACAAATGGGTCGTTTCTATGAGCAAAGGCATTACTGTACGTCAAAATGGTCAGGATCGGCAGGTCATTCTGCTGGTGGATATCAACTTCAAACAAATGGACGAACTGAGCCGCCGAGTCAGTCTGGGGCAGCGGGGATACGTCTACATTATCGACGAAAGTGCAGGCAATATCGTGTACCATCCGCAGCAGCAATTGATGTACATGGGGCTCAAGAGTGAAAATATCGAACAGGCACTGGTTGCAACCGGCAGTTATGAAGATGAGGCGGATGGGCAGAAAAGGTTGAATGCGGTCAAGTCTGTCGCCAATATTGGATGGAAAATCGTAGGTGTGGCCTATCTGGATGAGATCATGACAACCCGCCAGGAGGTCAATGGATATCTGATTCGGGTACTGCTGGTTGTGCTGGTACTGGTCATCCTCGTCTCGCTGTTCCTCTCTTCCAGTCTGACACGTCCGATCCGGCGGATGGAACGAAAGATGAAGGCTGTGGAGCGAGGGGATTTTAACGTGGAGCTACCGATCGAAGGGCCGCTGGAAGTGGAACGTTTATCCCGTCGTTTTAACCTGATGGTCTATAAAATTCGGACCTTGATGAATGAAATCATTCATGAACAGGAGCAGAAGCGTCGTCTCGAACTGGAAGCTTTGCAGGCTCAGATCAATCCACATTTCCTCTACAACACGTTGAATTCGGTCGTGCGTATGGTGGGCATGAGCCGGAATGAGGAAGTCATTACGATGATCACTTCGTTATCCCGATTGTTTCGCATCAGTCTCAG
Source organism: Paenibacillus sp. O199 (assembly GCF_001636635.1). NCBI lineage: Bacteria > Bacillati > Bacillota > Bacilli > Caryophanales > Paenibacillaceae > Paenibacillus > Paenibacillus sp. O199. Next base: position 37,891 of record NZ_LGRP01000039.1, read on the forward strand.
TCAAGGCAAAACGATTATTACGGTCAGGGAAGAACTTGAGCACGCCCACCATTACCTGACGATTCAGCAGATGCGGTTCAAGCGCAAATTTAATTTTAGCATGAAGGCAGATGAGGATACGCTGGACTGCCTGACACTTAAGCTGGTGCTTCAGCCACTCATTGAAAATGCGATCGTGCATGGCATTGAATATCATATGGACGAGGGATGTATTGAGATTCGTGTATACCGGGAGGACGACAAGCTGGTATTTCGCATTACGGATAATGGGGTCGGCATGACGGAAGAGCAGATGTCGAAACTTCTAATGGGCAGTCCTATCGTGAAAAGTGGTGCAGGATCAGGTGTAGCTGTACGCAATGTACATGATCGGATTCAGCTTTATTATGGCGAAGCTTACGGTCTTGAATTCGAAAGTGAGCTGGAAGAAGGCACAACCGTCTGGATTCGGATTCCGATCCAATCGGAACGAGAGGAGGACGATGCGCATGATGAACAATAAAGGGAATAGCACGTGCGCCAAGGGAACCAGCAAGGTGAATAACATCGATAGAACGGATGGGATCTCGAATTGGGTTTTGAAAATAACAATCTGCAATCGCGTGGAAGTCATACGGATGAGAGTCCCCATCCTTCGTTATATGGGCATGTCAGCAGCAATCTTCTGCCTGTTGTTATGTATGGCGTGCGGTATGTCCAATGCTGATCCGGCGGGATCACAGCCGCGTATTGCACTGATTACGCCAGCGGGAACCGGAGAACTTGCAGAAGCGATACGTCTTGGGGCCGAAGCGGCTGCCAAAGAAGCGGGAGCGGAGCTCATTACGGTGGAGGCTTTTCCCTCAGAGGGGTTAACTTACGCGCCATCTAACCCCGACTTCACAGCAGGACAGGGAAAGGTAAAGCAAGAGCATTTGCAAAATGGGACTTATTCACTGAGCGAGCGTGAACAAGCCCAGGTGGATGCGGTATCACTGGCACTGGAGCAGGGAGCATCGGCCCTATTGATCGATCCCTTGAGTGAGAAGACACTCAGCGACATCATTGAGAAGGCACAGACTAAAGATGCCAACGGAGTGATTATCCCCATCATTTTGTTGAATGACGAGTTTCCTGTAAAAGGCATAACAAGTGTTATCTCGATAGATAACGTTGAGGCTGGACGGCAGGCGGGTCAGGCCATGGCTGTGCTTCTGGGTGGACGAGGACGTATAGCCTTGCTTGGTCCTGATCCTGTAAATCCTGTTCTGATTAACCGGGAGCTAGGGATAGAGGAATCACTGGCTCAATACCCGGACATTCATGTGGAGACCCAATCCGTATGCAGCACGCGGGATGCTTGCTGGCAGGCGGCGAAGCAACTGCTTGACCAGCAGCAGGTGGACGGATTGATTGCTCTTCAGGAACCTGCTTCTTTGGGGGCAGCGGATGAATCGAATCGACGTACGTCCGAGAACAAGGGGAACAAGGTGAGGATTGTGGGATTTGGCAGCGAACAGCAGCAGTTAGAGCAGTTACAGGAAGGGAGAATTCAACACTTGATCGTGCAAAATGGATTCAGTGCAGGTTATCTTGGTGTGAATCAGGCCGTTGCACGGTTGAACAATCAACAGGTGCAAGCCAGGGTAACGCTAGAAACGAAGCTTGTCAGTACGGACAATATGTTCTGGATGGATAATCAGAAGTTGTTGTTTCCTTTTGTACAATAAAGGCTCAATTGAGGAAGATTTCGATAAAACAGAGGAAGATATTGTATTCGAATTTATTGTAAACCCTTTCATAATAAAGACATCGGTAAAGCCGAATGAACTTGGGGGAGGTCATTAGGATATGAAGAAAACGTGGATGACATTGTTGCTTACAGCGTGTATGGTTGCGGCGGCGGGGTGCAGCAGTGGCGGAGACAGCGCAGGCGGAAGTACAGGAACAGATACAGGAGGCAAGACGGCGGCAGGGACGGAAACGCCGAAGATTGGCGTGGCGATCTATAAGTTCGATGACACGTTCATGACGGGTGTGCGGAATGCAATGACCGCAGCAGCGGAAGGCAAAGCCACACTCGATATCGTGGATAGCCAGAACGCACAGCCGACCCAGAATGAGAAAGTCGATCTGTTTGTATCCAAGAAATACAACGCAATGGCCGTGAATCCGGTTGACCGCACCGCAGCAGGTGTCATTATTGATAAAGCCAAAGCGGCCAGCATTCCAGTTGTCTTTCTGAACCGTGAGCCGGTTGCTGAAGACATGAACAAGTGGGATAAAGTGTATTACGTTGGAGCCAAGGCGGAAGAGTCCGGCACGATCTCCGGTCAGCTCATTGTGGACTACTGGAAGGCCCACCCGGAAGCAGATAAAAACGGTGACGGCAAACTGCAATACGTCATGCTGAAAGGCGAGCCGGGCCACCAGGACGCTGAGCTGCGGACCAAATATTCCGTTCAGGCCATCCAGGATGCCGGAATTGAAGTGGAAGCATTGGCGGAAGACACCGCGATGTGGGATCGGGTCAAAGGACAGGAGAAAATGCAGGCGTTCCTTGCCTCCCACGGAGACAAAATTGAAGCGGTATTGGCTAACAATGATGACATGGCACTTGGAGCCATTGAAGCGTTGAAAGCAGCGGGATACTTCAAAGACGGCAAAACGATGCCGGTTGTCGGCGTCGATGCAACGGCTCCGGCCATTCAGGCCCTTCAGGACGGAACGATGCTGGGCACGGTGTTGAATGATGCCAAGAACCAGGGCGCAGCTACGGTTGCACTGGCTTCCGTACTTGCGAAGGGTGAGACGCCAACGAAGGAAAACACGGGTTATGACATTACGGATGGCAAATACGTCTGGATTGCCTACAAAAAAATTACGAAAGACAACATTGCCGACGCCCAATAACAGCAGCAAACAGGGACGTCCGTCATGAGATGGCGTCCTTTTTTTGCCGGGTTTACGGAAGGGGAGGATGAAAGATGGAATCACCTTACCTGCTTGAGATGGACGGAATATCCAAAGCATTTCCGGGTGTGCAGGCACTAAGCCAGGTCACATTGAAGGTAAAGCCGGGTACGGTTCATGCGCTGATGGGAGAGAATGGTGCGGGCAAATCCACGCTGATGAAATGTCTATTCGGTATGTATCGCCCGGATGAAGGAACGATTCGGATGGACGGCAATCAGGTGGAAATTCCGAGTTCGAAAGCGGCGCTTCAACATGGCATATCGATGATTCATCAGGAACTGAACCCGGTGCCATACCGTCCGGTGATGGAGAACATCTGGCTGGGGCGGTTTCCGATGAGGGGGTTGTTGGTGGATGAGAAACGAATGTACGCTGATACACTAGCCTTGTTCAAGGACCTGAATCTGGACATTGATCCCAAGGCTCAGGCGGGAACTTTATCCGTTTCCAAAATACAGTCGATGGAAATTGCCAAAGCGGTCTCTTTCCAATCTAAAGTTATCGTGATGGATGAGCCAACTTCCTCGCTCACGGGCAAGGAAGTAGACCAGCTCTTCGCCATTATTAATCAGCTGCGCAGTCGCGGGGTGTCTATTATCTACATTTCGCACAAGATGGAGGAAATTCTGACGATCTCGGATGAGGTCACGATTATGCGGGATGGTTTTGTAGTGGGTACCTGGGATGCTGCTGATTTAACGACCGATCTGATCATTACCCGCATGGTTGGACGTGATCTGGATGAACGGTTCCCGGAACGGACGAACGTACCTGGAGAAGTGATTTTGAAGGCAGAAGGCTTAACCTCCAGCCAGCCGAATTCGTTCCGTGATGTGACGTTTGAATTGAGGAAAGGCGAAGTTCTTGGAATTGGCGGCCTTGTTGGGGCACAGCGGACGGAATTGATTGAGTCATTGTTTGGCTTACGCGGACTTGCTTCAGGGACGATCTCGATTCATGGGCGCAAGGTGAAGATCAAGTCACCTGCCGCAGCAAAGCGTCATAACATTGCCATGCTGACCGAGGAGCGAAGAGTCACAGGAATTTTTCCAGTGTTGTCTGTGTATGAAAATACGATTATCGCGAGTCTCGGACGTTACCGGAATCGGATTGGTCTGCTGGATGAGAAGAAAGGCCGAGATGAGGCACGTGAGCAGACTCTGAAGTTTAGAACTAAAACCCCTTCAGTTAACACGCTAATTCGCAACCTGTCTGGTGGTAATCAACAGAAGGTACTTCTGGCTAGATGGCTGTTGACTGACCCTGAAATTCTACTGCTCGATGAACCGACACGTGGGATTGATGTGGGCGCGAAATTTGAAATCTACACCATTATTACGGAACTGGCCCGCCAGGGCAAAAGCATTATTATGATCAGCTCGGAGATGCCCGAACTGCTGGGCATGTCGGATCGAATCATGGTCATGAGCGAAGGGCGGCTTACCGGAATCGTCGACGGTGCTGAGGCAACAGAGCAGGATATCATGAGGCTGGCCGCACAGCAGCGGATGGCTTAGTCAGGAGGGAAATACATGAATACACAAGTTATCAATCAGGTGAAGCAGTATGTGGCGCAGCGCGCGATCTTTATTGTGCTGATCCTACTCGTCATTGGCATTGCCATTGCCGATCCGCACTTTCTTGCTTTCTCTACACTGCGGGATATATTACAACAGTCCTCCACACGGGCCATCATTGCGCTGGGTGCTGCTTTTATCCTGGTAACGGGCGGGGTCGACTTGTCGGCAGGACGGGTCGTTGGTCTAACGGCTGTTGTATCCGCATCGATGCTGCAAATCGACGAATATGCCAATCGGTTCTTTCCCGATCTGCCACATTTATGGGTGTGGGCGCCCATGGTCTTCGGGATTATTGCCGGACTGGCAGTAGGACTGGTGAATGGTATCATAGTAGCCAAATTACATGTTCCACCCTTTATCGCGACACTGGGTACGATGGTTGCGGTATATGGTCTGAACTCGATTTACTTTGATACAGAGCCCAATCAGTCACAACCGATTGGTGGATTGAGACCTGATTTTACCGTTATTGGATCTGGTTACATTGATCTTGGTGGTGGTTATTCCATTCCGTATATCGTATTGATTGCTGTAGCGGTTGCGCTGATCTGTTGGGTCGTCTTCAATAAGCCCCGCCTTGGGAAGAAGATGTATGCCAGCGGTGGCAATAGTCAGGCTGCGCATGTGGCCGGCCTTCATGTGGCACGCA